>DAOWET010000102.1 GCA_030638335.1 Nitrospirota bacterium
CCAACTGCTTGCCGGGGAACTGGATCTCCTTTACGTAGCACCCGAGCGGCTTATGATGCCGCATTTCCTCGATCTGCTTGGTCGGGCCAGCCCAGCCCTATTTGCAATCGACGAGGCCCACTGTGTCTCTCAGTGGGGCCATGACTTTCGCCGGGAGTACTTGCAGCTCTCTATACTCCATGAGCGCTTTCCCCATGTACCGCGCATTGCGCTTACCGCCACCGCCGACGAGTCCACGCGCAACGAGATAATTATGCGCCTGGGGCTGGAGAAGGCGAAAATTGTCGTAAGCGGTTTTGACCGACCGAACATCCGTTACCGCATTACCCAGAAACAAAAACCCCGTGATCAGTTGCTGCGTTTTATCAAGGATGAGCACGAGGGCGACGCAGGCATCGTCTATTGCCTGTCCAGGAAAAAGGTGGATTCAACCGCCCAGTGGTTAAAGGAAAGGGGTTTTAGCAAGGCCATCCCCTACCATGCGGGCCTAGGCGCAGATGTTCGCCAGCGTCACCATGACAGGTTCCTGAGGGAGGAGGGCGTCATCATCGTTGCTACCATTGCCTTTGGGCTTGGCATTGACAAGCCCGACGTGCGCTTTGTCGCCCACATGGACCTGCCAAAAAGCATAGAAGCCTATTACCAGGAAACGGGTCGCGCGGGACGCGACGGCCTCCCTGCAAACGCATGGATGGCTTATGGCATGCAGGATATTGTAATGCTGAGGCGGATGATCGAAGGCTCTGAGGCAGGCCAGGCCAGAAAGCGCGTTGAGCGCCAGAAGCTTGACTCATTGGTCGCCCTCTGCGAGGGGAGCACATGCCGCCGTAAGACTCTCCTAGGTTATTTCAGCGAGGAGCGACCAGACCGATGCGAAAATTGCGATACGTGCCTGGAGCCGGTGGAGATGTATGATGGCACTATTGTGGCGCAAAAGGCCCTCTCCTGCATCTCTCGCACAGGTCAGAGGTTCGGCGCTGCCTACGTAACAGACGTTCTGCTTGGGAAGGACTCAGAGCGTATTCGCGGGTTCGGGCATGACAAGCTCAGTACCTATGGGATAGGAAAGGAATTGGACGCGGCTGGGTGGCGTTCGGTGATCAGGCAGCTTATGGCAAAAAACCTCCTGAGCTCTGACGTGGAGGGCCACGGCTCCCTGCTACTGACCGCAGGCTCATGGGCCGTGATGAAGGGAGAGGTGACGGTCAGCATTAGAAAGGAAAAGCATCATGAGAAAAAACGGGAGAAAAAAGGACGGGCCAAGCGCCGTGATAGCCAGACGGGATACTTTGTCAGGGAAGAGGACAAAATTCTCTGGGAGGCACTGAGAGAGCGCCGGGTCGAGATAGCCAAAGATCAGGGCGTGCCGCCCTTTGTTATTTTCCACGATACGACCTTAGAGGAAATGGTACAAAGCCGTCCCCGAGACCTTGATGGGATGAGTGATATCTCAGGTGTTGGCGAGAAGAAGCTGAAGCTTTATTGTGAGGATTTTTTAAAAATTATTCTTGAGTATAGCTAATTTCTTGGTTAGGCAAGCAGAGGACCCTTTTAACTACATTAAGGTCAAGGGCATTTTAAAAGAAGTGTGGGGGAGAAAGTTCTTGTCTTATTGCAGTTGCAGGGGGTAGAATGGGAGGGTGTTGGAATATGAGAAAAGAAGAATAGTTGAAGTTTTTATTATCTGCGCAGTCACGGTCGTGTTTGCAATTGTGTTCAATGAGGTCAGCCATGCACAGGGATGGCGTGACGGCTACAAAAATGCTGATCAGATAATTAAAAATAAATGTTCACAGGATTGGCCGCAAGATTTTGTGATGCAGAAATACTGCATTGATCAGCAGAACGAGGCACTTGCGAAGCTAAAGAGCCGCACATCGGCAAACACTCCGCAAAGCATAATTGATAAGTGCGAAAGAGATTGGCATTTTGATTTCCAAATGAGAGAATACTGTGAAAGCGAACAGTTCAAGGCATACAGGTCTTTACGATAATTTATTGTTACGGCTTTTGCGGGGACAGAATGGGGATATTGGAAGGAGAAAGTTCCTGATGATTCCAGTTAATAAGAGTGATCTTGAAAAAGCTATAAATCTTACCAATCAAGCGCGTGATTTTATACTTGATAGCTCTGAGAGTGATTATCTATCTACAATAAACAAAGCAAAAGATATTGCTTCTGAGGTAGAGGCTCTTGCTGGTGAGTATGTATATGTAAAGGATCAGTGTAGAAATATTAAATCAAAGATTGAAGAAGGCCATAAATCATCAAGAGAAGATGATAATGTAGAACGTGTACTGACGGCCCTTGAACATGCTTATAAAAGAATCGACATTGAATTAACGAGGCGGTTAAAGACAGTGGAGGGGGAGTATTAATGGACGACCTTAAAGCATGCCCACAGTGTATGATGGCTATCCACGAAAGGGCGAATATCTGTCCATATTGCGGCACGAAACAAATGCCGTCAGATTTTTTTGGAAAGCTGGACTTTATAACTACTAATATTTTTAAAATATTACTGTGGTTAACATTGCTTGCTATTATTATTTCTATAACATATTGCACAGCCACTTCTAACGACGTGCAACGATTTAAAGGTAAGTTTTATATAACAGAACATGAAGAGCGTTATAAATATGTGGCTGTGAATGCGGCTGTTGATGATATAGATATAAAGAGGGAGTATGTTGAGCCATTGTTAAAGGCCGCACTGTATGACCTTAAGATAAAATATCCTGGTTATGATAGGTTTGTGATCTGGCTTGTGCCTGACCAACGTATGAGTTGGGGCATCGCGGCGGGTAGGCTGGAAGTTAACGGCGATAGCATTGAGATTCGTAATGGGCGTCCGCCAGAGACTGCTTATAGTGATCCTAAATGGATAAAACTGGGTCTTAGGAAATTGAATAAAGATGAGCTTGATCTGGCAATAGCCATCGAGATGCTTGCATGGGATTATGTAAGTGCCGGGATAAGAAATACTACTCCATTAGTGGCAAAGGACCTCGAAATTACTTATGAGGAAGCAAGTAGTTTAAGGAATGCATTAAGTTGGGGATACCGTCCTTTCTCGTGGTGACTTCTTAAAGGGGAATAAATAGGGACACTTTTCAATTAAATTATGAACCGTAGTTATCAATTCTTGCCTTTCCTTAGAGGAAAGTTTTTTTGCTTTGTTTTCCCAGATTTTTACACGATCACTAGCCTCCTTGATGTATAATAATTACAGTTATGGAGGTGTTGAAAAATGAAGTCCAGTCAGGCTACAGCAGAAGTGTTCTATACAGCATTCAAGGCACTGGACGCTGATGTGAGGGAAGTCTTTTTCGAAAAAGTGGTGAATGACCCCCGCTTTAAGGCCGACCTCATTGATATTGCGCTTATCGAAGAGGCCAAGAAGGTTAAGGGCCGCTCTGTCTCCGCCAGTGATTACTTCCAGAAGCGCAGGAGCACCAAGACCGCAATTTTGTAACTTCCCCAAGTTTATCAGCCCTTATTAAAGAATCCATTGAATTTCGACAATATTTGACTAACAACGCATACTTGCATATAGTATTACCTATGGTACAGAGCATGACAGGATTCGGCGCGGGCGAGGCCGGTGTCTTCCGCATTGAGGTGCGTTCGCTGAACCACCGCTACATGGACGCAAACGTCCGCGTCCCCCCAACGCTCGGGCGCGTGGAGATGGAACTCCGCGACCGGCTTAAGAAAAAGTTCCAGCGCGGCAAGTTCGACGTGTACGTAAACATTGCCGGTTCTGGCGAGATGCACGTGCGCCTGGACCGTGACGCCGCGCGCGAGATAAAGGAATCGCTATCAGACCTTGCAAAAGAACTGGACATGCCGGGGGAGATTGGGATGGACGCGCTTTTGCGCTGGAAGGACTCCTTCATGCGCGAAGAGGTCACCTTTGAGGAGAGTGATCTGCTCAGGGCCTTTGAGACGGCGGTTGAGGGGCTTTTTGAGATGAGGCGCAGGGAAGGCGATACCCTTGCCGGGGAGATACGCTCCATCGCCGAGAGCATTGCCGCAAGGAACGACGATATAAACAACATGTGCCCGGCCATAATGGGCGAGTGCAGGAAGAAATACACCGAGCGGCTGAACGACCTGCTCAGGGACCGGGAGATAGATGAGGGCAGGATCCTCCAGGAGGCGGCCCAGATCGTTGAGAAGTCCGATATCACGGAGGAACTGGCCCGTATTAGGAGCCATGTGGACCAGATGATGGACATACTGGCAAACGGCCCGGCAGTGGGCAGGAAGCTGGATTTCCTGCTCCAGGAACTCAACCGGGAGGTCAACACCATCGCCTCCAAGACCGGGGACAAGGCCGTGCTGGCCCATGTCATAGACATGAAGGCGGAGATAGAGCGGGCTCGCGAGCAGGCCCAGAATTTACAGTAATGGAGCCCGTGGCTCCTTCGCGTCTTCTGGCTTGTCATTGATCTATAAGGGGCAAATCAGAACTCGTGCATTATGCAGGTTGGATATTTATTACAGGTTGGATCTTCTTAAGGAAAAATAATGGACATGAGACGTAAAAAGGGAATTCTGTTCATTGTTTCAGCACCTTCGGGCGCTGGCAAGAGCACCATCTGCGCTGAGGTCATGAGGCATGACGAAAACCTCCGGTTCGCCGTATCCCACACCACCCGCGACCCCCGCACAGGCGAGCAGGACGAGGGGGACTACCACTTCGTAAGCAAAAACGTCTTCACACGGATGGTGGATAACGGGGAGTTCGTGGAATGGGCCGAGGTGCACGGAAACTGCTATGGCACCTCCAGGCGTATGCTTGATACCCTCCTTGGCCAGGGCAGGGACATAATACATGACATAGACGTGCAGGGGGCTGCCCAGCTCCGGAAGATATTGCCCGAGGCGGTGTTCATTTTCGTGCTGCCGCCATCGGTGAAGGCCCTTGCCATGAGGCTCCGGGGCCGGGACACGGACACCGACGAAGTCATGGCTGAGAGGCTGGCCAATGCCAGGGGTGAGGTAGAGAGCTATTACCAGTATGGTTATGTTATATTAAACGACGCACTGGATCACGCTGTGGAGGATTTCCGTACGATAATAGGCGCGGAGAGGCTCAAGGCGGCCAGGGTGGACCCCGAAGGGGTTAAAGAGATATTCAGCGAAGAAGAGTCAGAGGAGGACGCATAGAGATGAATATTGTCAGTCTCCCCATAGAGTATGACAAGGACAAGATAGACAGCCGGTTCAGGCTCGTAACAATAGCTGCCCAACGCGCCAGGGAACTGTCCTTCGGGGCAAAGCACAAGGTGGAGACCAAGTTCACGAAGATCCCCACAGTGGCCATTATTGAGACCCTTTCCGACGAGCTTGAGTTCCTTACCGGCGAAGAGGCGGCAGTGGCCCAGCAGGAAGCCAAGAAGTTCGATTACAAGCGGTTCCTAGATGAGAAGAAGAAGGACGCCATGCCCGAAGACCTCTCTGAGCTTGA
>DAOWET010000209.1 GCA_030638335.1 Nitrospirota bacterium
TGTGCGAAAGCAGAGAAACCCTTACATGAACGCCCTGATAGTGCGAACCAGGGAGAGGTTCGGCTCCCATATCATTTACAAGCAGGGAGCGCTCAGGGCATTTATGAGGGCCCTGAAGGCAGGCGACACCGTGGGCGTGGCCGTGGACCAGGCCGTACAGGCCGAGGGAGTGAGAATAGATTTTCTGGGCGCTCCGGCATGGACCACACGCATGCCGGCCATACTTGCAAAACGTACGGGGGCCGCCGTTGTTCCGGTCTTCAACGATCGTAAGCCGGATGGCACTTTCACCACATACGCTATGCCGGAGGTGGAGATCACAGGGGACGAGCTTGAGGACACAAAACGCATATCAGCCCCTGTTGAGGACTTCATCAGGGAGCACCCTGAGCAGTGGCTATGGATTCATAGACGTTGGAAGCATGATCCCAAAAAGGATCATGCTTCGTGACGTAATTCGGGGCTGAGGCACTGCATATGCTTCAAAATGAAGCGCTCGAAGTAGCGATGCTACGACTTCGCGCTTCCTTTTAAAGCCTCTACAGCACCTCAACCCCGAATTCCTCGGTCAGACAAGCAAACTATCCTCTTTATAACTACAACTGATACACATACTTAAAGGGTAAGGCACTGACAAGGACATATTAAAGGGGAAAGACAACGACAACACCTCAGACCCGAATCCCTCAGTTAGAAAAAGAACTTTCCTCTTTAAAATACAAAAGCAACAGACAACGGCAATCTAATGGGAAAGGATGAAAGAAGAACAAGGCCGCCTGTAGCAGGTCGTCAGACTCGATCCGAGGGCGGTCTTGTTTGTTCAAATTAATATAATTCCTTGCAGAAAAGAGGGACTAACCATATTCACAGAAGCTTCTTGAACTCCTTGAACCCAGTCTTTTGAAATATCTTTACGGCCCTTTGGTGGCTGACACCGGAAAGCTTAGGCATTGCCTGCTTCAACAAAAAAAGGGCAACGCAAAATGCGTAACCCCTTGATTTATATGGAGCCGGGAAGCGGACTTGAACCGCCGACCTGCTGATTACGAATCAGCTGCTCTACCGCTGAGCTATCCCGGCATCCATAGGGTAATATTATACTTCAAGCGCCCGGGAAATCTCATCCGTGAGGCAGGGGCATCCGTAGATGATTTATCCATCGTTTTCTGGTTTTTTGAAGGCAGCTGCTACCAGTCTATCTTGTCCCAACGGGCCCTGAACTCAGCGAATGCGCCCTGTCCAATGGCCTCCCGCATCCTCTGCATGAACCTCAGGTAGAAGCGCAGGTTGTGCATGGTGTTCAGGCGCATGGAGAGTATCTCGCGGCATAGGAACAGGTGGCGCAGATATCCCTTTGAGTAGTTTCTGCACGTATAGCAATCGCAGTCCGCGTCAAGGGGGGAGGGGTCGTTCTTGTACTCGTTGCGTTTTATGCTTATCCTTCCTGTTGATGTGAAAAGCGTGCCATTGCGCGCATTTCTGGTTGGCATGACGCAGTCGAACATGTCAAAGCCCGCCTCCACCCCGGCCATTATGTCCTTGAGGTCGCCTATTCCCATCAGGTAGCGGGGTTTTTCCTCCGGCATCGCAGGGCCAAGGTAGTCCATTATCTCCCGCATATGCTCCTTTGGCTCACCAACGCTCAGCCCTCCCACAGCATATCCATCAAAGCCTATGGAGATCAGCTCCTCAAGGCTTTGGAGGCGAAGGTCCTGGTACATGCCTCCCTGCACGATGCCAAAGAGCGAGGACTCTGCCTCTTCTGCTTTGTGGATATCCCTGCACCTGCGCGCCCAGTCCGTAGTGAGCCTCAGGGAGTTCGCGGCATATTCCCTTGTGGCCGGGTAGGGGGTGCATTCGTCAAAGGCCATGATGATGTCCGCCCCGAGTACGTGCTGTATGCGCGTAGCGTTCTCAGGGCTCAGGAAATGAGTGGAGCCGTCTATGTGGCTTCTGAACTCCACTCCCTCGGGGGTGATCTTTCTGAGCCCGGCCAGGCTGAAGACCTGGAACCCGCCGCTGTCAGTGAGCACCGGGCCCTTCCAGTTCATGAACCTGTGTATGCCCCCAAGGTCATGCACGGTCATATGCCCGGGACGCAGGTAAAGGTGGTAGGTGTTGCCAAGGACTATGTCCGCCCCGGCCCCGGCCACTTCCTCCGGTGTGAGGGCCTTTACAGTGCCGCGCGTGCCAACGGGCATGAAGGCAGGGATCCTTACATCACCCCTTGGGGTGCGAAGTATGCCTGTGCGGCTTCGGCCGTCCCGGGCGGTGATATCAATGGAGATCATTTGTTGTGCCCAGGGTCTCCGGAGATGCCCAGAGCATCAAATACGATGCGGCAGGCCTCCTCCGCGTCACTTGCCGGGATGACCCCGTTAATGTCCCATGAACCGATACCTGCCACGGTTTTTTTCAGCTGGAGGGCATGGGCTATTTCCGAAAGCGTGCCGTATTCGCCGCCAACCGCGATAAGTGCGTCTGCCGTGCGCGCGATAATGACGTTCCTGGCAATCCCAAGGCCTGTTGCAACGGGGATCGAGACATGAGGGTTTGCCTCTGATATATCCTCCCCGGGGAGGATGCCAAGGGTGAGCCCACCGGCCTGGCGCGCCCCTTTTGAGGCAGCCTCCATCACACCGCCAAGCCCGCCTGTCATGACCACGACGCCATGCTTCGCAAGGACCCTGCCGGCCTTTTCGGCCTCCTTCAGAAGTCCTGGCTCGACCACCCTCCCGCCGATAACGGCTACTATTGCCTTATAGTCCTTCGTTCCTGCCATACAAGCCAGATTATCCCATGTTGCAGGTAAATTTCAAGGGTTTGAGGCAAAAAAAGCCAGGTTGAGGGCATTTTGTGCTGGTTTGAGCTGTTTTTTGCCAAATATATGCTATATTATTGCTTCTTAATGTATTAGGCTGTAAAATATGCATAGAACACAATACTGTTGTGAGGTAACGAATGCCAGAAAAGAATACTAAAATTCGCAAGGCCCTGTTGCCTGCCGCTGGGCTTGGCACGAGGTTCCTGCCTGCCACAAAGGCATCTCCCAAGGAGATGCTGCCTATTGTGGACAAGCCCCTTATCGAGTATGCGGTGGAAGAGGCTGAGGCGTGCGGCATAGAGGAGTTCGTTATCATTACGGGCAAGAACAAGAGGGCCATCGAGGACCACTTTGATATTGCCTACAAGCTGGAGAACACCCTCAGGGACAAAGGACAGGTCGAACTGCTTGAGGCGATCAACCGCCACAGGAACTCTGACTTCGCCTACATAAGGCAGGGAGAGCCCCTGGGGCTCGGGCATGCCATCTCCTGTGCCAGGCCATTTGTAAAGGACGAGCCAGTGGCTATTCTCTTAAGCGACGACATCATTCCCCCGGGCGAAAGCCTGCTCAAGGACATGATAGGGCTGTACGAGGAGACCGGAGGGCCGGTGATAGCCCTGATGCGGGTGCCGCCGGAGGAGTTACACCGCTACGGCGTTATAAAAGGCACGGAGCTAAGGGAGGGTGTCTACGAGATAACCGACCTTGTGGAAAAACCCGCCCCGGAGGACGCCCCTTCTGATCTGGCGATCATTGGCAGGTACATACTCACCCCGGATATCTTCGAGATGCTTGATGGCCTTTCGCCCGGAAGCGGCGGGGAGATACAGTTGACCGACGCCCTGATGGCCCTTGCCGGAAGGCGCAAGGTCTACGGCCTTATCTTTGGTGGGACCCGTTATGACGCCGGGGACAAACTTGGTTTTCTGAAGGCAACAGTTGATTTCGCCCTTGCCAACGGCGCACTGGCGGAGGGTTTTAAAAAATATCTGTTCTCCACCGTCGAGGCCCTCAACTCGCAGAGGGGAGCAAAGGTCGATAAGTGAGGAATAATGGCTGAGATATCCGAGAGTGAAGAGTTAGAACAGATATCAGAGGAAGAGGGGTCTGACAGGCAGGACCTTGAGATACCCGAGAACCTGCCCGTGCTCCCGGTGCGCGACATTGTAGTTTTCCCTTACATGATCCTTCCGCTGTTTGTGGGCAGGGAGATGTCCATCAAGGCCATTGAGGAGTCACTGGCCAGGGACAAGATGATCCTTCTGCTTACTCAGAAGGACCTGAATGTTGAAAACCCCACCACTGATGAGCTTTACACAGTGGGCGTGGTCGGGCTCATCATGCGCATGCTGAAGCTGCCCGACGGCAGGATAAAGGTCCTGGTGCAGGGGCTGAACAAGGCACGTGTCAAGGAGTACACAAAGCTGGAGCCATACTTCGAGGCGTCGGTGGACAAGATCGAGGAAGTGCCTGTGGAGGAGCTTAGCATCGAGGCCGAGGCCCTTCTTCGTACGGTGAAGGACCTCATGGACAAGGCGGTCTCTCTGGGTAAGAACATCCTGCCTGACGTGATGGTGGTAATCGAGAACCTGGAGGAGCCCGGACGGCTTTCCGACCTCGTTGCCTCGAACCTGGGGCTCAAGACCCACCAGGCCCAGGAGATGCTCGACATCACTGACCCCCTGGAGCGGCTTAAGAAAATAAGCGACATCCTTGGCAGAGAGATCGAGCTGCTGGAGGTCCAGCAGAAAATTCAGAGCCAGGCAAAGGGAGAGATAGACAAGAGCCAGCGTGAGTATTTCCTCCGTGAGCAGCTGAAGGCCATCCAGAAGGAACTGGGCGAGATCGACGAGCGTGGCGAGGAGGTCCGGGAGTACAAGAAGAAGATCAAGGACGCCAAGATGCCATCAAAAGTGGTCAAGGAGGCTGAGAAGCAGCTTGGCCGGCTGAGGAAGATGCATCCGGATTCAGCGGAGTCCGGGACCATCCGCACCTACCTTGACTGGATGGTTGAGCTCCCGTGGTCAAAGTCCACGAAGGACATGCTCAATATCAAGCTGGCAAAGAATATCCTGGACGAGGACCACTACGACCTTGAGAAGATAAAGGACCGCATTCTGGAATACCTGAGCGTAAGGAAGCTCAACGCGAAGATGAAGGGCCCCATCCTGTGCTTCATAGGCCCTCCGGGAGTGGGCAAGACCTCACTGGGCAAGTCCATCGCTCGTGCGCTGGGGCGTGAGTTCGTTCGCCTGTCCATAGGCGGGGTGCGTGACGAGGCCGAGATCCGGGGACACCGCCGCACATACGTAGGTGCTCTTCCGGGCCGCATTATCCAGGGCATAAAGCAGGCTGGCACGAACAACCCTGTCTTCATGCTGGACGAGGTGGACAAGATCGGTTCGGACTACAGGGGAGACCCATCGAGCGCCCTCTTGGAGGTCCTGGACCCTGAGCAGAACTATGCCTTTGCGGACCATTACCTGAGTGTGCCCTTTGACCTCTCGAAGGTCATGTTCATTACCACGGGCAACATGTCCGATACCATCCCGGGCCCCCTGAGGGACCGTATGGAATTGATCCGCCTCTCCGGCTACACAGCGCAGGAGAAGCTCGGAATTGCCAGGAACTATCTCGTGCCCAAACAGCTCAAGGAGCACGGCATCACAGAGAAGATCCTGAGGCTTTCGGACCAGGCCCTCCTGCTTCTGATCTCCCAGTACACGCGCGAGGCCGGTGTCAGAAACCTTGAGCGAGAGATAGCCAACCTCTGCCGCAAGGTGGCGCGCGGTATAGCGGAGAAGAAGAAAAAGAAATACTCCATAACCGCTGGCAACGTAAGCTCCTTCCTGGGTGCTCCCCGATTCCTGCCGGAGGAGGAGATGCGCAAGGACGAGGTGGGGGTGGCCACGGGCCTTGCGTGGACCGAGACAGGCGGTGACATCATCTACATTGAGGCCACCACGATGCTTGGCAAGGGCAACCTTACTTTGACCGGGCATCTCGGTGATGTGATGAAGGAGTCCGCACATGCCGCGTTGAGCTTTGTGCGCTCACAGGCCAAGTCCCTTGGAATAAAGCCTGACATCTTTGCCAGGATAGACCTCCACGTACATGTCCCCGCGGGGGCGACACCAAAGGACGGCCCGTCCGCCGGCATAACCATGGCCACTGCAATAGCCTCCGCCCTTACCGGCCGGTCCGTAAGCCGTACCTGCGCCATGACCGGGGAGGTCACGCTCAGGGGCCGTGTGCTTCCCATCGGGGGGCTGAAGGAAAAAGCCCTTGCGGCCAAGCGCCACGGGATCAAGACCGTGCTGATACCGGCCCGCAACAAGAAGGACCTTGAGGACATACCAAAGTATGTGATGAAGGACATGGTGTTCCTGCCCGTGGAGACAATGGACGAGGTACTGAAGGCCGCGCTTGCGGCAAAGCCCAGGAAAAAAACCGCCCGAAGGAAATCAAGGGGGAAATGAACCTGTCCGAGTTGGGGGAGCTCCCTCTTGTTGAACTGATCAGGGGGAGATTTTCAGGGCAGCGCCGGGGAAAACTCCTGCGCGGCATTGGCGACGATGCGGCTGTAGCGGGCCTGCCGCAGGGCAAGCTCCTTACAAGCACTGACATCATGGCCGAAGGCGTGCATTTCGACCTCTCGCTTGTCATGCCTTATCAGCTCGGGTTCAAGCTGGTGTCCGTCAATGTAAGCGACATATACGCAATGGGCGGTAGTCCCATGCAGATACTTCTTGCGCTGGCTCTGCCAGGGTCCACCGACACAGTATTCATGGAGAGGTTCTTTGACGGGGTGAGCGACGCGCTCGACCTCTACGGGGCCTCGCTGGCTGGCGGGGACATATCCGCAAGCCGCAGTGGCATGGTGCTTTCAGCAACCGTTATAGGACAGGCCCAAAGGCCTGTATTGCGTTCAGGGGCCAGGCCCGGAGACGCGCTCTATGTGACCGGCCCTCTGGGGGATTCAGCCTCCGGCCTGGAGCTTCTAAGAGAGATAGGCAGCCCCTTGAGGCTGGACAGGCGCTTTACGCGGGGGGCCCTGCCATGGAAGATAATGGAGCCTCTTGTCAGGCGGCACCTGTTGCCTCTGGCCCGGAAGCCGGGTGCGTGGCTTGGCAGGGCGACCGCCATGATAGATATCAGCGACGGGCTGGCCTTGGACTTAAATCGCATGTGTGCCGAAAGCGGCGTGGGGGCGGTGATCGATATGGAGAGCATCCCAGTGTCTGAGGGTACGCGCATGACAGCCTCCGTGCTTAAGCTTGACCTTATGGGCCTTGTGCTCTCAGGGGGCGAGGATTACGAGTTGCTCTTTGCGGCGCGCGGGACCTTGAGACGTGGGCGCGGCGGGCCTGTAAGGATAGGAGAGGTGGTCAAGGGAGATGGTGTTGTTCTGAGGACCGCTGACGGTGATGAGAGGGCCCTTGAGCCATCCGGTTTTGAACACTTTGGCGGGGAAGGCGGATAATGGCCATTTTCATGCGCTTCAGGGACAGGCTCAGGAACATGCTGCGGATAGACGCTTCTCCGCGGAAGATAGCCGTGTCTTTTGCTGTGGGTGTTTTTATCGGTTTCTCACCATTTATCGGTTTTCATACACTGCTTGGACTTCTGGCCGCGTATATTTTCCGCCTGAGCCGGAGCGCAACAGTAACCGGTGTCTTTGTCACGAACCCCATCAGCCTGGTCCCTATCTATACGTTCTGCATATGGCTTGGAATGGTACTGATTGGTATGGATATGTCGGATGTGATAATAAATATCAA
>DAOWET010000057.1 GCA_030638335.1 Nitrospirota bacterium
AGGCTGAAAGCCACCAGTTTAAAAGGGGCCCGTGGCCCCAAGGAGGCCCCTCACGGAGGGGGTTTTCTTGGGTTAATAACGTTCGAGGCTGAAAGCCACCAGTTTAAAAGGGGCCCGTGGCCCCAAGGAGGCCCCTCACGGAGGGGGTTTTCTTGGGTTAATAACATTCGAGGCTGAAAGCCACCAGTTTAAAAGGGGCCCGTGGCCCCAAGGAGGACAGATGGGAAAGCGCACATTTACGGCTGTCATACACGAAGAGGGACAGGGACAGTACTCGGCCATATGCCCTGAGGTGGGCACAAAGAGCCAGGGCCACTCAGAGGAGGATGCTCTAGGCAACTTGAGGGATGCCACGGAGATGTACCTCAACGTGTTCCCGTACAAGAAGCAGGGCAAGCCGGTGTTCAAGACCTTTGAGGCAGAGGTAAAGGAAGCCGAAGAGGAAGAAGGCTAATCGCCAAAAAGAAGGGCCAGGGCATCCGCTGATAACACCCGCCTGGCCCCTGCGTAGCGCGCGCTGTAATACCTGATCGAGAGCTTGTCGTAGACCACACCGCGCGAGGACGAGGCGTGTATGAACCGCCCGCTTCCCGGGTCGGTGACAATCCCCACATGTGATATCCTGTTGCCCATGGTGCGGAAGAACACCAGGTCTCCTTTGTTAAGCCCACCTCTGGGCACATCCTGCCCCACCTTCCACGGCTCGCGCGAGACCCTGGGGAGCCCTACTCCCGCCTCACCGAAAACCGCCTGCACAAATCCCGAACAGTCAGTGCCGCGCCTGGTCTCGCCCCCCCAGACATAAGGCGCCCCTATGAACGAGTTCCAAGAACTCTCAAGTTTGGCAATAATACCGCCTCCTGACGTCGAGGATGTCGGGGGCGGGCCCTGAGTATCCTGGCGCGCGGGCTCTGAAGGGGCCGGAGCTACAGGAGCTACAGGGGCTACCGGATCTACAGGTGAAACAGGCGCCACAGGTACAGGCGCCGCGGGTTTTTCCAAAGCCGGAGCCGGGGCTGCCGGAGCTACAGGCGCCACAGGCTCCTTTGTCACGGGCCTGGAGGCCTTGGGGATAAAAGAGCCCTCATAAGCCGGGGCCTTGGGCTTCTCCCCCCTGGCCGCGGCCTCCCGGAACAAGGCCATCACCTCGGAGCCAAGGGCCCCGGGGCGTTTCCCGTCGCCTTTTAAGAATTCGACCATGAGCATGGAGTGGAACTCCTCCATGGGGTATCCGGCCTTTGCGGCCTCCACAAGCACCCACTTGAGGGAGTTGAAGGTATAGTGGTCCCAGTCGTGTTCCACCGCGTTGAAGACAAGATCCTCTGCAATGTAGTCCGGCACCCCGAAACGTATGCAGTCGCGGTAGCCATTGGCCCAGGTCTCTATCTCATCGCCCCCCACGTCCTTGCGGAACCCGTACAGGGCGATACCCTCCACCACCTCTGCCGCCGCCCCCCTGCTTACGGCTATGTAGGCCTCCGTGGCAATGGATACGGTGCGCTCCACATTTGCGTTGTCAAAGGAGCCCTCGGTGACCACCCTTAAAAGCACTTGAGCCCCCTCCAGGCGCTCAGCCCTGAGTATGTCCCCGGAATATCCCGCAAGACCGTGCCTGAAGGCCCCAAGGTAGGCGTCCCGCTCAGCCTGGGAGAGCCCCTGGTCAGCCGCAAGGGAGGATTGGATGTACTCGATAAGAGACGGGGTGCGCCCGCTTGCCTGTGCAGCAGAGGCCAGAAGCCCCAGAGCACAGAGTGTCGCTGCAAGCACCATACCGCGCCAGGCACAGCGGTCTGTCAGTGTTGACCACATCTGTCTATTGTATCACAGCAAAAGAGCCACGGGCTCTTTACTTAAGGTGCCTCGTGCCCCCTCAACGCTCATATTATTGGATACCCGAATAAAGGGGCCGTGGCCCCCTAATGAGTGATGCGCTCATACTCCCTGAACAGAATAGTCTCCTCGCGACTGAAGCGGTCCCTCAGGAGGATGTAGAATGTGCCGTAATCCCTGAGATGGTCTAACTTCTGGCTTTCGTCCGGAACGCACGTTAAGAAGAACTCCTTTGCTGCCACGGTTATCTCCAGCAGGTCGTCGTCAAACTGGTCCAGGAGCTCACGAATCCTGTGGTCATCAAGGGAAGCGTCCCTCAGGGCGGAATATACTACATGGTCCTCCCGGTCAAAATGGTCCAGCAGCATGATGTGGAGAGCCCGGCACTTCTCGATCGGATCCTCAAACCCCGAATCCCTGGATGCCTTCAGGATGGACAGTATCCTCTCATGGTCTTCCCTCAGGGCCTGATAAGCGGAGTCCATAACAGCCTCCCTTCCAGCAGATGAGGCATATGCCCGACCAAACAGGTCAGGGATTACACCTCCCCATTCCCCTTGCTAGATTATATAGGAATAAACAGCAGGTGTGAAGACATTTATTACGGCTTTAATGCAATATGCGGGCTGCCCGGCCCAAGCAGCCTCTCAAGCACTGCCCTGGTCTCATCCAGCACGTCGCCCGCGCACCGGAACTCGAACCCCGAGGGGTGAAAACGCAACCCGGCCCGCTTGCCAAGGGCCTCCATGGCCCGGTCGGCGCTCATGCCCGCGTCCGCCTGAAAGTCCAGCCTGACCCTTCCCCCGCGGTCTGTTATACCCGTCACCTGGAGCAGCCCGGCCATCAGCGCAAGCCCCCTCACCCTGATCAACGTCTCAAATGGCCCGGGCAGGGGGCCGTACCTGTCAGCCATCTCCTCACCCACCGCCCGCAGGGCCTCGTCGTCACTAGCCGCGGACACGGCGCGGTAGGCGCTTAATCTGAGGGCCATGTCCCCGATGTACGCCTCAGGCACATAGGCGTTCACCCTCATGTTGAGCTCTGCCTTCACTTCCTTCTTCCTGGGCTCGCCCCTGAGCTCGGCCACGGCCTCCTCCAGCATCTCCATGTAGAGGTCGAACCCCACGGCCTCGATGGAGCCCGACTGCTCTGCGCCCAGCATGTTTCCCGCCCCCCGGATCTCAAGGTCCTTCATGGCAAGCCTGAACCCCGCGCCCATATAGCTCAGTTCCTGCAGGGCCTGGAGCCTCATCCTGGCCTCCTCCGTGATCACGTCCTCCCCGGGTATGAGGAAATACGCGTAGGCGCGGGTGTCGCTCCGGCCAACCCTGCCCTTTAGCTGGTACAGGTCGGCAAGGCCGTGCATATGAGCCATGTCCACTATGATGGTATTTGCGGTGGGGATGTCCAGCCCCGCGCCGACTATGGCGGTAGAGAGCAGCACGTCGGTCTCCCGGTTCAGAAACCCTAGCATCACACGCTCAAGCTCCCGCTCGGGCATCTGTCCGTGGGCCATGGCCACCCTTGCCTTCGGGACCGCGTCCCTCAGCTTCTCGTAGAGCTTCATGATGTCCTTTATCCTGTTATGGACGAAGAACACCTGCCCCCCGCGCGCAAGCTCCGCGTTTATGGAGTCGCGCACAACGGCCATGCCAAATGGCGCCACCTCCGTTATCACGGCCAGCCGCTCCTCTGGCGGGGTCTCGATCACGCTCATGCTCCTGATGCCCGAAAGAGACATCTGGAGCGTGCGGGGGATGGGCGTGGCGCTGAGCGCAAGCACGTCCACACCGAGCTTGAGGTCTTTTAGTTTTTCCTTCTGCCTGACCCCAAAGCGGTGCTCCTCGTCGATTATCAGCAGCCCAAGGTCATGGAAGCGCGTGTCACCCCTCAACAGTGCGTGTGTGGAGATGACTATGTCCACCTCCCCACGGGCAAGCCTGTTTATGACTTCCTTCCTCTTTGCCGGTGTCTTAAAGCGGCTGATGCTGTCAATGGTTACGGGAAAAGCTGAAAAGCGCTGCTTAAAAACCCTCTCGTGCTGCTCGCACAAAAGCGTGGTGGGCACAAGGACCGCCACCTGCTTGCCGTGGTACACCGCCTTGAAGGCCGCGCGCATGGCCACCTCTGTCTTGCCGTAGCCCACGTCCCCGCACAGGAGCCTGTCCATGGGACGGCTGCCCTCCATGTCCCGCTTGATGGCCTCCACCGAGGCGCTCTGGTCAGGGGTCTCCTCGTAGGGGAAAAAACTGTCGAACTCCCTGTGCATCTCCGTGTCCCGGCCAAAGGCCACGCCCTCCGTGAGTTGCCTCCCCGCGTAGAGCTTCAGGAGCTTGCCGGCAAGCACCTTTATCTTCTTGAGCACCCTGGCCCTGGTCTTCTGCCACCGCTTTGTCCTGAGGCTGTCGAGTTTCGGCTCCACGCCCTCCTGCACGTGGTACTTCCGCACCTGGCCTATGGAATCTATGGGCAGGTAGAGGCGGTCGCCCTCGTCGTACTCAAGTGCCAGCAGGTCATACCCGGTGCCCTCCACCTCCTCGTGCATCAGGCCCAGGAACCTCCCTATGCCCTTGTCCGCGTGTACTATGTAATCGTCCTTGGCAAGGTCGTCAACGTTTGTGAGAAGCCCCGAGACCTTTGAGCGCTTCAAGGGCCTGTACGCGGGCCTGCCCCCAAAGAGCTCTTTTTCGGTAAGCACCAGAAGGCCCGGCACCCTGAGCCCCTCCGAGAGCCCGCATACGGTAATAAAGCATCTGCCCGCATAGGCCCCGGCCTCATCAAAGGCCACCACGGGGCATACCACGCCCTCATCGGCAAAGACCTCGTGCAAGCGCTCTGCCTGACCGCCCGAGGAGGCCACGATAACCACCTGTTCGTGCCTGGAGAGATCATCAATAAGCGCCGGAAGCTCATACAGGTCCTTGCGCTCCCCATGCATCACCCCGAGGCCGACTATGGAGAGTCCTTCGGCCGCCACACCCTCGCCGCCTATCCTGTAGCGTGAGAGCTCCAGGGTCCAGACGGGCAGAAGCGCCCGCTCCTCTTCGGTAAGGTCGCTTGAGCAGAGCTTGAGCATATCCTCCACAAACAGGGGCAATGGCATGTCCCGGCCCTCCGGGGGGCCCGCCGCTGGCAGGAGCAGCACCTCGTCAAGCTCTTTTATGGAGCGCTGAGTCTCAACGTCAAAGGCCCTCAGCTCTTCTATATCGTCTCCAAAGAACTCCGCCCTCACAGGCCCGTCAGCCCCGGCGGGGTATACGTCCAGGATGAAGCCCCTCAGGCTGAACTGTCCCGGCGATGTCACAAGCGGGGCCTTCACATACCCGGCGTCCACAAGACAGAGCTCAAGTGTCTCACGGTCCACCTCTGCTCCAGCGTCAAGCCTGACAACAGCCGCGCCAAGGGCGTCGGGCTCCCACAAGGCATCCTCAAAGGCCCCGGGAGAGGCCACAAACCCCCCAAAGGCCCCGGCACCCGCCCTTACGATTGCTGCACGCGCCCCAGTGGCCTCCACGTCCAGGGCCGAGGGCAGGAGCCCGACCGGAGGGGCCATTTTTCCCATGACCGCCCTGTAGAGGGCTATGTCCTGGCACAGGGCCCGGGCCCTGTCCTCGGTCTTCTCCAGCATAAGGAAACGCCTGTCCATGGCCGCAAGCACCACGGCTGTGGCCGACCCCCCGAGGTTGGCTATCCTGCCGGCATCATGGTCAAGGCCCCTGGTAAAGGCTGTCAGTCTGGCTGCAAATGTTTCGTCCATGGACACTATTGTAAATAATCCGGCACACACAAGACACGTCACGCGGATTTCCAAAAACTGCTTGCTACCTTATGGGGTACAATAATACTGGTACAGATAATAAGGTTACCCAGGAGGACAGATGAGGCATTCATGGCTGGTGATCGTCGCTTTGACACTTACCCTGTCCGCCTGCGCCTCGTCAAAGCAGATGCGGGAGACCGTGGCCTCCAATGCCGAACGCATTGAGATGCTCCAGCAGCAGAACAACGTCCTCGGCACCCAGTTTGACGGCCTGGCCTCAAGCATAAAGCAGGTGGAGGAGAAGATAGACTCCTTGGACGGAAAACTCAACGCCATGGCCGTGGACTGGGCAAAGGGCGAACTCAGGGAAGAGGTCTCTGATATTGAGCAGCGGCTTACTGAGCTTGAAAATGAAGGGGGGCTTCCGGAGGCATCTTCCATGGCCTTCTCCGCCGACGATGTCTCCATCAAGGTGCTCTCAGGCACAGGGGACATGGGCTCGGCAAGGGTGCTGGCCCAGAAGCTCATGAACGAGGGCTACAAGGTAAACCGCGTGGACATAGCCCCGACGCGCTTTGCCAGAAACACGGTTTTCTATTCAGAGGGTTTCAACAGCGTGGCGGTGGAAATAGCAGACAGCATCAGCCTTCATGCGGTAGTTCGGCCCCTTACATGGGGCTCATCATTCGATATCATAGTAGTGACCGTGGAGTAGCTCCACCGGAAATGGCTACACGGATGCCCGCCTCTTACACGCTTATATCACGAGTTCTGATTTGCCCCTTGCAGATCAGATGCAAAGAAGAAACAAAGTGAAAACAAGACGCTCTGATTTGCTGTAGATACAAAGAAGAAGTCGCGAAGGAGTGCTTGTCGTACTTCGAGCGGCTTATGATGCAGTAGATGCAGTGAATCAGACCCTTCCAGTACGTATGGCGTCGGCGACCGTCACTACCTTTTTCATCTCAGCCACGTCATGGACCCTGACCAGATGCGCGCCGTTCAAGACACAGGCCGTGACAACGGCCGCCGTGCCCTCAAGCCTCCGGTCCTCTGAGACACCCCCAAGAATAGCACCAATAAACGCTTTGCGCGAGGGCCCCACAAGCACAGGATAGCCCATCTTCGCAAACTCCCCAATGGAGGCTATGAGTTCCAGGTTATGCTCAAAGGTCTTTCCAAACCCGATGCCCGGGTCTATGATCAACCTCTCCACACCCGCGTCCCTTGCAATGGCCGCGCTTGTGCGCAGGTATTCCATCCCCTCCGGGACCAGGGCCTCGTAAACAGGGTCCTTCTGCATCTCGCGAGGCGTGCCCCTGATATGCATGAGCACAACAGGCACGTCCGCCTCTGCGGCAACTCGTGCCATCCCGGGGTCAAAGCGGAGCCCGCTTATGTCGTTGACCATGGACGCGCCCGCCTCAAGCGCTTTGCTTGCCACCCCCGCCTGATAGGTGTCTATGGATACAGGCACCGGGATGTCCCCGGCAATGGCCTCGATCACGGGCACGGTGCGCCTGATCTCCTCCTCCAGGCCCACCGGAAGCGAGCCCGGGCGGGTGGACTGACCGCCTATGTCGATGATGTCCGCGCCGTGGTCCACCATCTCATGGGCGCGCTTCACGGCGGCTTCCATGTCAAAGAACTCACCACCATCGGAGAAGGAGTCGGGGGTTACATTGAGTATGCCCATGATATGGGTCTTGGAGGTGAAGTCGAGCGAGAAACGGTCCCAGGAAAAACGCATTACTACTCTTGTGGAGTTACAGAGTCTTCAGAACCCGCAGGCAAGTCGTCTCCGGACTCGTCAGCCTCTTTCACCTCAGGTTTAGAGCCGGGTTCCTCTTCATATTTACCGGGCTTGTACTCAAGCCCCACTACCTCGAAGATCTCGCGAGCGTCCATGGTCTCACGCTCAAGCAGCTCGTTGGCAAGGGCCTCGAGCTTGTCCATGTTCTCCCTTATGAGGCTCTTTGACGTGTCATAGGCCCCGGTTACTATGCGGCGCACCTCCACGTCGATATCTTCCGCGGTCTTCTCGCTGTAGTCCTTGTGTTGCGAGATCTCTCTTCCAAGGAATATCTGCTCTTCCTTCTTCCCAAAGGTCAGGGGGCCGAGCTTATCGCTCATGCCCCACTCGGTGACCATCTTCCTTGCAAGGTCCGTTGCGCGCTCGATATCGTTTCCCGCTCCCGTTGTCATATGGTTAAGGGCAAGCTCCTCAGCCACGCGCCCGCCCATGAGAACACCCAGTGTCTTCACAAGGTAGCTCTTTGAATGGGTGTACCTGTCGTCCTCTGGAAGCTGCTGGGTCACACCGAGCGCCCTTCCGCGCGGGATGATCGTTACCTTGTGTATGGGGTCGGTGCCCGGTGTGAGGATGGCCATCAGAACGTGCCCCGCCTCATGGTATGCGGTGTTCTTCTTTTCCTCATCACTGATTATCATGCTCTTTCTGGCAGCACCCATCATGACCTTGTCCTTGGCCTCCTCAAAGTCCTCCCTGCTCACGCTGGTCTTGTCCTTGCGCGCGGCAAGCAGGGCGGCCTCGTTCACGAGGTTCGCAAGATCGGCGCCCGTGAAGCCCGGAGTGCCACGGGCTATCTTCGAAAGCTCGACCTCGCCGTTTATGGGTATGTCCTTGACATGGACCTTCAATATGGCCTCCCTGCCCTTGACGTCAGGGGGAGGCACGATGACCTGGCGGTCGAACCTTCCCGGCCTCAAAAGCGCCGGGTCCAGCACGTCCGGGCGGTTCGTGGCCGCGAGAATTATCACACCCTCATTGCCCTCGAAACCGTCCATCTCCACCAGGAGCTGGTTCAGTGTCTGTTCGCGCTCGTCATGTCCGCCTCCAAGGCCCGCGCCCCTGTGGCGTCCGACAGCGTCTATCTCGTCTATGAACACAATGCACGGGGCGCTCTTTTTGGCCTGTTCAAACAGGTCCCTGACGCGCGAGGCCCCCACCCCAACGAACATCTCGACGAAATCAGAGCCGGATATGCTGTAGAAAGGCACGTTGGCCTCACCGGCGATGGCGCGCCCAAGCAGGGTCTTGCCCGTGCCCGGAGCGCCCACAAGCAGCACTCCCTTGGGTATCTTTCCGCCGAGTCTGGAGAACTTCTGGGGGTCGCGGAGGAAGTCGATGATCTCCTGGACCTCGTCCTTTGCCTCCTCGATGCCGGCCACGTCGCTGAAGGTGATCTTCACCTGGTGCTCGGTAAAGAGCCTGGCCTTTGACTTCCCGAAGCTCATGGCCTTGTTGCCGCCGCCCTGCATCTGGCGCATGAAGAATACCCATACGAGCACGAGGAAGATTATCGGCCCCCACGAGAAGAAGAAGGTCACGTACCAGGGGTTCTGGTCAGGGGGCCTGGCGGTTATCTCCACACCCTTTTCCCTGAGCTTTGGCACCAGGTCGGGGTAATCGGTGGCATAGGTGGCAAACTGCTTGCCGTCCTTCATGCGCCCGGAGATGTCGTTGTCCTTGATGACGACCTCCTGGACCTCCCCGCGCTCCAGGCTCTGGAGGAACTCCGAGAACTTGATCTCCGAGTCCGTCTTCTGCGGGGTGTTCATCAGATTGAACAGGAGTATCATCAGCATGATCACAAGCAGCCAGATGACAAGTCCCCGGAACATGTTTGAATTTTTGGAATCGCCGATCATAATACTATAATTTTAGCACACCCTCCGGCATTTGTGCCTTCTGCATTTCCACCAGATCCTTAATACCATTTTCACCAAGGCCCAGCAGTTCGTCCAGTTCGCTTCTTCTAAAGGGGTCGCCCTCCGCCGTACCCTGCACCTCAATGAACCGGCCCTGCCCGGTCATAACGAGGTTCATGTCCACGGAGGCCTCGAAATCCTCTCCGTAGTTGAGGTCAAGAAGCGCCTTGCCTCCCACAATGCCAACGCTGATGGCCGCCACATGGTCCATGAGCAGCGGCCTTGAGACCATGCCGTGGTCCATTGCGTACCTGAGCGCATGAGCCAGACACAGGTAAGCCCCCGTGATGGAGGCCGTGCGCGTGCCGCCGTCAGCCTGTATAACGTCGCAGTCTATCCATATTGTGCGCTCCCCGAGTCCCTTGAGGTCCACCACCGAGCGCATGCTGCGCCCGATCAGGCGCTGTATCTCGTGCGTGCGCCCGCCTACCTTGCCCTTTGAGCTCTCGCGCGGGGTCCTGACATCAGTGGCGCGCGGCAGCATGGAGTACTCGGCCGTGACCCAGCCCGAGCCGGAGCCTTTCATAAAGGGAGGGACCTTGTCCTCTATGGTTGCGTTACAGATGACCCTCGTGTTGCCTATCGCTATAAGCACCGACCCCTCGGCAGGGGGTATGTAGTCCATCGTGAAACTCACGTCCCTGAGCTGGTCAGGCTTCCTTCCATCCGCTCTCATCAACAAACCTCCTTCAGCACTACCTTATTTATGTCTTTTATATTATGTTTAAGGAACCGCTCTCCCACGCTCTGGAACTTCTCCGGGCTGTCAGTGACAAAAAACGATGCCCTGCCCTGCTCAGCCTCATTTGCAAGACCGTCCTTTTCAAGCGTATCCCTGACCTCGCGCGCGGTCTCCGAGGCGGAGTCAATGATACTTGTATCCTTGCCCATCACAAGAGCCAGCATGGGCCTCAACAGCGGATAATGCGTGCACCCCAGCACCAGCACGTCTATGCCATGGGCCTTAAGCCCCTCAAGGTAGCGCTCAGCGGCAAGCCTGGGCACCTCACCCTCTGTCCAGCCCTCCTCGGCAAGGGGCACAAACAGGGGGCAGGCGTTGCCATGGACCTTTACGGAGCTGTCAATATCATTAATAGCCTTCACATAGGCCCGGCTCGTTATGGTGGCCTCGGTGCCGATAACACCGACGTGCCCGGCTTTGGAAGCGGCCACGGCTGCGCGCGCGCCGGGCTCGATAACACCCACCAGAGGCACGTCACAGTGCCTGGCCACCTCGTCAAGGCCCACTGCCGATACCGTGTTGCAGGCCACCACGAGAAACTTTATGCCCCTGTCCCTCAAGAAAGAGGCCCCCTCGGCCGCATAACGCCTGACAGTGTCCGGAGAGCGCACGCCATAGGGGACCCTCGCGGTGTCCCCAAGGTAGACAATATCCTCGCCAGGCATCAGGCGCATCAGCTCGCTGACCACGGTCAGCCCCCCGATGCCAGAGTCAAAAACCCCTATAGGCGCGCTGTTACTCATCATCAGCATCCCTGAAGGGGGCGCTCACAGCCTCCCCCAGAAGGCCGCGGACGCTCAGGTGCCCTCCTATGGAGTCCACCTCCTTGCCGTCCACAAGGAGCTTTATTCCCTCTATCTGGTACACGTTCCTCATAAGGCTCTTGTGCAGGGCCTTAAGCAGAATGTACTCGTCCACTGCGTTGCCCTGGAAATTACGCCGGAACTCGTCACTGAGGTCAATATAGAGCACGGAGTCATCGCCCAGGTACACACCATTGAGGCTCACGTTGCCGGGGATTATCCCGGCCAGGCGCCCTGTGGGGCCTGACAGGAACTCCCCGGTGACCACTGTTGCCAGGTCCATGACCGATGAGGCCCTGGGTACGCTGCGCTGTTCCCCCTCGAAGCTCTTCTCTCCAGAGGGAAAGTACAGGTCAAGTACCGTATAATCGCCGCTTACGGCCCGAGGCCTCCTCCGGGCCTCCATCGAGGGCACCTTGGGCTTGGGCTTCAGCTCTACGCCTGAGCCCAGCACATCAGAGTACATTTTCACAAGATAGAACCCACCGACGACCACGGCCCCTATAAGCACTATGAATGATACAAGACCGAAGACACTGGCAACAACTGACCGCCCGGGCTCCTGGGGAGGCTCGTCCAGGTCCATGTCCGGGCCCAAAAAGCCCTCTGTGCCTTCCACCTGGGCCGGGTCAAAGGGCTCCGGGAGCCCGTCCCTGTTGTCGTCAGTCCTGCTCATATTGCCTTATTCCCTTTAAGAGGGCGGATACAAGCTTTCCGCCCTCCCGGCCATACTCAATGCCCTCAGAGGGCATCTCCACCATTATGGCGGGAGCGCCCACGGACTTCAGAAGCGGAAGGGCCATCTCGATCACATATACGTTTACCGCAAAGGCCTCGCGCAAAGAGGCGGCCACGGCGCGCGCCAGCGCCCCGCTCTCGTGGTGGTGTCTCCTCTGCCTGGCCTCTATGTCATAGTATTCAGAAAGCGAGAGCTCCGCGTCCTTTTTCTCAAACCACGCCACATAGATATTGATATCCTCCGTGCCGGATAGATGAAGGCTCACAAACAGGTCCGGGTCGCGCTCATTGGCCCGGCTCCTGCGCTCCTCGATGCTCATGTAGTGGTCCACCTCGCGGTCAAGGTAGCCAAACCTGCCGCTGGCCTCGATGGCACGCTGGAGCTTCTTTGCCATGAGCAGGGCTATGTCCTTCTCCCTGCTTTCTTCCACCCGCATGCCAAGGTCATAGCCGCCATGGCCCGCGTCGATGACCACAGTGCGCACCTCCCTGGCCGCCACCGGGGCGGAAAGCAGGCAGAATACCGCTAATAATCCAGCAAATACACAATAGCGCATAGTACATTTTCCATATAAAAGAGAGGTTTTGCAAGGACGCTGGACAGGGAGAGCCCTGATGCGAGGCACTCCCCATGTCAGCAAGTTGGTCTTATCTTCCGTAATGCCTGCTAAGGTAGTTGGTTATTGTCTCGACCTGGGCGTCGCTCAGGTCGCAGCCGTTGTCGTTCTTCATCCGCAGGACGATCGCGCGCCATCCATCGGGGGTTTCCCTCATGTCAGTGGCGTTCGTGGCGGAATGGCAGAGATTGCACTTGGCTTCAAAAAGCGCTTTTGCCTCATCATCGCTTACAGCAGAAACGAATGCGGGCAAAGAAACCATGAGTACAAATACAGCGGCAAGCAACAAAGTCTTTCTCATATTCCCCTCCATCTTGAACAGCATTCAATTAACTGCCTGAGATACAAGCCTTTATCTCTCTGCAATTCTAGCACAGAAAGAGTATTCCGTCAGCCCCTGCGCCAACTCCAAATAGAATGAACACGGCCGTAGCCGTAATGGGGGGAGAGAAGGGGGGGGATACATGAAAAAGGCAAAACGCGACCTGTGGCGGATATGCTGAAATAGTGAAATAAAAGAGGCTACATTGCTTCTCCTGAACACGGTCGGGGCTGACGGCCACCGGTTTAAATGGGGCCCGTGGCTCACTGCGTGAGAGCCACCTCCGGTGGGGGAGCAGAGGCAGGAGGTCTTATAGTAGGCAGACTCGATACAAGAAACATAGAGCCGGAAACACCTCCTTAGAAGGAAGCAGGCGTGTAGCCCCCAGTTTAAAAGGGGCCCGTGGCCCCCTAATCCCGTTTTTTCAGCCTCTTGTACCTGCGTTTTCCCCCTTTAAGTGAAGACACATAAGCCGGGCGGATGAGCCTGCCCTGGATGATCTCCTCGATGCGGTGGGCTGACCAGCCAGCCACCCTTGAAAGGGCGAATATGGGCGTGTACAGCTCACGCTTGATGCCCATCATGTCATAGACGAACCCTGAGAAGAAGTCCACGTTGGGGCATATGTCGCGGCCCTTTACGTCCTTTATGGCCTTGGGGGCAAGTTTTGCTACTTTTTCATAAAGGTCAAACTCATCTTCGCGCCCAAAGCGCGCCGCAAACTCACGGGCCTTCTCTCTGAGAATAGGCTCGCGGGGGTCGGATATCGTATAGACCGCATGTCCCATGCCGTATATCTTGCCGGAGTAGTCACCGTTCTTCTTCTCAAGCAGTCCGCGGAGGTAGGCCTCGATGGCAGCGTCGTCCTTCCAGTCAGAGACCTTATCCTTGATACCATCCATCATGCGCATGACCGCCTCGTTGGCCCCGCCATGCAGGTACCCGGCAAGCGAGGCAATGCCCGCGCATATGGCCATGTACGTGTCGGTGAGGCTTGAGGACACGGTCCTTACGGTAAAGGTGGAGTTGTTGCCCCCGCCGTGCTCAGCGTGGAGTATCAGGGCAAGGTCAAAGACCTTCGCAATGTCGGGGTCGGGCATCTCGCCGCAATTCAGCATGTAGAGGAAGTTCTCGGCAGTGCTCAGGTCCTCCCTGGGCTCCACGAACTCCGAGTTGCAGCCCTTTGAGAGCACGATATAGTTATAGGCTATTATAGTTGGGAATTTAGCGATTATATCTATGCACTGGCGGGTAATTTCCCTGAGGTCAGTGGTCTTGGGGGTCCTGTCGAACTTGTGAAGGACCGAGACAGCGGTATGAAGGGCCCCCATCTGGTCGTCGTTCTCAGAGTTGACCCTTATGACTGATTTGGAAGCATCCGTAAGCCCCCTGCGTCGGCCCAGCTCCACGGAGATGCTTTCAAGGTCCTCCCTGTTGGGAAGCTCGCCGGTCAAAAGGAGATAGACCGTCTCCTCAAACCCGAACCGTTTCTCTTTCTCAATAGATGCGACAATGTCTTCAACATCGTAACCGCAATAGTAAAGCTTTCCCGGGATCGCTACATTGCCCTCGGTGCGTGTCTTTTTATAGGCCTTGACCTGGCCCTTGCTCGTGATACCCGCGACCACGCCGCGGCCGTCCGGGTGCCTCAGGCCCAGCTTCACCTTCTTCCGGGCCACAAGCTCCGGATCAAGCCTGTCGTGCTCCCGCTCGAGCCTCTCTATCTTTTCAAGCATGTTTTCCATACAGTTTCCCCCTTAAGCTACACACGCAAACGGAATTAGGTGAATTATACAGCATAATATTACAAATCGGCTACTCCCCCGGCGGTACTGGTTGACATTATCCCTCTGCTAAACCAATAAAATATCAAACAAGTGTTTCACCCAGGCTATGACCCAGGCTATGAAAAGAAGATCTATGCCACAAACAACCATTTAAATTCAATAAGTTACATGCATAATGCTAAATCCAGGGCTTGTACGGTAACTTGTACGGAAATTGAGATCATGTATTGTAACTATATTATGGGAAGCCCGGACAATCACCTGAAATGGCTTGCCGAACCGCTTGAGGATGAGCCCAGCCTCATCAGAAAGCCCATGTTTGGGGCCCTGGCCTACTACTTGCGCGGCAGGCTTGTACTGGTCCTTTCAGACAGGCAGCCCCCCTGGAAGGGCCTGCTTCTGCCAACGGAGTTCGAATTCCAGTTGTCTCTAAGAGGCGATTTTCCGGCCCTTGCCCCACACCCCATACTCGGCAAATGGCTCTACTTGCCGGTCACAACAGAGGATTTCGAGAGCATTGCGGCGGATATTGTGCAGGCCATATCCGAGGGAGACCCGCGGATCGGGGTGGAGCCCAAACCTCGAAAAAAGCGCAGGAAAGCTCCAAAGAAATAATTAGAAGGCAGCAAGCAGAAGACAATAGGAGTGCTGGAATTGTAGTATAATAGTTATCAGAGGTGAAGAAAATGCAGAACAACTTCAACGCCATAATCGAGAAGGGTGATAGTTTCTATATTGGCTACTGCCCAGAGGTTCCCGGCGCAAATGGTCAGGGCAAAACCATTGAACAATGCAAGGAAAGCTTAAAAGAAGCCATCAAGCTGATTCTTCAGGACAAGCTGGAAGATGCTCTTCGCGGACTCCCCGACAACGCAATTCGTGATACCGTTACGGTAGAATGAAGCGAAGCCACTTGCTGCGTCACTTGCGTTTTCACGGATGCATATTAAAGAGGGAAGGGGCCAGACATACGCTATATAACAACCCCGCCAACGGTGTCTCTGAAACCATCCCACGCCATAACGAGATCGACAACAAACTGGCTGATAAGATCTGCAAACGTCTGAATATTCCTAAACCTTGAAAATAAAGGCCATGCCTATCCCTCAATTGCCAAAACATTTAAGGTTTCTCCAAAACAAAATAGAAAGCATGTCAGGGACCCCAATAATCTGGAATAAGTCAAACAGTCTTGAAGGAATGATGAGTTCTAATCTGGACAACAACAATCCAATTATTCATTATCAAGAGTTCACTGAAGCTGGTGCTGCCGAAGAAATGTTACATCTTGAACTTACATTATCAGGCATTCCCAAACTAAGCTGTAAGGACCATCTGAATATATCAAAACAAGTTGCCCTGAGGCTTGCTATAAAATTTTAAAGAAATGTTTATCAATACTTGAACAAGAGGCTAAAATACAGATTATATATTCCAATCAACAGCAGACTTAGATCCCCTTGGTAATATGTTCAATGAGTATCTTCAACCCGATGGCTATCAGAACCACCCCGCCTGCCACCTCGATCTTGGTGCTCGAAAAACCCAGCCCGCTGCACCGCTGGCCTATCACAACCCCTGCAAAGCTCATTACAAAGGTCACCACCCCTATAATAATAACAGGTGCAACGATCACAACATTCAGGAACGCAAAGGTCACGCCCACGGCCAGGGCGTCTATGCTGGTGGCCACCGCAAGCCCAAGGAGCACAAGCAGGTTCATCACGTTGGCGCCTTTTTCCGCCCTCTTGATGATCACGGCCTCGTAGATCATCTTCGCTCCCAGGAAACTTAGGATGCCAAATACTATCCAGTGGTCGATGCTGACTATGTAGGGCCTCACCGACATGCCCGCGAGCCAGCCCACCACGGGCATAAGTGCCTGGAACCCGCCAAAGAACAGGGCGATGCGCAGGGTGTGGCCCATGCGCATGCTGCAGTAGGCCAGCCCGCTTGCCACCGAGACCGCGAAGGCGTCCATGGCAAGGCCCACAGCTATGGCTATCATCGTCAGGAAGTCCAAGCTCTTATTTTCTACCTTTCATGAAATAGCAAAGACCTCCTGCTACCCATTAAGGTAACAGGAGGTCTAATATTCTAACTCACTATCCATACAATCTGGCCATACAATCTGGCTACATACTTCGATGGCCCACGAACCCTCTTATTATAAGAAGTAGTTTTGTCCTTCGCCGTACTTCGAGCGTCTAATCACAAACCTTTACTTGTAGAACTAAATCAGGAAGCGTTAGAAAGCTACGCTTTCCAGAGACCGTGCTTGTTGCAGTATTCGCGAGCAGTCACGCTTTCGGCCTGGATGCAGAACTCGGCCTCCGGAGCATCGCCGGGCTTCAGGAACTTCCAGTACGACACTCCGTCCGCGATAAGCTCGATCCACTGTATGTAATGTTCCTGCTCCATGGGATGGGGAACCGAACCAACCGTCACCTTGTATCCGGAGCCGGTCTTCTCGATCACTGGCACGTGTTTTTCCTGTGCCGCGTCAGTGGAGTTTGCCTTCAGAAGCTCCATGTCCTGCTCACAACAGCTGAGCGTGCCCCCGCCGTCATGGGCCACAAACACGATATTCCCACAAACGTTACAGCGATAGATACCATTTTGCTCTGCCATAGCTTTTCTCTCCTTTCATCGTGACTCCATTAAAACCCGTATGCGCTTAACATATATCCCTGCTCACTTAAGTCCATCTCGAATTATAGCAACAGATACGCGCATGTGCTAGTTCAAGACTAATTTTATCCTGTTTCGCCCCGTATTGCAAGCGGGCTAATTTCATTTGATACCATTGATATTATGTATGGAGGTAAAGAAAAACCCCGGGGCTTTGTTTAAAACCCCGGGGCTGGATGCATTATTGTCTGTTTCGCTTACGTGCCCATCTCCCACGAAGAGAGGTACTTTTTCTGCTCAGCGGTAAGCTTGTCTATCTTGACTCCCATGGCCTTGAGCTTCAGGGCGGCGATGTTCTGGTCTATCTTCTCCGGCACGCTGTACACGATATTTTTAAGCTTTTTGGCGTTCTTCACCACATACTCCGCGCAAAGCGCCTGGTTGGCAAAGCTCAAGTCCATGACCTGGGAGGGATGCCCCTCAGCGCTTGCAAGATTGATAAGCCTTCCCTCGCCAAGCAGGTAGATGCGGCGCCCGTTCTTGAGCGTGAACTCCTCCACGAAATCGCGCACAACGCGGCGCTTTTTGGTGAGGGACTTCAACGCGGGGATGTCTATCTCCGAGTTGAAGTGCCCGCTGTTGGCCACAATGGCACCGTCCTTCATCTTGCGGAAGCAAGCCTTGTAGATGACGTTCAGGTCCCCTGTCACCGTGACGAAGATGTCGCCCACGGCGGCGGCTTCCTTGATGGGCATGACCTGGAACCCGTCCATCACGGCCTCCAGCGCCTTCAGGGGGTCCACCTCGCAGACAACGACCTTTGCCCCAATGCCTGAGGCGTTCTTTGCAAGCCCCTTGCCGCACCAGCCATAGCCGGATATCACGAAGGTGCCGCCCGCGATAAGGCGGTTGGTGGCCCTCAGTATACCGTCTATGGTGGACTGTCCCGTACCGTAGCGGTTGTCAAAGAGGTGCTTGGTCATGGCGTCGTTTACCGCCACGATGGGGTACTGAAGCACACCGTCCGCGGCCATGGCCTTCAGGCGGATAACGCCAGTGGTGGTCTCCTCGGTCCCGGCGATGACGTGTTTAAGGAGGTTCTTCTTCTTTGTATGCAGAACG
>DAOWET010000250.1 GCA_030638335.1 Nitrospirota bacterium
ACCGGCGTTGATCCCTTTGTCTTCTACATGAAAGGTTAATACAAGGTGATATATATGAAGAAAACCCTTATTCTGATGCTTGTGACGCTCATTGCAGCACTTGCGTACTCAAGCACCCTCCCCTATGCCGAGGAAGTCTTTCATGGTGGCGACGTGGTCTATACCGAACCTCTAAAGGCCGTTATTTTCAGCCATAAGGCACATGTGGAGGACATGGGCATGAGTTGCGAGATGTGCCATCCTGACCTCTTTATGATGTCAAACCTCGCAGCGCAGGAAAACGACGACTTCACAATGCAGTCCCTGTACGACGGGAAGTACTGCGGCGCCTGCCACAACGGATCATGGGCGTTTGCCTCTGACACTCAGTGCGCACGGTGCCATATTGGCGTAAAGGGCTATCAGGCCATGACCGGACAGAGCGACAAGGCAGAAGAAGGCCACCACTGAGCAACCAGGACATTTAAATAACAGCAACCAAAAAGGGGGAGCCATTACGGCTCCCCTTTTTCATATCTTGCCAGACCTCAAACAGCTAATCTTTTGCGATCCCAAGCTTCTTCATTTTTCTGTACAGGGTGCCCAGATCAATGCTCAGCGCCTTTGCCGTGGCCTCCTTGTTTCGTTTATATGCCGAGAGGGCTTCAAGTATCACCTTTCGCTCATAGTATTCAAGGGATCCCTTCAGGGAACCCTCGGCAGGCGCCGGGGCAGAGGCGCTCAGTTTTCCGGCAGGCAGGTCCTCGAACATTATTGTGTCTGAAGAGCACATGACCACTGCTCTCTCGAGCATATTGCTCAACTCCCTCACGTTTCCAGGCCATCCGTAGGAACTAAGAGCGTCCATGGCGTGAACGTCCACGCCCTTTATGCCAGCGCTGTGCTTTCGGTTGAGTTCACCAAGGAAATGCTTGACAAGAAGAGGGATGTCCTCGGTGCGTTCCCTCAGGGGTGGTATTGTAAGCTCAATGACATTGAGCCTGTAGTAGAGGTCTTCCCTGAACTCCCCCTTTGCCACGGCCTCCTCTATCTTCTTGTTCGTGGCAGCGATCACGCGCACGTCAACTTGCATAGGGCGCACATCCCCAAGGCGGATAAACACGCCCTCCTCCAGGACCTTCAGGAGCTTTGCCTGGAGGGCCACTGGCATGTCGCCTATCTCGTCAAGGAAGAGGGTCCCCTCGTCAGCCGCGGCGATAAGGCCCACCTTGTCAGAGTTCGCTCCTGTAAAAGCCCCCTTCTTGTACCCAAAGAGCTCGCTCTCAAGGAGAGTCTCGGGTATTGCAGAGCAGTTTATCGAGAGGAAGGGCTTTTTCGCCCTCGGGCTGTTGCTATGGATTATCTCCGCAAGCACACCTTTACCCGTGCCGCTCTCGCCAAGCACCAGGATGTTGCTTTTGGTGGGCATGACTTTTTCAAGCACTGCAAAGATCTCTTTGACCTGAGGCGAATCCCCGATAAAGCGGTTATTGGAAACCCTGTTACTGAGCTCCCTGCGGAGTATCTCGTTCTCCCTCTTGAGGCTCCTGTAGTTCAGAAGCCTCCTTATGCTCATCTTGACGTCATCGTTCACAAAGGGCTTGACTATGTAGTCCTCAGCGCCTTTTTTCATGGCCTCAACCGCATTGTCCACGGAAGCAAAGGCTGTCATGATAACGAATATGGTGGAGGGGTCGCTTGCCTTTATCCTGTCCAGAAGCTCAAGGCCGTCCATGCCCTCCATCCTGAGGTCCGAGAGCACAAGGTCGTAGTTGTTCTTCTCGAACTTCTCAAGCGCCTTCTCGCCACTTGGCGCGGTCTCCACCAGGTACCCTTCCCGGCTTAACAGAAATTCCAAGGCCCTGCAAATGTCCCGCTCATCGTCAACAACAAGTATCCTGCTCTTTTTAGCTTTCATATGCCGGCAACCTCACGATAAATGTAGTACCCCTGCCTTCTTCGCTCTTCACCTCTATGTCCCCGCCAAAGCTCTTGGCAATACTGTGGCTCACGGCAAGCCCAAGGCCCGTGCCGGTCTGCTTTGTCGTGAAGAACGGGTCAAACACCCTCTTCATGTTCTCCAATGAAATACCCTGCCCCGTGTCCGTGAAGAACATGCATACGTCGTTGCCCGTATGCATGGCGCTTATGGTCAGCTTGCCCTCCCCGCCCATTGAATCGGATGCATTAAGGATAAGGTTGGTGATGATCTGGATGATCTGCCCACCGTTCACCTTGACCTGCGGGATGTCCTCGGGGATCTTCACTGCGATATCGATGTCCTTTGTCCTGCGGTCATACTTCACAAGCTCCACTGTGGAATTCACAAGCTCGCTTACCACGTGAGGACGGATATCGTCGTCCTTTGAGCGCGAGAAGGTGGACATCTTTCTCAAGATCTTCTCAATGCGCTTGATATGCTTTGAGATGGTCCCAAGGGCCTCGCCCGCAAAATCGTCGAATTTCATGTCCATGAGGATCTGCACATATGAGGATATGGACGTAAGCGGGTTGCCTATCTCATGCGAGACACCGGCAGAGAGCCTTGAGAGAGCGGCAAGCTTATCGGACTGGATCATCTGCTCCTCAGCCATCTTGAGCTCTGTTACGTCCTGGAGCAGAATCAGCCTCTGGGTGGAACCGTCAGGCATATGGAAAGGCGAGACGGATATCTGGAACGTCCCTCTCTTGTTGGCAAAGTCCAACGATGCGGTCTCCTGCACAACGTCGCCCTGCATCTTATCCTGCTCAGGGTCGGAGTCATATATATCCTTGATGGAGACGCTCTCTGCGCTGTCGTGCCCGAGCCATTGGGTCATCACCTTGTTCATCCATGTGCATGAACCCTTCTCATCAAAGATACAAATGCCCGCGGAAATGGACCCCACCACCGCATCGAGCTTCTCCTTCTCGCTCTTGAGCTCTTTTGTCCTCTCGTTCACCACTTCCTCCAGCGAAGTAGCGTACTGGCGCAGCTTGTCCGCGTAGTTGGCCTTCTCCTCGGCCCTGAGGCGCTGGCGGTTGATCATTATTATCACAAGCGCCACTCCGAGGGTCGAGATGAATATGGTTAGAACGAGAAGCGACTGGAGCCGCATGCTGTTCTTCATGCTTGCAGTCACCTCTGAATACGGTATGGAGACACATACGATCCATCCGATCTGAGTGGTGCGCGAGAAGGCAAGGAGCTTGTCCTCGCCATATGGCGCTATATACGAACTGTACCCCACGTCAGGAGATTCCAGTATCTGTCGTTCCGCATTGAAAGAGTTGTGGCACTCGAAGCAATCCTCGCTTGGGGTGCGGATGTTCCTGCCTACCATCTCGGGCATCGTGGGATGATATATAAGCGTCCCGCTTTCGTCCATGACCCATGCGTGCCCGCGCTCGCCAGCCTTGATGGGTACAAGAAACTTCTTATTGAAATCGTCAATGTTAAGTATCATCATCACCGCGCCAAGCAGGTCGCTCTGCCTTCTGATAGGGGTGATGACCTTCAGGGTCATGACCTTGTCCCCGCTTGGCGCCATGTTCACCTGCCTTGGCGGGACGGACAAGGCGCCCTCATAGAACTTCCTGTCCTCGTCGTCCATGGAATAGCTTTTAAGCGATGAATGGACAACTTCCCCTTTTGCACCAAAGACCACTATGTCGATCTTTATGTCCTCGCCCAGTTCCTCAAAGGCGTGTCCCACAAAATCATCAAGCCCCTCCTTGCGGATGCCTCTCTCCGAAAGAAGGCTGGCAAGGGACACGGCCTCTTCCTTCAGGTGTTCCATGGTGCTGTCAATGGAGAGCGCTATGGACTTGGCGATGATGGTTTGCTGAGCGTTGATCTGAAATGCCATTTCCGATTCATGTGTCTGGTAGAAGAAAAGGTTCAGGGTAACGATGACGCTGACTATCAGGAGAAGGAGGATTATCAGGAGCACCTTGAACTTCATGCTTCCACGCGCAAGAAATCCCTGGTTTATTTTATTCTCAATTCCCATTTATCAATACCTTACAATTATAACATACACATCAGACAGCTATTTCTCCTTGTGCGGTGCGGCTCCTCTCTAGTATGCTTTTGATATGTCACGAACATTTCAAATAGTCATCACGCTCGCCATATGCGCTATTTCCGCCCTCTCCGTCTCTGCCCGGGCGGAAACCGGCCAGCTTCAGACGCTTCAGGGCAAGAGGGCCGCGGTCCTGTATCCCCCCGGGCTTGAAAGCGACGCAAGGGACGTGCTTGCGGTTTTCTCGGACGCATACGACGAGGTGCGGGCCGAACTTGGCTTTACGCTTGATTATCGCCCTGCAATAGTTATCATCTCTGACAGGAAAGCGTTCTCGGACGCAACAGGCAGCAGACACATCTCAGCGTATGCAGTGGCGGACAAGGGCCTTATAGTCATGGACTACTCTCGTGTGCTGACCAAGCCCTTCACGCTGAAGGGCACGCTAAAGCATGAACTGGTGCACCTTGTGCTTGGCAGGCATCCGGGCAAAGCCATGCCAAAATGGCTCAACGAGGGAGTTGCTCAACTTGTAGCGGAAAGCCCGGCGGAGATAGTACTGAGCCGCAGCACCAGCGTGCTGAGCGGAGCGGTGCTCTCAGGAAGACTTATCCCGCTTACTGACCTCAAAAACGGATTTCCAGCAGCCAGAAGGGGCATGGTGCTTGCATATGAGGAGAGCCTGAGCTTTGTGAGTTTTCTTGAAAAAGAATACGGCAGGGACGCCCTTATCTCTATTTTGAAGGGCATAAGCAGCGGCTCAAGCGCATCCGAGGCCATCTCTGATGTAACAGGGCTCAGCATGATCGAGCTTGAGAATAAATGGAAGCTGAAACTCAAAGCAAAGGCCTCGTGGATCATGTACTTCTCGAACCATTTCTACGAACTTCTTTTCATGCTGGCAGCCCTTGTCACGGTCTATGGGTTCATGAGGGTCATTATCAGGATCAGGACATACCGTGACGAGGACGACGATGAAGAATAAATAGACGGACTACGGGCACGAATGCGCCTCATCTGCGTTGTTACACGGCATTCGCGGTAATGGGATACAGCTTCATGCCGCGTGCCTAGCATCTGAGGCACCTCGCACCCGAATTCCTCGCTCAGGCAGGCGAACTTTCCTTTTTAAAATACAAAGCAACAGACAACGTCAAATCAAAAAAGGAATGGCGTCCAAACCCAGTGGATAATAATTACAGGGTATAATGTTATTTCATTAGAGGGAATACTTTTGACTTGCCGTAGATTAAGTTACAGGGCCATGGTAACAGGAAAAGAATTCATTTGAGTAGACAAGGCTGAACTCCTCGTCAAGGAACCTGCCAAGGCAATCAGCAACGCTCAGCACCATGACACGGCTGTTCAGGGCCGAGAGCCTCATTGCCACTTTTTCATAAAGCCCCATTCCCTCGCCATAGGGTTTCAGAGGCCTGTACATGTATAGAAGATCTACTCCAGCCAGGTCCTGTGAGGCGATATCGCCACAGATCCATTCAACGCGGTCTGAGGCAATCCCAAGTGCGCGCTGAAACATCTTCCCCACCTTTATCATACCGCTTGACAGCTCCACCTGAATGGTTCTCTCATGCGGGCAAATACTCTGGAGGAGCAGCCCCTGAAGCCCGTTTCCCGCGCCAAGATCCATACACACCATCTCATCGCTCATAATTATTGAGGCAGCGACAATGGGAAACATCCCTCCAGGGAGGTTTCTGATACCCTCCGCATCCTTAAGCCTCATAGCCTCCGTACCGGAATATCCGGAGCCCAGGCAATGGAGCGTCAGGTAGAGTTCGAGAAGCGCGAGTTCCCGCTCAGCCGGATCGTCCGTGTCCCGGGCCAGGACATATTTATCTGCAAAGAGCGAAACATCAGGGAACTCGCGTTTTACATCAGGGTCAATGGCTATGCGGAGAAGCGCACCCTCCAGGGCCATGGCCTCCGGGACATTGAACAGGTTGTCCATGACCTCAGAGGTGAGATGC
>DAOWET010000186.1 GCA_030638335.1 Nitrospirota bacterium
AAACTTCCTCCTCCATATATTTAATAAATTTGGATGTATATCGAGCTCTCTGGCGACCTTGCCCACTGCCATCCCTTTCTTCGTAACTAACTGCACTGCATGCAACTTGAACTCACGGCTGAAATGTCGGTTTATTTTTCCCATAGACACGCCTCCTCTTCTAAATTACAAATTATTACGCGTGTCCATTATTTCGGGGGAGGGTCACCTACAAAGCAACAGGTATACAAGGTTGAAACTCAGAGAATTTGCAGTTGAAGGCTGCATCTAGAGGTTGGGTATTTTTCTATAGACAGGTTCATTGTAGAGTATGGAGGAGCGTCCTTAAGGTAATATGCATTTGCTTTGTTTGCTTATGGGTGAATATTTATAGCATTGTCTTGTTGTAAAGGTATTAAGAACTGAGCACCATTTGGCTCTCACATGCTCGCAATGCACAAAGCTTATGAAACTCCTGCTGCCCTCAAGGCGTTCTTCACCCTCTCGGGCATATCGCCGCTCATGTGCTCCTTCAGGTAGGAGTCTTCGGAGATGAGCTTTACGACCTTCACCATGAACTCGGACTTCCGGCTGCTCATTGATGAAAGCGTTTCCAGCTTGTGCATGTAGAAATCCATGGACGCCTGCCCAAGGCCCTTCATAACCTCGTCAAGCGTCATGTTCTCTGGCTTGACCACCGGCTCCACGAGGTTGTAACGGCTGTAGTCCTTTGTGGCTACATAGGGCTCAAGCTGCGAGTATATATCCGAGTACGGCCAGGGAGCAATTGCCAGGAAAAATGCAAGGTCGGGGTTATAGTGCTTGGCTATTTCCACTGTCTCCTTCATGTGCTCTGGGGTCTCGTCCGGCATTCCAAGTACAAAGGAGGTCTCACTAACCATGTCCTGCGCGTTAATCAGATCCAGTGCGCGCTTGGACATCTCGGCCTTGATATCCTTCTTGAAAATATCCAGCGTGGTCTGAGAGGGCGACTCGACTCCCACATAGATATGGTCCACGCCCGCCCTAGCGTATTTCTCCATTATGTCCTCGTCGCGGATGATGTCGTCCACGCGGGTCTCCATGAGTATCTTCGTATCAAGGCCGCGCTTGATCTTGAGGTCAAGGATGCGCTCCCAGCGCTCTCGCTCAAGCGTGGGTGTTTCGTCAGATATCATAACCACGTCCACGCCGAACTTTTCACGGAGCATCTCAAGCTCACTTACCACGGCCTCGGGACTTTTACCCCTCCACTGCCTCTGCCAGAAGAGCTGCTGCGAGCAGAAACTGCACTGCGAGCTGCACCCGCGCGATGAGCTTACCACAGCAAGGGTTGAGCCTTCCATGGTTTTGTAAGTGTATATGGGCCAGTCCACCAGGTCCCATGCCATGGGTAAGGTGTCCAGGTCACTGATAAACTGCCTCGTTGGCGTTACGGTAATGCCAAAGTCATTTCTAAATGCCAGGCCTTTTACCTTGGCTGTGTCACCACCCTGATCAAGGCATTGCATAAGCTCCACCATGGTGTGTTCGCCCTCTCCACGTACCACAAAGTCAACGTAGTCGTTTTCAGTCAATACCTCTCCATACATGAAGGTGGGATGCACATTGCCGATAACGGTCACTGCCTCCGGGGCGACTCTTTTTGCAAGCTTCAAAACCCTTAGGGCATCCACTATCTCGGCCGTAAAAGCGGTTGTGGCCACTACGTCTGGACGCTCGTGCTCTATTGTTCGTGCGATCTTGTCGTAGCCATGCCACAGGCTCATGGCATCGTAGTAGATTGGCTCGAAACCTGCGGCCCGAAGGCTTCCGGCTATGGAGACAAAACCGACATTCAGCCAGACCCCTGCGCTCTCCACAACACCGGAGTGGTAAGGGGGGGTTATAAGCATGATTTTCTTAATTTTATTCACCATTTATAATAACATTAACACTAGGATTCCAACCACTTTTATGAGCCTTATTCAGAGGATTTCATACTGGCGAATTTTTCATGACGAAAACAATTGCGCAAATGGAAAGCCATCTGTGACCGGATGCTTAACTGGAAAGCTAAATGCGGTATAACTGCTTGTAAAATATAGGTTTATGTCAACTTAAGCTTCCAGTTATCATAGGCCGCATGCATTGCCTTTCTTATACGCAGATCGCGTATCAGAGTCAGCATATGGGTTAAGGGAAAGCCAGCCCGTGATTCAAAAAGATGGCTGAATATTCTCTTCCTGCTCAACAGGCTTAACGACATGCTGAAGAACTGCTCCTCCATCTCCTCTGGAGTCATTTGGGGATGCCTAAAAACCGCGTTTGCCCCTGTGTAGTACTCCCAACCCTTATCATCAAGAAGGTAGGGCTTATATTCCTCATACAAGTCCGTGCCGGGCAACGGGGTCAGAAGGGCTGGATGCACACCCACACCTAACTTGTCCGCGACCTCGATGGTCCTCTTAAATTCGTCAGCGTCTTCTGTCCTGGCCCCCAGCATAACGAACAATATCACTTCAATGCCATGGTCTTTGATCCTGCGTATGGCATCTTCCCTGTCCTTGCCCTGCTTGGCGCTTGCATGGTACGCCTTAAGAGTATCAGTGGATGACGTCTCCCATCCGACCCATACAGAAAAAAGCCCGCTACGCCTTGCCGCCTTAAGGAGCTTGTCCCCGTCTGCTACCTGAGGAGTTGAAAGGTCCCCAAATCCATACCAGTACTTTTTTGAACCAGTCGAGAGAGCATTAAACATCTCGATGGCACGGCTGACATCTCCTCCCCATATGTTGTCATCTCCGTTAAAGTAAACCCTGCCCATACATTTTTCTGCTTCCTCAACTACTTTCTTGATGGGCCTGTATCGTATTTGGCTGCCAAAAAACTTTTTAACAGAGCAGAACGTACAGTTATACGGACACCCTCTCTTCGTAAACAAAGCCCTGAAAACATATCTACCCTTCAGCAAGCCTGTCAATGGCAGCGGCATATCGTCAAGCGGAAGCCTTTCACCGTAGTAAAAAGGTTTCAACATTCCACTTCTGGCGTCTGAAAGCACATCAGCCCATACTGACTCTGCTTCCCCCACGACCACCGAATCAGCATGCGCGGCAGCCTCTCCAGGCAAAGCCGTGGGATGTATGCCACCCATAACCACCATTTTCCCTCTTGCCCTCAGTTCGTCAGCAAAACCGTATACCCAGGGAACTTTTGTTGTCATTACGCTGATACCCACCAGGTCAGCGTCTATGGCATCCGCGTCAGCATCAGTGACATTTGCGTCTATCAGCTCGATCTCCACATCAGGCATGGCCCGCCTGGTCAGCGCTGCCAGGTATTCAAGTATCGGCGGCACCATTGGCACCTTTCCTTCAAATGGAAATGGAGGAAAAACCAGGCAAACCTTCATCAGCCAAATACCATGACGTACTGCCAGTAAGTTCCAAGGCCGAATATCAAGAGGAGAGCTATGTGTTTTATCATTAGCATCTTCCGGCGTAGCCTCTCGGCATCGGCACCGTATACATCGCCTATGTACGCATAAACAAAAGTCCTGCCCGCACCGGCAAGAAACACCATAACTATGCAGCCGATCCCAATATAGAAAAATTCCTTCATCAAGGGCTTGAGGACTGGAGCCAGAGCTGCGTCATCCACCCTATGGAGCCAGTAGACTGCAAGAACGGTGGCCAGCCAGATGCCTGCGGCAAAGTCGTGGACAAAGCCAATGAAAATAGTGAATGCCTTCTTCATATTATTAGCTCCAGAGACTCATTTTTATCAGCAGCTATCCGGTTTATCATTGCCACTTTCAATCATTTCCTCCACCGCCTCGCCGCACTCGCACGCCTGCCCGGCTTCCTTCTTGAACCTCCGGGCCTCTTCTTTTCCAAGCTTCTTAATGTTTCTGGTTATCGAGAACTTCATATATGCGTCAAGGAACCTGAATATCTTCCTGTCGCCCATCGGGCCCACAGGCTTCTCAGATGCCATGTGGGAAACCTTGCCTCCGACCAACTTGGCCCTGCCTACTATCTCAAAACCCTCGCCAACCTTGCAGCCCAGGTTCTCGGTCTGAACCGCCACCACAGTAGGGAGGTTCGTAAGGTCATAGTGCCTCAAAAGCCCCACCTCCCCATCAGGAATAACCTTTGTGCAGGTCTCCATGTCATACACCTGAGTCCTTGTCCACGGGTGGTCAGGCTTGAACCTTGGGGAGTTAACACCGCTTATATGATTAAGGAGAATGTTGTCAGGATAGCCGGTTGTGCACTCACCCATACCCAGAACATTAATGCAATGGTGCTCGGGAACATCCAGGAATTCCCTGCACTGTTCGTAATACATCTCGCGCGTACACTCCCCGAACCTGCCCCTGTAGCCTCCGCCATCTATGATGCGGCTGCCCGGGGGCAGGGCGAACTTCACATCGTTGTCTTTGCATGCCTGAAAGAAATATACAAAAGCACCGGTTGCGCCGATGACCGCAACCGAGCGACCTTCTTTCTCCGATTCCCTCAAAGTGTTCAGAAGCTCCCTGGTCTTCATGCCTCCGCGAGTGATAAAGAAACCGCTCCTCTCATCGCCGAAGTGCTTCACGGTCTCGCCCATGGCTACTGCCATTCCCATGGTGGGGGCCATATCAGGCGAAGGCGCAAGGACGAGGATGGTAATCTTCTCGCCTTCAGGAAACAGGTACTTGCTCATAGCCTCGGCATTAGCCTCTATGCCAAGCGTGCGCCCAAGCTCGTCCCTTAAGACACAGCCTCTCAATTCAGGACAAGTAGTCCCGCTTGTAAGTATCTCCATGACTATCTTTTCGTAGGGAAACGAGATAACTAAATCGCGCTTGAATACGTCTGAGGGGAAGGCCGGGATCTGAGTCCAATCGCCAATATCAGAGGGCACGATCTCTCTGGCGTCACAAAAAGCCCTGTAGACCTCATTGGCCTGATACTGGAACTCGAAAACCTCCATGCACAGGGTCTCAAATGTATCAGCGCCGGGCCCGGAATGAACCAGGTTCCTTATTCTTTCGAAAAGCTCTTTTCTGCGTTCGTCAAGCATATAAGACCTTGTTTTTATTATAAATTAATACACATCACATGTTCAATACCAAATAGCACAGAAACATCCCTTTTTCTCTTGTCCAATGGGGTAAAATATACCCTGAACCATGAGGTCTGTACCCTTGAAAATGGAGAAAATGTTGAATAAGGAAAACAAGAATATTTTGACGATACTTATTGCCGCAGCGATCTGCATACTCGCGTTTTCAGGGTATTTCATACTTGGCAAAACAGCTCCCGAAGATCAACAGACTGATGGCGCGTTTATATTGACCTCTCTGTGCGGTGTAAATCTTGCTGACACCAAAGAAACCATAATATCCAGATTCGGCAAACCCATGAAAAAAGAAGACTATCCAGATGAGAAAAAAGAATCATGGTCATACATACTCCAGAGAGGCTCAGACAAAGACATGGTGGTAATAAAGTTCAAGAGGGATAAAATTAAAGCGGTGCTCTGTCATGATGATGAGGTTGAAGGGGTAAAGGCCGGCTCTGAACTCAAGGACGCTCTGGCCAGGTTTGGGGAACCATCCTACATATCAACCTCACCCTCAAATAAAATGCTTATATACAATTTTTCCAGGTACAATCTGATCCTCTCAGCCCTTGACGGCAAGATAAGAGGAGTAGGCATGCTCAGCCCCGAGTTCGACCCGCTGAGGTTTATGGACGATCCAAAAAGATAAGCTATGGCCTCAGGAATTCTATGTGAAGCGATGTGCTCAGGTGCGAGAGATAGAACAGCGAGACCAGAGAAAGTATGAACACACCTATATAAAACCATGCCGCCCTGTTGCCCTTCCACCCGAAGAACCGCCTCAGGTGCAGGTAAGCCCCGAAAGCCACCCAAGTGATAAATGACCACGATTCAACAGGGTCCCAGCCCCAGAAACGTCCCCAGGACTGGTAGGCCCATATCGAGCCCGCAAGCATCCCGGTGCCCCAGAAAATGAAACTGAAACCCGCGAACCGGTAGGCAAAGAGGTCCAGGGTATCGAGGTCCGGGATCCGTGAAAGCCAGTCGCTTGAAGACCTCTTCTTGTGCAGGTAGAACACTGAACACGCCATGGCCACTACTATGGTGGCAAGGGAAATCTTGTAAAAGGATATGTGGAATATAAGCCAGACACTCCTGAAGGTCGGCGGCAGGGTGTAGATATTTGGCTCGAAGAACATGGCAAGCGCCACCATCAAAAAGCCTGCAGGGAAAATTATCACGCTTGCGGGCTTGAGCCTCGGGTACAGCCTGATGAAGAACAGGAAAAGCACAAGAGTGCACCACGAGAACGAAGAGAGCGCCTCATGTGCGGAGATGTATGGGCCATGCCCCGCCTTTATCCACCCGGCAAGTATTGCAGCCCCGTGTATAAGGAGGCCAATGGCCAGTATAAGATAGCCCGACTTCTCAGCCTTCTGCTTGTTGAAGATGACTCCTGCAATGTTTGAGACCGAGGCCAGAATATAGAAAAATACGGCAACCCAGTGCATACCTATGTATACGGCATAGAAGTTATCCATCTGTCTCCCTTGTCACTCCCAGATCTTCAAGTATTTTATCACGTTCATCAATATAGAACCCCTTGAACCTCGAAGCCCTCCAGTGCATCTCATACTCACTGTCCATTTTGACAGCGATAAACTCCCTTGGGGGGGTGAAATAGCTTATCCCCGCACCAAGGATCATAACGAAGAACCCCGCAAACACAACGGGCAAACCCTTCACCACAACGAACACCAGCACTGACCATCTGAAAACCTTTAGCAGACGGACCCTGTAGGGGCCAAGTTGTACTGTGTCGCCTTTGCGCAGGGTCGCGGAGCCGCCACCTTCTCCCGTCAAACGCTCAAACTGCAAAGAAAGCTCCGGGTTTGCGTTCTGCATGGATTTGCGTTCAGCGTCTGTGTAATACAGGGCCTTCATCCGGGAATTGGCGTCCCAGGGCAATATCATCTCCTCGTAGCTTGGCGTCTGAGTGTCCTTGGGCATGCGCATCTGGATGCTCATTGGCCGCTTGACTCCTTTATCGTCAGTAAACTCAAGGAAGAACGTCTCACCGTAATACGGGCCCTGGTATATCCTTATGCCGTCCCTGACCAGCTTTGAGCTTACATGTACGGTATGTTTTTCCTGGTCGGGCCAGAACTGTATCACTGAATAGACCTGCTTCATGGAATTGTCCGGCCAGAACTCGTACCTTACCGAGACAAGCCGGACTGAAAAAGGCAGGACCAGGCTCTTGGCCAGAAGTCCGCTCTCGTCCTCGCTCCATGTAATGTCGGGCTGAACTATCTGATACTCGGCAATCGGCAAGGAGGCTCTCTGCTGTGTAAAAGCTATAAAAAGAGATGCGCCAATGGTGACCACCATGCCAAGGTGGAGCAGGAAGTTGCCCCAGAAACCCCACGGGTGCTTAACGAACCTCCGGGCCACTGGTGAGGATACATCAAGATACCCCCCGCGCCTCATGGCCCCTGCAAGCGTATCACTGTCCGCATCAACACACATGCCCGGGGCAGAAGGCAGGGCCGCAGGGCCGAAGGTCTTTCTCAATGCCGCCTTTAGCTGATCAATGGAGGAAAGCACAAGAGAGGCAAGCGCCATCAGAAGCAGCAACGCGAACCAAGGTGTGGTATACACGTGGTCAAGTCCCAGGGTCTCCACAAGCGGAGCGACAAGGGGATGCTGAAATTTCCATTGGGCTATTTCCGCAAGATTCTTTGAGACCCTCTGTGGGACATAGACACCCACAAGCACAACTGCGACGGAGGTGATAATAAAGAAAAGCACAGTGGCCCTTGAGAGAAAGATCTTTTTAATTCGTTTAAGCATAACTTAACATGTCTTCCACATTTTCATATTATACAGGCAAAGGCAATGCACAGGGTTGACCCTTTAAGGAGTTTTCACCAGCCTGAAGCCCGTACAGCCCGATGGGCAGGCTCTCGTTGCCTCTGCCCTGCGCCATACAAGCAAATTCATGGACCCACTCCTGTAGCCACCGCCTTTCTTTACATGTGTATCACCAGTGGGAGGCCCTTTGGGGTTTAGCTTACTGCCTTCCATGTCTCCTTGGGAGGGGTCCTTTGAATACCAGTCGCTTACAAGCTCCCAAACATTACCGCTCATATCATACAAACCAACCGGGTTGGGCTTCTTTTCCCCCACCTTATGAGCACGTTGTTTAGAATTGCTCCCATACCAGGCGTATTTGCCAATCTTCTTCCTATTGCTTGTGCCTGCCCAGAAATCTCCCTTCTGCCCGCCTCTTGCGGCGTACTCCCACTGGGCCTCTGTGGGAAGGGCATGGTCCTGGCCTGTCATCCCGTTGAGTTTACTGATAAACTCGACCACAGTCTCCCCTGTGGCATTGTCAACAGGGCATTTTTTGCATATGTTCTCAGGACCAGGATACTCTCCCATGACATCCTTCCATTGTTGCTGAGTCACCTCATGCTTGCCTATATGGAAATCATCAAGGCATACCTCATACGAAGGCACCACTTTATCAGAGCCGTCAATAGAGCGCTCCCCCATCATGAAGCACCCGCCCTTGACCAATACGAAGTCCTTTTCCTCAAAAGCATACGCGGGCAGGCTTGCGCATACCATCGCCATAACAGCAAGGCCTATAAGTACTCGTATCACTTATTTATCTCCCCGTATGAATAATTTAAACTTTACAAAAAAAAGGGGGCCGGGTTTCCCCAGCCCCCTGCCTGAAGTCTGTTAGCTGCAGCTGCAGCCCCAGTACCAGCCCTGACCTACATGCGAATCGCCGCCCGTGTTGCATCCATAACTACTCGGATCTATATCGCATTCTCCAGTGCCGCCGTAGTCATAAGTAACGCCCCCCACCGCACCTAGAGTACTATTGACGTGGCTCTGCACGATGGGCCTGTATGTGGCCTGACTGTGGAATATCCTCGTTCCACCGCTGTCCATCCCGTGGCCGTGGTCCGCGTTCCCGGTGCCATTAGCTCCGTGGCAGTGATCTACGCACGAATCAGCAGTATGGGTGGAGTGATCGCCAGCATTGTTCGGCCATGCACTTCCACTGGGCTCTCCAGCGACAGTGGCGCCGTGGCAGCTGTTGCACTCCAAGGCACCTGAAGGGTTGGGGTCACCGAGCTTGTGGCAGCTCATGCAGGAGGGTATGTCCCCTGCGCACGCGGTGGGGTATGTATCCGTGCCGGTACCCGTAACATGGCAGTTCATGCACGAGGTGGAATCGGTGATAAGCCTGTGCGCGTCATAAGGCAGTTCGTGCATAACTGAGTTCACATACCCGTTAATGTGCCAGCCAATGCTCGCGAAGGCCCCGCTGGCCCAGCCGCTCTCATTGTCATCGGTCGGTGCGTTAAGCTCCGTATGGCAGTGGTCACACATGGATGAGTCAGCAGCCCCGGTGGTAAAACACTCGTGCGAGGAATCCGTGTAGCCCTTGGGCGGGAACCCGTGGCACGCTGCGCAGTCATTGTCAGCTGTTCCTGTTATGTAGGACGTGTCGGTCCAGGTGGGCGTATTGTCCACACCGTCGCCTGAACCAGAAGGCATCTGCTTGCCATGGCAATAGGTTGTGCAGTCGCCTCCTGAATAGTTGGATGTATAGCCGTTGGCATCGGCAGTTGAGCCAAAGTTTACCTCTGCCGGCAGGGCACTGTCAGTATGCCCGGGGTCGCCGCCATCGGCGGGCACAATGTGGCACTCTGTGCAAGCCACTGCCTGGGCAATGGAGTTCGAGGCCAGCAGGTGTGTTCGGTGTGCGCCAACCCTGGAGCCGGAGGTGTTGTCGTCCGTATCAAATGGCGGCGCCTTCTGCCAGTCTGACGCGCCCGCTGACGAAAGAGTGCCGTGGCACTCGGTGCACGGGTCATAGCTCTGCTCTGTGCCGCCCCATGTCATCGTAAGCGGGTTGTGGCAATATGTGCCTGAACATGTACCGTAGCCGCCTGTTCCGGCAGCGTGGTCCGCGCCCTGCGAGTAAGTGACGTTCAGGCCGTTGTATATCGAGTTGAACACGACGGTTATGTCTCCGTCAGCGTGGTTGGCAACGCTCCACGGGCCGCCTGTGAAGTGACAGTCCTCGCACTGGACGTTCTGGCTGACGTGTATGGTGTGGCTGCCGGTGTCCATGGTGTTTGTGTCAGTCTCGCGCCCCTTGTGGCAAGCCGATGCAGCACCGCAGGTTATGGGCGAGCCCCATGTGGGTGATTTGTACGCCGTGGGACCGGAATCACCACCTGCAGCCTGGCCGTCGCTGTGGCAGTAGATGTTCGTGCTGCAAGTGCCGTAACCGGTCTCGGGCAAACCCTCGGGGCTCTGGCTGTAGTTTCCGCCGCCCTGTGCGCTGTCCACGATGACCGTTATGTAGCCGTCAACATGGTTGCCCACGTTTGAAGGCCCGCCGCCAATATGGCAACTGGTGCAGTCCACACCCTGATCCACATGCTTTGAGTGCGAGCCACTGTCCATAGTGGTGGCATCGCTGGCATCGCCTTTGTGGCATGCGGAAGCTGACCCGCATGTGATGGAGCCGCCAGCCCATGTGGCGGTCTTATAATCGCCGCCGGTGAGCGCACCGCCTGAGCTGCCCTGCCCAGCGCTATGGCAGTACAGGTTACTGCACTGAGAGCCGTTGTAACCAGCGCTGTTAACGTCAAGGCTCCTGTGGTCGGTGCTGAAGCCCTGGGAAGAAAATGCCACGTTCTTTATGCCATCTGCGTGTATGCTGTAGAAGGTCCCAGCCTTTGATGTATTGCTGTTGTTGGTCAAGTTCTCAGCATGGCAGTTGTCGCATGTGTAGTTCTGGTTGGCGGTGTCCACGTGCTTTGAATGCGCCGCGCTCAGGCCCGCTGTGTCCTTGCCCTTGTGGCAGCTTGTACAGCCAGTAGTTCCGGTGTTCCATATGGGGCTGTTCACTGGGGTGAACGTGTCCTGTCCGTCACTGTGGCAGTAGAGGTTCGAGCACAATTCGCTTGTTGTGTTATAGAGGCCCGCGCTCTGGTCATGAGAGTCAATAGTCGCAAAGACAAGGTTCGCAACACCGTTTACGTGGTTGTCCTTGCCCGTGATCGGGCTGCTGGTGTCGTCGTCCACTGTGCCAGCGTGACACTCGCCGCACTCATAGGAATACATGTCCGTACCAATGTGCATGTCGTGATCTCCTGAGAGCACCACCGAAGCTGCTGCTGCTGCCCCTTTGTGGCAGTCCGTGCATCCAAGGCTCGTATCGCCCCATGCGGGGTTGTTGTAGATAAGTGGGGTCTCAAGGCCGTCGCTGTGGCAGTAGACGTTATCGCAGTTGCCGCCTGTCCAGTAGGTGTAGTTGCCCACCGCGGTGGCAGCCCCGCCGTTTGCAAAGGTTCCGCCTGCGGCGTATCCGCCGAAGATGACGTCCACGGTGTAGCCGTTAGCTACAACTGCCCCGTCGTTGCTGTTGTCCATGTGCTCGGCCGTGGGGTCAACGTTATGGCAGAGGCCGCAATTGAATATGTAGTTGGTAGCATTGGAGAGGTTCGAAGCGTTCCGGTCAGTGGTGTCTGTCGTGGAGTTGTAGTGCGCCGCATGAGCGCCTGACAATAATGCGGCGCTTCCAGCGTGGCAGCTTCCGCATGTAATGTTTGCGGTGTCATCACCCCACTGCGGGCTCACAGCGCCGTGGCAGTATGTAGAGCGGCATGTGCTGGTGGTGGGTGATGTTGACTGCTGCCACTGAACATCGTTGGAGGCTCCCGTTGTATCAAGGGTCGCGTTATCGTTCTTGTCATAGTAGCCGCCCTTGATATCAGGGGTCATGTTGACCTGACCGTCGAGGTGGCCGTTGAGATAGGTGTCAGCATCGCTGCCGTGGCAGGTGGCGCAGTCGGACTGCGCTCCGCTTGGCACGTGGGTGGAGCCCTTCTGGTGGCTACCAACCACTGCGGCTTCAGGTGTGTTCCTGGTGCCTGAGATGTTTACTGACACAGGCCCTGCGCTTGTATTGGTGAAGCTTGAGTGGCAGCCCGTACAGTCCAGTATCTTGAACTTGGGGTCATATATCTCTGAGGTGTCATATGAGAACACGTACGCGGAAGCCATGGCGTTTCCGGCAGTGTCCTTTACCGCAGTGGATACAGTAATAGTGATCGTCGTGTAATCGGGCTGCCCAGTCGTATCAAATACGGCCTGGGAGCCGGAGCAGCTTGTAAACGAGAGGCTTCCAACGTCCACCGTAATATTTGTTGTGTTAACATGGCTACAGTCAATATCATCGTTCCAGTTTATTGTCACATTACCATTTGGCTCAATATCATCGGCACCGTTGGCCGGGTCAGTGGAGCTGACGGCCGGATCGGTCTTGTCTATGTTGATGGACCTGTTGGAGGAGACCTGTGAGTTGTTGAAGTCGTCCGCCACCTCTACGGTAAGGTTGTGGGCGGCCTCGGACAGTGAGGTGGGGTTATCAACGGTCAGTGTGCCCACACACTTGCCTGAACCCGAACTGTAGGTCACTGATCCCGTGAACCCGGAAGTCGCGTTGTCTATCTTCGCGTTACAGGCCTTGCCGTTGGTTATGCCTATGCCCGTTTCGGTTATGGACACGTCCACGCTGATGTTCGCGCTCTCATTGAACTCTGCCCCATCAGCCGGTGTGTTCCACGACTAAGAAGGAGCTGTAGCGTCTATGGTGATGTTGCCGTCAGTATTGTCCAGGTTCGCAATTGTATTTGAAGCGGTGACGCCTGAGACATAAGCGTTTATGGTGTCGCCGTTGCCCGGGGAGGCAATGGTGTCGATAACTATAATGTACGTTTTGGTCGTAGTCGTCACACCTTCAGAGGTTGTGAAGGTCGCTGTAGCCCCTGAAAGGGAAACTGGCGAGCCGGATATCTCAGTATCCCCACCGTCAAAGACATTATCACCGTCATCAAGGTAAATATGCGCGCCGCTGCTGGCAATATCAGATGGCGTGCCGCCGAATGTCACGATTATCTCCGTGACAGTGTCAGAGCCGACGTCGACGCCCAGCGTAAACCCGCCGGCCGTAATCCCGGTATCCGAACCGCTGGCAGCATTGTCAGCTGTCACGCTGCTGTCGCCCACAGTGACCGTGACTTCAGGGGTATGCGGACCGGTCTCCACGCCTGTCTGCGAGTAGTTCCCGCAGTTGTCCTTCGCAAACATCCTGTAGTAGTAGTCCTGGTTGTTCGTGAGCCCGGAATCCGTGTTGCTTATGCCCGCACCAACGTGTGCGACAGTAAGGTTGCCCCCGAGGCCCTGGCCGTCGCTATATGTTGTGCCCTCAGTCGGCGTCCATGAGATGGTCCCTGTGTCGCGGACAATAAGCACACCGTTGAAGTCACCGTCGCCGGGGTTCGTCCAGTTAAGGGCCACCTGCGAGTCGCTCGGTGTGACAGTGCCCCAGGTACCGTTGCCCGTCGAGAGGTTGTCGATCGATACAGTGTCGCTGTCAGCATCGCTGAGGGTCTCCTGCTTGGACACGGTTATATCGTCAACAATGCCCGAGATGGAATACGACCCTCCAGGGACAGCGGGCATTGCCGCGTGCGACATGGGCACAATGCGCACCTTGTAGGGGGTCTGGCTCGTGGTCGCGGATATGTTTGTGCCAAGGGTCACGCTCTGCGGGTCAGAGGGGCTGGCCTGCGAGCCATAGGTGGTTGCGTTGTCATTGCTGGTTATGTTCACAAAGCCCACGCCGGAAACAGAGGAGAAATTGACCTGCAGTGCGGTAATGGAATCAGTGTTCTGGTCGGTCTGCACGGTAAAGGCGTCCATATCGGTTATCGGGTCGCCCGGGCAGAGGCTTGGGGTAGCTGCTGGGTCACTGCCGTCGCCTATTGTCGTGGTGGTCTGGTTATCAACAGTCACGGATATGGCGGACGAGAGCCTGAGCGCCCCGCAGTCGGGGTCATCGCCCCGGACCTTCACATCCGTGTCCGTGACCTGCTGGGTCGTGGAGTTCGGGTAGTCGGATACAGTACTGGAATAGTATTCGTATTTGGTCGTGCTTGAGTTCCAAACCCCGATCTCCCACGAACCGTTGATGTAGAACTCAACGTTCGTAAAGCCGCCGGGAGAGTCCTCGCTTCCCGCCGACGCCTGGAACGTGTACTGGCCCCCTATGTTCGAGCCGGGGTTGACCATCGTAAGCGTGGATGAGGCGTCGCTGTCCGCGCAACCGCTCCAGGTGAAGTCCTGTGCGTTTGAGGTGGTGGTCGAGCCTCCGCAGTCGGGGTCCGTGCCGCGGGCGGTAACATTATATATGCCGCCTGTGTAATCAGCCCCTGCGCCGTTTGCTATGGTGGCCGCGATGTTAGGCCCTGTCTCCCAGTTGTTGAAGACGCGGGGTTTCCCGGTGATATGGATGGTATCTATAGCCGCGTCGCCTAAGTAACCAAGACCGTAAATAAAGTAGAAGCGCATCTCAATATCACCGCTCCGGTACTGCGTACTGGTAACTCCGGTCCCATTATAAAGGTCTACTGAAACCGAGTTCCAGATGTCATAGTTCGCCTGGTCGTACTGTGCCCACTCCGTGACCCATCCCCCGCTGTCCTGGTTCACCTGGAACTGCACCCCGCCCGGAGGCATTTCCGCACCCAGAGTATGAGCATTGAAGCTGACATAAAGCTCATAGTCATCCGCACTGAGCGCCCCCTGCCGGGTGTAGTAACGGTCGGCGTTTGTGCCGGCACTGGTTTCCAGGTAGAGGAATCCTGTGCCTGTGTCCAAAACGCAGGGCCCGGTATCCGCCGAACCAGTTAATGTTTCAGCGCTCGTACAGCTCGCGCCCGTGCCGACCACAGTTGAGACATGCGTCCAGAGAAAGCCGCTTATGGTCTCGCTGCCGCTCTCATCAGTTCCGTTTATGTCAGTGGGAAGCCAGTTGGGACCGTAGTCATTGTTCGTGTCAGCGGTGTCGAAGAGTTCCCATTCTTCGAAAGCAGAGCCCGTAAAGCCGACAAAGTATGTGAAGTTCTCCCAGTCGTCCATGATGTTGCCGGTATCTCCGGTTATCAGCCTGAAGGCATTATATGGCGCGCCGGAAGCTGTACCGGAAGCCCCGATGGTGAGCGTTGAGGGCGTGCCGTCCGTACAGCTCTGGATAGTACGTAAAGCAGTCGTAAATGTCAGGCCAGTTTCCCCGCCCTCTCCACCAGAGACACCAACTGCCGTCACTTGAGGCTTTATTGTCGAACCAGCCGAAGCTGGTATCGGGTCATAGACAATATAGATGTACTGAGGCGTTCCGTTAGACACCTCAGCGTCTGTGAGTGTTATGGCAGTGGAACCACCAGCCCAGCTGCTCTCAGTGGCCAGTAATGTTGCTCCGCCTGGCAGGGTCGTATCATTGGAGACAGTGGAATTATATATTTTGACTGTGAGCCCGGTGGCATCACCGTCGTCCTGCATGGTCAGCGAGTTGATGATGACCTTGCCATCTGCAACGTTATCGCTGTTTACTGTGAACCTCAGAAACTCATAGCCTGCCTCATAAGCATCGGGTTGGCCAGTGCTCATATCGTAGGCAGCGGACGCTGTGAGCGAGTCTACAACGATACTTAAAGCGTTTGAGTTATAAGTCAAACCGGATGCACCCGTGTCTCCGGCAACAACACCAACAGCAGTAACACTCGACTGGATATCGAATGTGCCCGATCCCAGGTCGTAGATAATGTAGATGTATTTCGGAGTGCCGTTTGTTACAGTCCTGTTGGCTGTGGAACCGCCATTTAGTGTAATGGCCGTGGATGTGCCATCCCAGCTTGTGGTATTTCCTATGTCAACAGCATCACCCGGAAGCGTACTTGAACTTGTTGTGCTTATATATACCCTTGCCGCCGCTATTGTGCCTGCAGTGCCGATGTCGTCAAGTGTCAGGGAGTTAAGCTCAACCTGTCCGTCTGTCACGTTGCTGCTCGTAAGGCGGATGCGCTGCATTACAAGGCCCGTATCATTCACGGTAGGATTTGATGCAAGGATGGCCGTGTTCTGATCCGCGGTCAGGACATCTGGAGGAATCTGCACGGTCCTTGAAGTAGAAGTCCCTACGCTGGTCGCACCAATATCCCAATTTACAACGTCAAGCGCGGTCACGTTGGATTGGACAGTGTTATTACCCTGGCCCACAGGGATAACGTACTCCACACATATCCATTTAGATGTCCCTACATCCACAGTCCTTGTGCCTTGGTCAAGGGTAATGGCTGTGGATGCGCCGTTCCAGCTTGTGGTCGTGCCAATTAGCTGGGTGTTCCCGCAAGTGCCGTTAGTTGTGTCAATATATATGTTTACGGTACTTATGGACGTGGCATTACCGTCGTCCTGCATGGTCAGACTGTTTAAAATTACCTGATTATTGCCATAGTCAGTGTTTGTGGTGTCCACCTGGAAGCTCTGCATCATCACAGTGCTGCCCTCAATGGGATTGCCGCCTGAGAGGTCAGTGTTGCTGCTTGTGGAGAGAGTATCAATGGGGATGCCCTCTAGGGTGGCAGCAATAAGCGAATGGCGGCTGGTGATTCCTGGATCACCAGTAATGCCTTCATTTCCCAAAGGAGTCTTGACATTTTTCTGTGAGATAGACAGCGAATGTCCGTTTGCAGCGCCACTTAAAGTAACCTGCTCAGTGTATCCGGTGGCTGCAACAGTAGTGCCAGGCTGGCCACCCTCCATGGCGTAGATCACCTGATCGCCCTCAGCCCAGGCAATGTTAGCACTAAGCGATACAGTTGCGCCTGTGTTGGCCGTGCCAGTCTGGAAAACCGGAGTTGCCTGAACAACATCACTATATGTAGCAGCAGTAAGCTTCGGGTTATCATATGCAAAGTTCGGGGCCTGAGTCCATGTGACTGTGATAGCATCAGTCCCACGAGATGCTATTCCTGCTTCATCCAGATAACCCATCCAGAGCATATTGTTATAACCATTAATGCAGGTTCCAACATCCACTTCAGTGATAGGGGTGAGCACGCTGCTGCCAAGGCTAACCTGGTTGATAGTGGAACAATCACCAGTGTTCATATTTTCGTTTGATATTGCGATAATAACCATCCTGTTAGTGCCTGCCCCGGGTGTGTAGGAATGGTTACTTGCTGTTGCGTCCCCTTCAGTGATCTGCCAAGCGCCCACTAAACTCGCAGCATCAGCCTGTCCGGTGATAAATGCAAGAATAAAAGCCGTGATAAGGAACAGCAATGCTATGCGCCCGGAAAAACCTCGGGCCGTTGTCTTAGAATTATGTATGATTCCACCGAGTCCTCTCATCGAGCTCCTCACCACACTTGCAATATTGGATTTGATCTTTGTCATTTAAGACTACCGTTCATGCGGCGTCCGCATTCGTAAAAGTGGGAGGAGGGGCAAGGCACAAGCCCGGCCCCTCCTCCGCGAGGTGAGGAACAGAACAGGATGGCGTTCTTGTCCTGTCCTCATATGAGGCGCAGTTCGACAATGGGATGGCCGATCTGGCCTCAAGACCATAAGCAGGTTTTAATAAGGAACCACTATAAGGAAGTTCTTCAACAACAGCACTGCATGCAGCAAGAGCCGAAGGTGAAAAGCGGTTGGCTGTTACTGTAGCTGCATTTGCGTATACAATTATGTCTTGCCCCATGCAGTCCAAAATGAATCTCCCATTAACTGCAAAGTTAGTTATTCCTATTACTACTTTATTATTGAATTGTAGGATTGTCTGTAGGACGCGTACTACAAGTGAAAATTAGTGTGGGGCATTTCACACATTTGATATTATTTGTGCATTTGATAAATTATGCTGGTTTAATCGTTACTTATGAGATCTTGCCGTAGGCAGTATTTCGTGATGTCCACGTTGTTGTATAAACCGAGTTTTTCAAGAATGCGGGTCCTGTACGTGTTGACAGTCTGTTTGCTTATCTCCATCTCCTCTGCTACCTGCATTGGTTTCACTCCCTTGGCCAGAAGTATCATAACGTCAAACTCCCTGGGTGAGAGACTCAGGTGGGACGGAGCCTCTCCATCGGCAGTTTTCAGATAAACACTTTCATATAACTTGTTGCTAAGATACCTGCGTCCTTTTAATACATGTTCGATCGCCTTGGACAGTTCTTCGGTTGCGGTCTGTTTTATGACATAGCCCAGGGCTCCGAGGTCCATAGCCCTTTTAACGTACTGTCTATCGGAATACATGCTGATTATAATTACCTTGCATTTGCTCTCATCAAGAGCATTTATCTGTCCAAGGACTTCCAGGCCGCTCATGTCCGGCAGGGAAATGTCCAATATCATGAGATCAACATCCTCATTTGCAAGTAACTCAAGAGCCTCAGTACCGGTGGGGACCTCTGTGCAATGCGAAACGTCATTCCTGGAGGAAAGGATGTCTATTATCCCCCGGCGAACAATATCGTGGTCGTCAACAACAAGTACACGAATATTCTGCATAGCAATCCCCTTATTCCACCAAAATAGTTGCTCTCAGCCTGGTGCCGGTGCCATCAGAGCCGGATGATATCTCGAGTTTACCCTTTAGAGGCTTCAAAACCTCTTTCATGCCCATCAGGCCGAAGGACGGGGGGGCTATAGACGTATCCACGGAAATCCCAATGCCGTTATCACTTACTTCCAACGAGAGCTCGCCTGCCTCCTTGACAAGTGATATCTCGACCCTGTCCGCGCCGGAATGCCTCACAACGTTAGTCAGGGCCTCCTGGCATACTCTGTAGAGAGGAAGCGCAAGGTTCTTCCCCACATCGAGATCCCCCGGCCATACTGTAATGTCGTATTCGATGTATGCTTTGCTCAGAAAATTCTCACACAACCATTCGACTGCCGGAACCAGCCCGAGATCGTCAAGAACCGGCGGCCTTAGCTCTGAGGTTATCTGCTGGACCGTACTGATCATCTGATCCACATTGCCGGTCAATTCCTTTAAACGCTCCATGGCTACCGATTTGTCGGCATGCCCGGAAAGCTCAGATTCAATGAACTTGGTGTCCATCCTCATGCCAGTTAACATCTGCCCCAGCTGGTCGTGAATACGGCGGGAGACATCGCGCTTTTCCTCCTCCCCAACAGATATCATGTGCGCCGAGAGTTTCTCCAGCATCTCACTGGTGAAGGACAGGTCAATATTCATCTTCTCAAGGAGTGATATTTTCTCGTCAAGGGCACTTACCATGGATTCAAAAGACCTTTTCAGAACTTGCACCTCGCTTCCCATAAATTGCGGATCAGCCTCCAAATCGGAATACTTGCCCTTTATCCTCTCCGCCCTTCTGGCCAGTTCCTTTATTGGCTTTGTGAACCAGAAAGTGAAAGCTTGCACTACGGAAAAAATTACAACAAAAGCGAAGATTGAATAACCTAGAAGCCTTTTCCGTTTGGCACTGATAATGGATGCGGACGCAGTGGTATCAGTATCGAGGACCAGCGAGAAATTCTCGTCCACAATTATTAAATTTGAATACATGTAAATATGAGTGCCCGAGGCACTTGAATCAAAGACCCTTTCGCTGTCCTCCTTCAGGGTTTCCCTTATCAGATCCGATTTCAAAAAATGACTCCTTCCTGCGTAGCTCGAGGCAACAATCAAATCATGTTTTCCTATTGTCACATCGACACCAGTGCTAAGGAACAGGTGCATCGCAAGCGTATCGTCTATCGGGATGGCTGTCATAAAGGCCCCAACACTTTGGTCGTCATCAAACAGAGGTTCAAAGCCTATTAAGTACCACTTGTCGAAATGCCTTGATACGCTCAACACTTCTTTGCCCTTGACAGCTTCATAGGCCCCCCATATTCCGGACACATCATCACCTTGGGCCACCTTATGACCTTCAGAGGCACAGCCTGCTACCTTCAGGTCACTGTCAATAAGCATCGCCATCGAGACCTCTGAGGTTTCCAGGGCCTCTGACAGAAAACTCTCAAGTTTAATCCTTGCTGGCTTACCAGACAGCCAAGCCTCCAGAAGATTATTAAAATCTGCGTCCCTTGATAACAGGTGGGTTGTGGTAAGTGAAGCTTTCTCCATGTTTTCAAGGCTTCGCTTTATTAGATTCTCAGCATTTATCAGCCTCTGGACATCTTTTGACGTCAGCGAGTCCTTGAGGGAGGATATATTGACAAAATACCCTGCAAAGAGCATGGAAAAGGCTATTACCATGAGAATAATAGTAACCTGAAAGGATATTGAGCTAAACCTTATCATCGCTTTCCGCTGACGGCCGACCTTGCAATGGGGACAAGGCCGTAATTCTTAAGTATCTTTATCCCTTCTTCAAAGAAGATGAAATCAATGAAGTCCGAGGCTATGCCGGGTAGATCTCCCCTGCGGTACATGAGGGAGTACTCGATATTTGCAGGGTACTGTGGATCATCATGCATCACACCGTCTACCGAAAGAACAGTAACCGACTTTCCTCTGAAATTGGAGGCCGTACCAAAACCTATAGCTGTGGAATATTTCTCAAGCATTTCGATCATGGCATGGTCATGATATACGACCTTGCTTTTTTCAGGGAAAGTCACCGCCTTAAAAGAGGTAAAGGAAGACCGTAAAATACCAAGATTGGTTTCGCTATTGTCGCGTACTACAAGCAGGACCGGTGCGCTCTTACTGCCCAAAATGTTCCAGTTATAGATCCTTCCAGAGAAGACCCCGCCAAGTTCGGCAGAGGAGATGTCATCAATCCCAGAGTTCGAGCCCGTTGCGAACACTACTGCGTCCCTTGCAAAAGGAATCATGATCAGGTCATTGCCCTTCTCATCCGGCCTCAGGTCCCTTGCCACCCTGATCAATAGTGCCTGCCCTGAGATGAGCTTCCTGATGCCTCCAATAGATCCAGTGCTTTTGGGAATGATTATCTCATGTCCGGGGTTTTCATAATTGTAGGCAAAGGCAAGCTCGCGCAGCACCTCCTCGCACGCCCCGGTGCCTGGAATGACAAGTTCTCCGGCCCATGTATCAGAATGCACACACGAAACCATAACAGCCGCGATCACAAAGGTGAGTAGTATATATTTTAATCCGTTTCGAATATTCATTTTGTATATTAGCATGGACGCCGATGAGTTGTTCAGGCAGGTGAGGCATTCCAGTGTCTCGCAGCAAGGGACTGGCGGGAAGGAGCACCAAGTTCGAAATGACGTCCTATTGTTTTCAATGCTTTACGGCCTAGGTTTCATATGCACCCACGTTAAGGTCAAGTCCCCCATTTGTGGTATTACATTCTGCTGATTTCATTCGCAAAGCCTCAGCGTTTTCATTTGCAAAGGATGTGAATATGCAGGTGAAGTTCACAAACCACTTCTGCGACCTATATGTAGAAGTCTTCAAATCCCAGGAGTGGATTCCAGAGTAAAACTTGCCCTGAGGGATTCTCATAGACCCTCCCCCGAAACAATGGACACGCGTAATAATTTGTAATTTAGAAGAGGAGGCGTGTCTATGGGAAAAATAAACCGACATTTCAGCCGTGAGTTCAAGTTGCATGCAGTGCAGTTAGTTA
>DAOWET010000184.1 GCA_030638335.1 Nitrospirota bacterium
AGGCCGCCAAGATCATAGAGACGCTCAAGGAGATGAAATGCCTATCATAGTCAATCAGGACAAGTGTACGGGGTGTGAGCAATGCCTGGAGAGCTGCCCCTACGACGCAATAGATATGAAGGACGAGAAGGCCTTTATCAACGAGTTCTGTAATATGTGTAACGCATGCCTCGAGACCTGCCCCGAGGGAGCCATATCCGAGGTTAAGGAAGCAGGAGCGCCAGAGGCCCACAGGACCGAGGGGTTTGAACAGTACAAGGGAGTGTGGGTGTATGCCGAGCAGAGAGAGGGCAAGATATCTCAGGTGGCCTCTGAGCTGCTGGGCGCGGGCAGGAAGCTTGCCGATGATCTTGGCGTGGAGCTTTGTGCAGTGGCCATCGGCGCGGCAGAGGCAGAAGCGAAGGAGCTTATCGCCTGGGGCGCGGACAAGGTCTACTACTGCGACGACGAGGCCCTGCGTGAGTTCAACGACGAGCCATACACCGATGTGCTTGCCTCGCTCATCGACGAGCACAAGCCCGAGATAGTGCTTGCAGGGGCCACGGCCATCGGACGGAGTTTCGTGCCGAGGGTTGCCACGCGGCTATGGGCCGGGATGACAGCGGACTGCACCCAGCTTGAGGTGGACAAGGAGACCAGGGACCTGGACCAGGTGCGCCCGGCATTCGGGGGCAATATCATGGCAACGATCAAGTGCCCGAACACCAGGCCTCAGATAGCCACCGTGCGGCCGCGCGTGATGAAGCCCATCGAGCGCGACGACACTCGCACCGGCCTTCTGGTGAAGGTTCCGATGCCGGCCAAGGCTCCGAGGACGAAGGTCTTGGAGAGCGTCAAGGAGACATCGGGCACAGCCGTGAACCTGCAGGAAGCGCAGATCATCGTGTCCGGCGGCAGGGGCGTGGGCAAGCCCGAGGGTTTTCAACTACTGGAAGAGTTGGCCGAGCTGCTTGATGGCACGGTAGGAGCCTCGCGCGCTGCGGTGGACGAGGGGTGGATACCCTACCGCCACCAGGTGGGGCAGACAGGCAAGACCGTTTGCCCGAAGATCTATCTCGCCTGCGGCATCAGCGGGGCTGTGCAGCAGCTTGTGGGCATGCAGAGCTCTGACGTGATATTCGCGATCAACAAGAACGAGGAAGCACCCATATTCAACGTAGCCACCTTCGGCGTGGTAGGGGACATGTACGAGATCGTGCCAGCGCTCATTAAGAAGCTCAAGGCTGACAAGGGTGTGGCGTAGATGAAGATTGCTATCGTGTTTCCAGGGCAGGGCTCGCAGCAGGTGGGCATGGCACGGGAGTTTTACGACGCCCATGAGAGCGTGCGGGATGTCTTTGCGCGCGCGGGCGAGGCGCTGGGCTATGACATGGCCAAGCTCTGTTTTGAGGGGCCGGATATGGAGCTCAACCGCACCGAACGCACCCAGCCCGCACTTCTTACGGCGAGCTTTGCGGCGTACACCGTCCTGAAGGCCGAGGGCGTGGAGCCGGTACTAGTTGCCGGACACAGCCTCGGGGAGTACACCGCGCTTGTGGCAGCAGGGGCCATGGGGCTTGAGGAGGCGGTGAAGCTCACCGAGCTTCGGGGACAGCTCATGCAGTCAGCCGTGCCCGAGGGCAAGGGCAGGATGGCAGCCATACTCGGGCTTGACCGCGCGCAGGTGGACGCGGCGTGCGCGGCAGTTTCGGAGGCAGGCGCGGGATACGTTGCTGCGGCCAACTATAACTGTCCCGGGCAGATAGTCATCTCCGGCGAGGCAGGTGCCGTGGAGGAGGCCATGGGCAGGTGCAAGGAAGCAGGCGCCAAGCGCGCCATAGCGCTTGCTGTGAGCGTGCCATCACATTCCAAGCTCATGGACGGCGCGGCGGAGAAGCTCTCGGCACACCTCGAGGGCGTCAGCATGGTGGAGCCCTCGGTGCCGGTGGTATGCAACTCCGAGGCCAGGGCAGTCACCGAGGTGGCGGAACTCAAGCAGGCACTTGTGCGGCAGCTTAACGGACCGGTGCTCTGGGAGGACTGCGTAGGAGCCATGACTGCGGCGGGCGTTGATACGTTTGTTGAGGTGGGGCCCAAGCAGGTGCTATGTGGCCTCATCCGTCGCTGCGACAAGGAAGTGACCACTTTGAGCGTTGAAGGCCCCGAATCCCTTGACAAGACACTGGCCGCGATCAGGGGCTGACCTGCTCGTCCGCACATTAAGGGAAGGAAGCATTCATGTCTGACCACGTCTGTCCCTGGTGGCTCGCCTATACCTTTGACAACCCCCTGCGCAGGCTCGTGCACAGGCCCGAGAGGGTGCTTGCGCCATACGTCAGGCAGGGCATGAGCGTTATGGACGTTGGATGCGGTATGGGCCACTTCTCCATCGGGATGGCGCGCATGGTCGGGCCGGAAGGTAGCGTGTGGAGCGTGGACATGCAAGGTAGGATGCTTGCCACGCTCATGCGGCGCGCGCGGAAGGCGGGGGTCGCAGAACGCATCCACACGACCCTGTGCGATGCCGACTCGCTTGGGATGGGGGAGCAGGTGGACTTCATTCTGGCCTTCTGGATGGTGCATGAGAGCCCTGACCAGGCAAGAATGCTTGCCGAGTTCAAGGGCCTGCTTAACGCGCCGGAGGGCAGGCTGCTTGTTGCAGAGCCCCGGATGCATGTCAGCAAGCAGAGCTTCGAGGCGTTCGTAAAAAATGCCGAAAGCCAGGGGCTCATACTCATGGAAAGGCCACGGGTGGCCTTCAGCCGCGCGGCAGTGTTCTCGCCTGCCTAACCGCCAAGCATTCCTTGCTTCAGCCCTTTGTCCGCGGGCACGTCACCGAGCCAGACCAGCAGGAGCGCGCGGAAAAAATCCTCGCCCTCTATGCTTCCAGCAAGAGTCCCGTTAATGCGCACCTCGGTGCCGGTGCCGGGGACGTAGTCCAGCAGGATGCGGTCGCCTTTTTTCATGTCAGAGAAGAGACCCTTGAATTTATTCAGACGCGCCTGTAGTGAGCTGTACTCGGCTGGCTTGAGGTTTGCGCGGAAGCCGTCCTCCCATCCGGAGTTGATCTTAGCGGCCTCAACCTTCTTGTACAGGAAGTGCATGAGCACACGCTTTGCTCCTGGCATCGAGACGGCCTTCGAAACATCGGTAGTCTTTTCCTTAAGGTACAGCGCACCCACATAGACCTTTACTACTCTGTACTTCTTTCTTATGCCTGCTCCGTTTAGAACGATCTTGTCCTTAGCCGCACCAAGCGTTGCTGTTTCGGGCACGTCCACGCCAGCCACCTCACGGGCATGGGCGTCACAGGCCAGTGACAGTGCTGCGAGCAACACAAGCGAGATCAATAGTATCCGGGGAATTTGCATGCGAGTTCTCCTTTCACAGCATTGTACGGCCTGCTGGATTATAACGGCAGGGAGATTATTTTTCAATGCCACTGCGCCTGCTCTGCTATAATTCCCTATGCTCAAGCACAGTGGTTCCATAGGGCTTATTAGCTCGGTGCCTTTTGAATCCTCGATGATCGCAAGACGGGCACAGGGGAGGCAAAGCCTCGCCCCGAAGATATGGTCAGGCAGGCTCGCGGGCCGCAAGGTGGTGCACATCACAAGCGGCGTGGGCATAACAAACGCCGCTTGGGCAGCAACAGTTCTTGCGGAGCGGTTCGATATTTCCAGGATGATCAACTTTGGCATAGCAGGCGCTTACCCCGGAAGCGGCCTGAGTCCGGGGGACGTGGCAGTTGCCGAAGAAGAAGTATATGCGGACACTGGTATAGCCACGGCCAAAGAGATGCTTACAATGAAGGATGCGGGCATGGCCCTTCTTGTAAAGGGAAGCAGAAAGAATTACAACGCCTTTGAGCTGGATAAAAAACTTCTAAAGAAGGCCCTGCCCCTTGTTGATGCTTCCGGGAGGTTCCTTACGGTATCACAGGCCACTGGCACTTTGAAGCGCTCAAAAGAGCTTGAGAAGAAATATGGTGCGATAGTTGAGAACATGGAAGGCGCAGCAGTTGCACATATATGCGCCCGTTACGGCATCAGCGCGCTTGAGATCAGAGGTATAAGCAACATGGTGGAAAAGCGTGACCCCTCAAAGTGGTTAAAGAAACCCGCGGCCACAAAGTGCCAGCAGGCCCTCATCTCAGTAATAGAGCAACTCTAACCCGCATATCAGGTTTTCAGCCAATTTGTTTACTTCTACATATAGTCCGCAGAACGAACCATAGTGGCTTCCCCCTACTAGCCTACAGTTATTGGGAAGTACCCTTCAGTGAGGGGCAAAGTAATATTTCTTTATTTTCAATTTCAATTAATTATATGCTTTAATATATACATGAAATATTTTGGAAGAATACTTTTTATCTTAGTAGCTATTGTTGCTGGGATATATTACTACAATGATATTCAAAATGAACGAGCAATAGAAAAAACGAAAGAAGAAAAAAGAATTGAATATGAGAATGAAATCAACCTTAAGATTAATCAGATGGTCCAAAAGTATAATGCTAACGATAATTGGACTGAAGATTTGACATCTAACAAGGATTTTCTTGCCCCGGTAATGACTATTGAAATCGAAAGAGTGTGGTTGAACAATCCCATATTATTTATTGGAAACATTGATGATATTTCGACATACAATCAATCAGATTATCTCTTAAGTATCAGCTATAGCTCTTTTGATTCATTGTCAAAATATCCTGCATTGTATTCTTTAGACATAGAGCTTGAATTGAAGTGCCCAAAAAAACTTGTAGACACTAAAATCCCAAATAGTGGCATAATAAAATCATTCTTAGAAAGTAACACCGCCATAATTGCTCAAGTAGATAGCGTAAAAAATATAAAATATTTTGATGATGAGGGCAATCAAACGAACATAAGAGTTGGTGTCGGCAAATGTTTAGACTTTATTTATGTGGATAATACTAATAATTAAATTTTAAAACAGGAAAATCGGGGGATGCTTATGTTCACAAGAGAAATGAAATGTGGGGCGTGTGGCTTTGAGGGCAAGGTTGAAGCTCATGACACTGTTAATGTAGTTTTAGAATCTCAAATCTTCATGAATCTCGGTAAAGATTCGTCCACAGGCTATCTTCATTTTAGCTGTCCCTCATGCAACGAGGACTTGGCAGTTGATCCTCTGAAGGTCATATCTGTAAAGCAAATGGTTGGTTATCCTGCATCTTATAAAACCTCAGGAATAGTCAAGCATTCAAATCGACATGTACCTATTATCTGGGGGATTGCATACTTAGTAATTGCAGCTTTTATTTTTCTTAAATTTAGTGGCTGGTGGACTTATATTGTGGGAGGCATCTTGCTCATGCTGGCATGGGTATCAATTAAGACCGGACTCTTTGCATCAGAAAATGAGATAAATGAACTTACAGAGTCTGAACCTGTTTCTGAGGAGACAAAGAAAAGATTTCAAGAAAGATTATAATATCGAAAGAGAAAATGGGGCGGTTGTATGCTTCATCCTTCAACCACAAATCATCACTTTACTATTCTTCAATTTCTGCTGCTTCGTATATGTAGTCCGCGCCCTGCTATCACATTTCAATCTACATACTTCTATGAGAAGTCTATATTCACAATATCATAAATATCCGTAGTGCTCACCGGAGACACAAACAAGTCCGCCTGGCGTAGGGGCGGCCTTGTTTGTTCTTTAAGCCTTTCCCCTTGGTTTGCCTCTATCTGTTGTTATATATTTCAAAAAGGATCGTTCGCTTGTCTGACGGAGGGATACGGGTCTGGGATGTAGTAGATACAAGGAAGGGTTCGCGAAGGCGCAAGACTCGATCCGAGGAGTACAAGCGTACGTCGAGCGGTTCATGACGCAGTAGATGCTGCATATCCAGGCCCGTAGGCCGTCTGTTTACATATAGTCTAACGGAGGAAATTCGGGGCTGAGGTGTGGTAGATGCAAAGAAGAAAGTATGAAGGCGTATCCCTATACGCCGAATGCTTTATTCTGCCGCAGATGCCGCGCATTCGCGCCCGAAGTCCGTCTTTTACTTATGTAGGCCGTCTGTTGCTTATTCATGCTCGCTTCTACCCTTTCCAGCCCGCATCACCACGCACTTCAGGTACTCGCCCTCTGTAAAGGCCACCCCCACGGGATGGTCGATGCCGTGGCCAAAGATCTCAAGCACCTGCAGCCTTCTTCCGGTGCCTCGCCCGGCCTCGGACAGCATGTAGCGGAACTCCTCCAGGGAGATATGCGTTGAGCACGAACAGCTCATGAGTATGCCTCCACGGGCCAGCACCCTGAGCGCGGCCTCGTTGATGGAACGGTATCCCCTGATGCCCTCCGCCTTCTTCCTCCTGTCCTTTATAAAGGCCGGAGGGTCCAGCACTATGACGCCAAATGGCTTGGCCCTGTAGTTCCTGAGGTACTGCTTCACATCGCTCTCCACAAACCCGCACATTTCCTCGCCAAAACCGTTTATGCGCACGTTTTTCCGGGCAAGCGCCATGGCCGAAG
>DAOWET010000031.1 GCA_030638335.1 Nitrospirota bacterium
CTCCAGTTTAAAGGGGGCCTTGCCCCCCCCCAGTTTAAAGGGGGTCCATGACCCCCTTGTGCAATAAGCGGGCTGGAGGGTGGTTGCCTTGAGATGAAAAAACCGGGTGCTTTCGAAGGGTACGCGGTTTACACAAAATCTTGATGAGTATCTTTTTGTAATCGCTATATCATGTTGCCGATCTCGCGTTGGCTCTGGATGAAATCATCGATGGTCTTTCTCTGGGAGTCGTCAAACTCCATGAACTCTGCGCCATAGGCGTGCTTGCTGTCCTCGCCTTTATTCACTCGCACGATGCGGCAATTGGTTCTGATGCGCTCAGCATCAGGCAGGAAGAAGGAGCAGTTGACAATATCCCCTCGAGCAAGGGATTTGTCAGTTTCCAAAAATATTCCGGTGGAGCTCAGGTTCCTGGATGTGCAGAAGAACTCTTCGCTCTTGAAGCTGCTCTCAATGCGGACCTTTACCAGTACGCGATGAGCGCGCCAGACGTCTTTTTGCAAAATGGCGTTAATCCTTCGCACGATGTCATCCGGCGCTATGGGAGTCCTTACATAGGAGTCCGCACCGCTCTTGCCGCACTTTCTGAGTTCAGCAGCGCTTTTGCCGCATGCAAGGATCACGAATGTATTGTTGCCGGGAAAATTCATCTTGATATCTTTGCAGAGGGCGTCCCCGCCATTGGGGGGCAGGTCAAGCTCCGCGAGCACGAGGTCGGGTTCCTCAGCCCTGAAGATATCCATGGCTTCCACCATGGAGGCTGAAGTGAATATTTTATATTCAGGGGTGTCCAGCGCGCTTGCCAGCTGCTCTGCGAACCCCCCGTCCTTTAGAGCAATAAGAATCCTACGCATATTATTAAATACTATCCCTTTTATTCAAACCTTGTCAACTTATATATTATTTAAACAACATATGTTCGTTTGACTTAATCTTGGGGCGCGCCTTATAATCATGTACCTGAAATGGATGAGATCACCCAGCACATAAAAAGCAGGCTCCAGAAACTCGAGGATATGAGAAGCCAGGGCATTGAGCCCTATGCCGGCGCTTTTGAAAAAGAGCACCTCGCGGCTGATATCATTCAGGAGTACGGAGGTCTCTCAAACGACGAGCTTGCCTCCAGGCAGATAGAGGTCTCTGTGGCCGGTCGCGTCATGACCCCGCGAAAGTTCGGCAAGGCCGCCTTTGTGAATTTGCAGGACGCCTCAGGCCGTATCCAGGTCTACCTTAAGAAGGACATACTTGGCGAGAGTTTTCCGGTGGCCAAGAAACTTGACGAGGGCGACATCATCGGAGCAAGGGGCGTGCTCTTTCGCACGAGGACCGACGAGCTTACGGTGGAGGTGCGCGAGTTTCAGCTGCTCTCAAAATCCCTCCGCCCGTTGCCTGAAAAATGGCATGGCCTGAAGGACGTGGAGCTTCGCTACCGCCGTCGCTATGTGGACCTCATCGTGAACCCGGAGGTCAAGGACACGTTTAAGAAACGAAGCGCCATTATCAAGGCGATACGCGACTTCCTCGAAGGCCACGGGTTTGTTGAAGTGGAGACCCCGATGATGCAGCAGATACCCGGGGGCGCGGTTGCCAAGCCCTTCAAGACCCACCACAACGCGCTGGACACGGACCTGTTCCTGAGGATCGCGCCCGAGCTGTACCTTAAAAGGCTGCTTGTGGGAGGGTTCGAGAAAGTCTATGAGTTAAATAGGAATTTCCGAAATGAAGGCGTGTCCACAAAACACAATCCAGAGTTCACGATGCTCGAGTTCTACATAGCCTACAAGGACTACAACTTCCTCATGGACTTCACGGAGGAACTTATCCCCGAGATAGCCGAGCGCGCCCTTGGCACGAAAAAACTCACCTATGGAGACCTTGAGATAGACCTCACGCCGCCCTGGCCCCGCAGGCCATTCAAGCAGACCTTGCTGGACGCGGGCGTGCCGGAAGAAGTCACAAGCGGCAAGGGCGAGGCCTTTGCCTGGGCAAAGGACAAGGGTATCGAGGTCACGGCGGGCATGAGCTATGGAAAATTACTTGACGAGATATTCAGCGACCTTGTGGAGCCAAAGCTCATCCAGCCCACGTTCATTACCGACTACCCCGTGGAGCTCTCGCCCCTTGCAAAAAGGAAGCCCGAGAGCCCTGAGCTTGTGGAGAGGTTCGAGCTCTTTATCGCGGGCCGCGAGATAGCAAACGCATTCAGTGAACTCACCGACCCCATTGACCAGCGAGAGAGGTTTGAAGAGCAGGTCAGGGCCAAGGAGGCTGGAGACGAAGAGATGCACGACATGGACACGGACTTCATCCGCGCCCTTGAGTACGGCATGCCGCCCGCAGCTGGAGAGGGCATAGGCATCGACCGCCTGGTGATGCTGCTTACTGACAGTCAGAGCATCCGCGACGTGCTGCTTTTCCCCCAGATGCGTCCTGAAGAATAGGTCACTCTTTAATAAGCACCGCAATAAGCACCGCAGGTTCTCTGCACTCAAAATTACGTTTTCATCCCCGGCTCCTCTCTGAGTCGCACTGGCCTCATATAACCATTTATTTATATATTACCATATGAGTGCAAAGTGTAAGAATCAAACATCAGTGATTATTGCATCTTATTGAGTTGTGCTATATTAATTGATGTTCAAACTCAGATGTATATTGTTCATAATCATCCTCTTGGCTTGCTTGCCCATGTTTGTTGGATGTCTGGGCGACACCTCAAATGATGATGGGACAGAGGGTGATTATGTTCCACCCTATCAAAGAGAATTTGATTGCAGAGACAGATATTCTAACGGGCCTGCCAACAGCGGTGTTCCCTTTCCTGTAACGATGACGGTTCTTACAAACACCGTGACCGACTCTGACAATGATGGTTTTTCCGATTCCTTGTCAGCATACTTTTATAATTCTAGCGGTAAGCTTACAAAGGTTGAAAAGGATGACGGCCTTAATGGCACTGTTGACGGGTTGACCACCTACACGTATAGCAGGACGGAATATCATTACCCGAATCAATTAATGGATAAGACCTCTCATATTAAAAATGTATCAGTAGATTCTGACAATAACGGCTCGGCTGACGCGATCTACAAATATTTTTATGACTTCAATGGCAATGAGACAAGGGTGAAATATGACTCTGATGGAAACGGTACATGGGACATGTCTTACACATATCTTTACAATTCCGCAAGCAGGAAGACCATAACGTATTACGATGACGGAGCGGATGGCGCTGTTGGAGCACAGGATACAAAATACCAGTACTATCATGACTCATCAGGCTTCCTGACGCATTATTATGGAGACAGGGAAATTGACGGGATTATCAACTCCGCGACATATTTGGCGAATGATGCTGATGGAAACCCGCTGGTAAAGAGCTATGACTCAGATTTTAGCGGCACCTTTGATAAGATAGATACATATACATACGATGCCTCGGGTAATGCGCTCACATATTCTGTTGATTCTGACGCCAATGGATTTGCGGACAGGGTGACCTCCTACGCATACGATGCTGATGGCAACATGCTCTCAGAGAACCTTGACTCAGATGCTGACGGCCTCACAGACAGCATTACGACCTACAATTACATTGATATTATTGTTACTCCTTCTGAGAAGGTGATTGAGAAGAATGAGTATGACACGGGAAATGACGGCATTCTGAATTATATATACAGTCTTACGTATTACCCGGACGGCAGGCTCAAAAAAGCGACTTATTCTGGAGAATATGATGATGCAATCTATTACAAGTATGATGGGTCTGGCAATGAAAGCTCATGTTCTGACAGTTCGAGCGATGGCGATGCGGATTTCCTGGATGAAAAAACATATGACGATTATGGGAATCTGATCAGGCATGAAGAACACACTCTTTCTGTTGGAAGAATGGATCATCTGTATGTCTACAAGTATGACAAAGATGGGCGACTGGTTTCACTTAACTATAAATATTTTGCACCTGATGGATCTACAAGACAATACAAGGTTACCTATTATTACTCAGTAAATGGACACCTTTCGCATAGTTATTATGACGAAGAAAAGGATGGCATTAATGATGATGTGAGATATTATACGACTGATGCGGACGGTAACATTCTCCAGACAGACAGTGACCATGACATCGATGGCACCATAGATTCCATTGTAAGAAAAAGCTATGATGCAAATGGTAACAGTTTAAGCGCGGTACTTGATTTTGATGGTGATGGCTCTGATGACGAAATAATATTGTTTACATATAACTCAGACGGCACACTTTCCACGAAATCCTGGGATTATTACGCTGACGGAAGCTACGTAAGCATAAAAACAATTTACCATGCAGAGATATACGTAACTAACTGACAGGTCCTGCCAAATGCTATAATCCCTACATGGCACTTCCCTATCAGGCATTTATCGCGCTGCGCTACTTAAAGAGCAGAAAGCGCCACAGGAGCGTTTCCGTCAACACCGCGATCTCCATTGGCGGCGTGGCCGTTGGAGTGATGGCCCTGCTTGTGGTACTGAGCGTGATGAGCGGTTTCCACGAAGACCTCCAGAATAAAATACTTGGGGTGAACACCCACCTTGTTGTGCTCAACTATCAGGCGGAGATGGCTGATTACGAGCGCGTTATGAAGGAAGTTACCCAGGTGGAAGGTGTTGTGGCCGCATCTCCCTTTGTGCTGGGGCAGGTGATGGTATCCGCCGAGGGGCGCGCCCAGGGCGTGTACATGCGCGGAGTGGAACCTGAGCAAGAGCTGGACACCACCGAGATAGAGAGCCACATGAAGTCAGGCTCCCTGCTTGAGCTTCTAAACCCTGAGATGACCAAGCCGGGCATTGTGCTCGGCGGCGAGCTTGCAGACAGGCTTGGCGTTTATGTGGGCGACCTTGTAAAGATAATCTCTCCCTTTGGGGGCATGGGCCCCATGGGCAACCTGCCGAAAGTGAAAAAATTCGAGGTGGTGGGCATATTCGAGGTGGGCATGTTCGAGTATGACTCCAACCTCGTGCTGACCTCCCTGGCCCCGGCACAGGACTTCCTTGAGCTGGGCACCTCGGTCACGGGCGTGGAGGTGAGGGTGGAGGACATCTACAGCGCGGGCGAGATCGGCCAGCGGATCAAGAACAGGCTTGGACACCCGTACTATGCCAAGGACTGGATACAGATGAACCGTAACCTCTTTGCCGCCCTTAAATTAGAGAAGCTGGCCATGTTCGTTATCCTTACGCTCATAGTGCTGGTTGCGGCCTTCAATATCGTCTCCTCACAGATAATGAACGTGATAGAGAAGGAACGCGAGATAGCCATCCTGAAGGCCATGGGAGCCACCAACGGCTCTGTGATGGGAATCTTCATGCTCCAGGGTTTTTTAATTGGGCTGGTAGGTACTATCTTCGGATTAACAGGAGGATACCTTATCGGATTTGTCCTGAACGAGTTCCAGCTGATAAGACTCCCCGCGGACGTATACTACCTGAGCCACCTTACGGCCAAGATGAAGCTCACGGATTTTATTGCCGTAAGCGGTTCGGCAGTGCTGATAAGCTTTCTTGCCACCATCTACCCGGCATGGCAGGCCTCAAGGCTCAACCCTGTAGAGCCGCTCCGATACGAATAGGGGGCCACACGGGCCCCTTTAAACTTGTGGCTTTCGCCGCGATCCACCTAAAGGGGTTCACGGAGGGCTCATAGAGCCAAGGCTCACGGAGCCATTTACCTTACTATAAAATGGAAGAGCTTCCACAAATAAAAATAAAGCACGGCCTCAACATGGCTTGGGACGCGCTTTCAGCACTTGAGCCTGACGTTGTCTGCAAGAATGCACTCGTTGATTACGACCCACAGACATCCACCTTTATTATCAAAAGCTTTGGGTACGAGTTCCGTGCGGACGTAAAGCACAGGACACTTACTTGCGAGGATGATAGGGGCGAGGTCTTTCTTGGCAAGTTCAAGGAATTCCTCAGGCTTGGGCTCCTCATGTATCTCACAAGCGCAAAAGACATCCCGGCAACGGGCAAGCTCATAAAGACCAGTGACGTGAAGGGCGGGCACATATACGTCCACGGCACGCACAAGCTGCCGCTGGACGATCTGGCAGCGGCCCATGGGGCTGATATAAGTGGCTTTCTTAATAAAGCCCGCTCATACGGCGCAGAGCCAGTAGAGGGCATCGGGGATGCTGCCATCCGTCTGTACCCTCTCCCAAGGGTTCCGGTGACCATGGTCCTGAGGGTTGAGGATCTCGAAGAGGGTTTCTTGCCAGAGGTGAGGGTTTTCTTTGATTCCACCCTGGACTTCCAGGTGGCCCCGGACATTGGGTGGTCGCTGGCGATGTGTAGCTGTCTTGCAATAATGAGCAAGTCCAAGCAATAAGCCCCTTACGTTCAGTTGGACAACTAATCATAATTGCGTTGCCAATCATTTCTACACATTTGTTATAATTCCACATGCTAACAAAAAACTCTCCTATAGAAATTCCAGAGCACGACCCGTTTTTTAATGACAAGCTTGGCAGAAGGGAAACAGGGGTCTTTTTAACAAAACTTATTTCTACTGTTAATGAGCCTTTTGTTTTGGCATTGGATGCCGGGTGGGGAAAAGGGAAGACTACATTCATAAACATGTGGTCAAAGCATCTTAAAAAAGAAGAATACACAACACTCTATTACAATGCCTGGGAAAATGATTTTGTTGAAGACCCGCTGATCTCATTTATTGGAGAAATGGGAAAGTTAATTGATGGTCTTTCTGGTGCAAAAAGGACTAAGGCTAAGAAACTCCTTGATAAAACAAAAAATGTTGGTGGTGAGCTAATTAAACAAGCAATTCCAATTGTTGTTAAGGTGGCGACTTATGGAGCTTTGGATATAGAAAAATATAAAGAAGATGCCTTGGCAAATTTAGTAAGTCAATTTGCAAAAGAAAAAATTGAAAACTATGAAAAAGAAAAAGATGCTATAAAAGGATTTAGAAATGAATTAGAGAAACTAATAAAACATGTTCAATCAGATTCTAATAAACCGGTAATTTTTTTTATTGATGAATTAGACAGGTGCAGACCAACATTCGCAATTGCGTTACTTGAGAGACTTAAACATTTATTTAATGTTAAAGGAGTAGTGTTTGTTCTTGGTATTGATAAGGAGCAACTCTCGCATTCTGTTAAAACATTATACGGTTCTGATATGGAAGCAGACGGCTATTTGAGAAGGTTTATTGACCTATCATATGAATTGCCAAATGGGACGCTAAAAGAATACATTAGAATGCTAATTGAAAAGTTTGGATTAAGGCAGATTTTCTCAGAAAGGCAACACATTGAATATAAAGAAGAAATAGATGACGCAATAATTATGGTTCTTACAATTCTTTCTAAACAAATTAGTCTTTCATTGCGTGACATTGAACAGGTATTTACGCAATTAAACATTATATATAGGACATCAGGAAACAGGATTGATCTTTTGCCAGAGTTTCTTATTGCTTTAATAGTAATCAAAGATAAAAATAGGAAACTATATATTTCTTTTCTGAACCAGAAAAAGCCAGTAAATGAGATTATGGATTACCTTAATATCAAGGATACTGATAATGATTCATCTAGGTATAAGGTACAGCTAGATACATTCTTAAAGAATGCATTTAGTACAAGAGAACAGGTTTTAGATGCATATAATAGTTTTAAGCAGAGTGAAACAGAAGAAGATTGGATAATAAATGCTACTCTCCGTCGGATGACCATTAGATTTATCGATTATCCAATACTAGATTATCTTATTAGAAAAATAAATCTATCTGAGTCTTTCAAGTAACTCTAATTTGTTATAATCCCCTATGCTTGCTAAGCTCTTAAGCGCGGCCATGTTGGGAATAGACGCCCTGCCTGTGGAGGTGGAGGTGGATATTGCGGGCCGAGGACTGCCGCATTTCACGGTGGTGGGCCTTCCGGACGCCGCTGTAAAGGAATCCCGCGACCGCGTAAAAGCTGCACTTAAGAATGTGGGCTTCAATTTCCCTTTAAAACCCATCACAGTGAACCTTGCCCCAGCTGACCTGAAAAAAGAGGGCTCGTGCTTTGACCTTCCCATAGCGCTTGGGCTTGCAGCGGCAGAGGGAGCGGTCCCCATGGAAGCGCTTGATGGATATCTATTTTCAGGCGAGCTATCCCTTGACGGCAGGATAAAGAGCGTGCGGGGAGCGCTCTCCATGGCAATCCTCGCCAGAAACAAGAAGCGGAAGCTTATTGTGCCGGAGGCAAACGCGCGCGAGGCTGCTGTGGTTGAGGGCGTGGAGGTATACGCGGCCCGGAGCCTCCCCCAGGTACTTTCCCTTTTGCGCGGGGAGGAGCAGGCAGAGCAGGTAATAGTGGAGGTGGCCTCTCTTATGGAGCGCACGCGCCATCATGTTCATGACCTCTCGGACGTGAAGGGCCAGGAGCACGCAAAGCGCGCGCTTGAGGTGGCGGCGGCAGGCGGGCATAACGTTCTTCTGATGGGCCCACCCGGGGCTGGAAAGACCATGCTCTCAAAACGGCTGCACACCATACTTCCCCCAATAGGTTTTGAAGAGGCTGTGGAGACCACGCGCGTGCATTCAGTGGCCGGGCTCTTAAGAGGCAAGGAATCCCTTATAGACAAGCGGCCCTTCCGCACCCCGCACCATACGATCTCGGACGTGGCGCTCATTGGAGGCGGCCAGGTGCCAAGGCCCGGTGAGGTTAGCCTCGCAAATAACGGTGTTTTATTCCTCGATGAACTTCCGGAATTCAAACGTAGCGTGCTTGAAGTACTCAGGCAGCCGATAGAGGATGGCGAGGTAACGGTTTCCCGCGCTATTGCGTCCGTGACATTCCCGGCAAAGTTCATGCTGGTGGCCGCGATGAACCCATGTCCGTGCGGGTATCACGGGGACCCCAAGCACGAGTGCACGTGCACCGGGGGCCAGATACACCGCTACCGCTCGCGCATCTCAGGGCCGCTCATGGACAGGATAGACATACACATTGAGGTCCCGGCAGTGCCGTATAAGAAACTCTCTGACGACCGCGTGGGTGAGAGTTCAGGTGAGGTGCTCGAGCGGGTGATTCAGGCGCGGGAAGTTCAGAGGGAAAGGCTTGGGGCAGAGGGCGTTTTCTCAAACAGCGAGATGCGCTCGCGGCATATCAAGAAATTCTGCAGGCCGGAGGACGACGCTGAGAAACTCATGGAGGCGGCTGTTGGGAAGCTCGGTCTTTCCGCCCGCGCATATACGCGGATATTAAAACTGGCCAGAACTATTGCTGACCTTGATTCGGAAGAAAGTATAAAGACCCACCACGTAAGCGAAGCCATCCAGTACCGCACCCTTGACCGGGGACTGTAGTTTCTGCTTGACATATCCATTACCTATCAGGTAAAGTATTTAGCAAGGGGAACCCATTACGCATTGGGTTATGTTTTCGTGTTAATTTAAAACAGGAGGTGTAAGGATGATTAATCATGAGACGCGAGTAAACATAAGGAGACAATCAACATGGAAATCACCTTTGGTACCTCACGATTAGCAAAGCTGTTAAACAGCGAGGAAGAGCTGACAAAGAAATACGGAAACAATATGGGTCGCAAAATAAGAAGGCGTATGAAGGTAATGGAGAAAGCGCCAACACTTAACGATGTACCTCATACACCACCTGAGAGAAGACATGGGCTAGGTGGAGATAGGGCAGGGCAGTTTTCTGTGACAATTGAAGGCAAAGAAAGAATAGTATTTGTTCCTGCAAATGAACCTCTCCCAGAGCATGAGAGGGGCGGAGTAGATATAACGAGAGTTACCAAGATTGAAATAATAGAGGTTGGAGATTATCATTAATGGTCAGTAAAGCAATATATAAGTTTGAACCCGATTACACGGTTAGTCCAGGTGAGGTTTTAGAAGAAACACTTGAGGCTCGTGGAATAATGAAAGGTGATTTTGCTAATCGTTGTGATCTTAGTTCAAAAACAATAAGTCTAATAATTAATGGCAAGGCACCGATAACACCAGATACCGCAATTTTGTTTGAACGCGTGTTAGGGGTTTCTTCTTCAATTTGGCTTGGATTAGAGTCGGAGTTTAGCCTAAATAAGGCTAAAGAGGAGCAAGAAAATACAATTGCGAAAAAGTTAGAGAATTTAAAAAGATTTCCATTAAAAGAATTAGTCTCAAAGGGATTTATTTCTGAAACAAGTAATAAATTACACATTGCAAAGGATCTATTAAACTTTTTTGCAGTCGGCTCTTTTGAGGCTCTTGATAATCAAATCAACTATTACTCTGAACGTTTTAGACATTCTCCTGCATTCAAAAGCACTCCGGAAGCCCTATCTTCCTGGATAAGAATAGCTGAGGTTTACGCAGATAACATTGAATCAGAATCATATAATAGAAATAAATTTATGAAATCTTTAAAAGAAATTAGAGAAATGACAAATGAATCGCCAAATGTATTTATTCCTGAAATTAAAAGAATGTTTAAAGAATCAGGTGTTGTATTTGTAATAGTTCCTGAACTAAAAGATGTTCATTTAAGTGGTGCAACGAAATGGATATCTAAAGATAAAGCATTGATTGTATTGAGCTTAAGGCATAAAACAAACGATCATTTTTGGTTTAATCTTTTTCATGAAGCGGCGCATATTTTATTTCATGGTAAGAAGGAAATATATATTGATGAAGTTGATAAAAATGATACTCTTGAGGAAAAGCAAGCAAATAAATTTGCATCTGATATTTTGGTTCCGCCAAAATATATTGGAATATTTAAGGAAGTAAGGCCTGCAAGGGATTTTATACTTGATCTTGCATTAAAAATAAATATTGCGCCTGGAATAATTGTTGGAAGACTTCAGCATGATAAGACTATTCCATTTAATCGCTTTTATGATTTGAAAGAAAAAATGGACTATACGTTTTTAAGTTCATAAACAATTAATTTATGATCTGCCCTGAATGCAAAAGCGAGTACCGCCAGGGATTTTTAAGTTGCGCGGACTGCGGGGTGGAACTCGTGCCAGCACTTGCGCCTGAAGCCCCTGGAGATGAAGCGCAATACGACTACGCGGATTTCGAAGACCTTATGCACGTTACTGATCTTTCCTACATAGCCTTCATCCGTACTGTGCTGGACGCAGAGGGTTTTGACTTTTACATACTAGGCGATCAAGCAAACTATCATGGGATGCTGCCTGTCCAGCAGATAGTTCGGGTCAGGCAGGACCAGATAGAACGGGCACGCGAGATACTTGATGATATAGAAAACGGCTCTTCCTCGGAAATTTCTTAGGTCTGGTTGCAGAAATTAGTAATTCATGCTGTCATCTTCTCGTCTGCTTTAGATTAAGGTGCTCGCTCTAGAGCGCGGCAGTGCTGTGCTTTGCCATGTAGGTCTCGATGTCCGCCGGCGACAGAGGTCTTGAGAAGAGGAACCCCTGGGCGTACTTGCACTCAAGGGCGCGGAATATCTCCAGGTGCTTGATCTCCTCCACACCCTCCACTATCAAGACCATCTCAAGGTTTTTTGCGAGGCTCGCGATGGCGCGCACTATCTCTCTGGCCTCGCGGTCCTCGGATATGTTCCGGACAAAGGAGCGGTCTATCTTCAGGGCCTTCACAGGGAAGGTGTGTATGTAGCGAAGCGAGGAGTACCCCGTGCCGAAGTCGTCGAGGTAGACATGGACGCCCATATCATTGAGGGTGTTCATTATCTCGGTTGCGAGCTTCGCGTTCTCCATGAGTGTGCTCTCGGTTATCTCGATGGTCAGGCTCTCAGGGCCAAGGCCGGCGTTCTTTAAGGCCTTCTCCACCTTCACCGGCAGGCTGGCGTCGAACTCTTTTCCGGAAATATTGACGCTCACCGTAAGGGGCGGCTTTTTGGGGAATGAGTTCTGCCAGTGGCCTATCTGTGAGCACGCTGTCTCAAGCACCCAGTCCCCAAGCGGGACTATGAGCCCGGTCTCCTCCGCGGCGCTTATGAACATTTCCGGCAGTACGATGCCCTCTGTGGGGTGGTCCCATCTCAGCAGGGCCTCAAATCCCGAGACACCGCCTGTTTCGAGGTTTACAATGGGCTGGTAGTGGAGCTTGAACTCCCGGCGTTCCACCGCGCGCCTGAGGTCGTTCTCCAGCGTCATGGTCTTCATGGTGCTGAAGCGCATTTCCTCGTCAAAGACCGCGTGCTGGGCGCGGCCCCTGACCTTGGCGTGGTACATGGCGTTGTCAGCGTCCCGGAGTATATGCTCGGGGAGCTTGTATTCAGGGGTGTTGAAGGCTATGCCGATGCTTGCGGTGATGAATATCTCGCTTCCGCCTATAATGATGGGAGCTCCAAGCGTGTGGTGAATGCGCTCGTTCACGGCCATGGCCTCGGCCTTTGAGTTAAGCTCGTCGAGGATGATAACGAACTCGTCACCACCGAAACGCGATACCGTGTCCCCTGGGCGCACGCAGCTTCTGAGGCGTTCGGCAACCGCCACAAGGAGTTTGTCCCCGAACACGTGGCCCAGCGTGTCGTTTATGCGTTTGAAGTGGTCAAGGTCCAGGAACAGCACTGCAAAGAGAAGGTCCTCGTTCCTCTCCTTGTGCCCAAAGAGGTTACCAAGGCGGTCATTAAAGAGCGCTCTGTTCGGGAGGTCGGTCAGGGAATCGTAAAGCGCCTGTCTGGTAAGCTCGTTCTCCATCTCCTTGCGCTTTGATATGTCCCGGCCCACGTGTATCAGTCCGGTGATGTTTCCTTCTGAGTCCAGGCGCGGGATGGCGCGGATCTCCAGGAACATGTCGAGGTGGGGCTCGTATATCTCGTGGATGCAGGGTTTTTTGGTCTTGGTGCTCTCGCAGCTTGGGCAGCCCGAGGGCGGGGCGTCCGTGCCGTGGTAGATCTGGAAGCACTTGGGCATGTTGCCCTTTATGAAATCTATGCTCAATATCTTCGCGGCGGAGGTGTTGCTGGAGATTATATTGAAGTCCATGTCATGGATGGTGATCATGTCGGTGATGGAGTTGAACGTGTTCTCCCAGTCCTGCTTTGCCATTCGGAGGCTTTCCTCCATCTGTTTGCGCTCGGCCAGGTGCTCCTTGATGTTGCTTATCATGAAGTCAAAGGAATGCACAAGGCTCTGTATCTCGTCGCCTTTATCAGAGTCCTCAGTCTCTTTTCCAGCTATCTCGTGCACGGTGGTCTCGGCCCTCTTCCTGAGCTTGATAAGCGGGTAGATCAGCTTGAGGGCCAGTGCTATGGCCAGAACAAGGGCGATAACAATTGATGAGCCAAAGACAATGAGGTTCTTGCGCATCTGCTGGCGGTAGAGAGCCACGAGGTCTGAAGTATCGAACTCCGTGACAAGGGCGAGCTTTGTGTCCAGCACCCTTATGGAGCCGTAGGTGACAGCGATATTCGTGCCGGGCTTCTGTTGGCGCAGTGTATGTGTTCCTCTCTGGGCAAGTGCAAGGTTTGCGGGATCGATATGAGAGCGGTCCTTGTCAGGTATGGAACTTGCCGAAACACCAAGGGATGAGCCAAGCGTAAGGTCGGTCTCGGTGATCCAGGCGATCCGGGAGATGAAGGTATCATTCAATGTGGTGCCTATCATGAGATATCCGCCCCTTACGTTGCCGATCTCCGCGGGCACGATGGCCCTCAGGACCCACCCCTCAGGCGTTTTTGCGGCCTCGGTCCAGACACTGCTTGGCAGCTCCTGCATCTCGGAAATACTGTAGTCCACGCTCCCGCCCCGCGCGGAAGGGTCTGTGACAGAATAGATAGTTATGCCATCAGGGTCAGCGGCCTCGAAGATATCCAGGGAAAGCTCCTTTGCAAGCCTGTCCATCGTGGTCTCCAGGCTGCCGATGTACTCGTCAAAGGCGTTTGTGACAGCAAGGTCGATTATCAGGTCCTCACGTTTCATGAGCGACAGGGCAAGCGTTGAGAGCCGTTCAGCCTCATCATCGACCAGGGACTGGAAAACAAAGCGCACATCATTGTCGCGGGAGACCGCGTGAGAGGTGAGCGTATTGTGCTGGTTGAGATTGGCAATGTAGAAATAGGTGAGCGATGAGAACACAAGCACCAGGACAATGAGTCCTACAATGTACCATATGAGGCTTCTTCTTATCTTCATCGTCCCCCACGTATGTATGGGAAGTGTAGTGCACCCAAAGGCAAATCAGGGTGAACGGTCCTTCCCACTGCTTATACTTAGTGTTCCCTATATACTTAAATGTACTATTTGGCTGCATTTATGTCAAATTGGCTACTATGCACAATGAGGTGGGTGCCTTGACTTGCCGAGCGCCGAGAACATACAATTAGTACTCAGGTTTTGCCCGGGCCCATAGCTCAGTTGGCTAGAGCTACCGGCTCATAACCGGTTGGTCCCAGGTTCGAGTCCTGGTGGGCCCACCATTTAGTATCCGGTTGGTGGTGGATGACAGCGAATATCGGGGAGTGTCGGGCTGACGGATCTTAGGGGAATCATAACCGCGGAGGTGCTGTGAACGAACAGATCAGGCTGTTGGTGGAGCTTCAGAAACTGGACACATCCATAATCACCCATTCAAGGACTATCAAGGACATACCTGCCCGTATCAATACGATGGAGACACCGCTGAAGGAAGCCGAGGCCACACTTGCGCGGGCCAGCAAGGGGTACGAGGCCCTGGAGAAGAAAAAGCGTGACTGCGAGAGCGCGGTGGACGAAAACAACGACCGCGTGGTAAAGCTCACAGAGCGCACAGGGGACATCAAGGACAACAAGGCCTACCAGGCACATCTCAAAGAGATAGAGTCCCTTGGGCGGGATACCACGAAGCTTGAGGACGAGGTGCTGGTTGTGATGGAGAAGCTCGAGCAGGAGGCCATCA
>DAOWET010000275.1 GCA_030638335.1 Nitrospirota bacterium
CCACCAATGGGGCAAAGCGCATGTCTATCTCCGCCTGTCCGCCTGTGGCCACTTCGTGGTGCTGTGCCTCTATATGGATGCCTGCCCTCTGCATGAGGTCAACCATCTCGGTCCTCAGGTCTTCGTACTTGTCAGTAGGCGGTACGGGGAAGTAGCCCTCTTTATGGCGGGGCTTGTAGCCAAGGTTTGGCTCCTCGTCCCTGCCGGAGTTCCAGATGCCCTCGATGGAGACAACCGTGTAGAAGGAACTGTTTGCCGTGGTGTCGAACTGCACGTTGTCGAAGATGAAGAACTCGGCCTCAGGGCCAAAGTAGGCTGTATCGCCAATGCCCGTGGACTTAAGGTACTGCTCTGCCTTCTGCGCGATAAAGCGCGGATCGCGTGTGTATGGCTCTTTTGTGATCGGGTCAACGATGTTGCAGATCATCGAGAGCGTGGGGTATTTGCGGAAGGGGTCCATTATGGCAGTTGAGGGGTCAGGCAGAATGAGCATGTCTGAGGACTCAATGGACTTCCAGCCACGGATGGAGGAGCCGTCAAAGCCGTAGCCTTCCTCAAAAGATGCCTCTTCAAGCTCCACGATGGGAACTGAGAAGTGCTGCCAGATGCCGGGGAAATCAATGAACTTGAGGTCCACCATCATCACGTTGTTCTCTTTTGCCATTTCCAGTACGTCTTTGGGGCTCATCTTTATTTCCTCCCTGGGTTTGGTTTGTCCTGTATGCCTACAGTATTTCAGGTTATATTTCTTTTATATTGCAGGCATATTTCAAACTGCTCCAAAAAAGCGGCTGTAAAGCTTGTCCGCCCTCTCAAGGTATGCCTCGTACTGGCTATCGCTTATTGCAGAGCCTTTAAGGGAAGGCTCGTCCTTTGCCCACTCGATCACTTTGCTCCTTGTGACCTCCACATGGAACTGCAGGGCATACGCTTCTTTGCCAACCTTAAACGCCTGGTTCGGGAAACCCTCGCTCCCTGCAAGCCTTGTGGCGCCCTGAGGTATATCAAATGTATCTCCGTGCAACTGGAACACCTTTGAGGTCAACCTGCCGGGGTCAACCAGTGTGGAAAGTACCGGGTCGCCCACTCCCTCTTCAGTCAACCCGATGTCCATCCATCCTGCCTCTTTGTTCTTGCCCTTATAGACCCTTGCCCCAAGGGCATGCGCCAATAACTGCGCCCCGAGACAGACGCCAAAAACCTTCATGTCACCCGCGAGCGCCTCTTTTATGAGTCTTAATGAGGCCTCTGCCTGCGGGTGGCCATCTATCTCGTATACGGCCATCGGGCCGCCCAGCACCACCAGTGCGTCATACCCGTCAAGGTTTTTTAGAGAGGGGACTTCCTCAGGTTCGAACACGTCATAGGGCAGCCCTGCCTTATCCAGATATTCGGCAATTGTCCCCGGTCCTTCTGAGCTTATGTTCTTAAGTATCGCAGTACGCATGGTATGTCCAGCCAGCCGTTCCGGTAACCCGGCAAGAGCGACGGCAAACGGTTGCCGTGTGTCACAATTTTAATCTATCAGCTCCGGCCTTGTCAAGGCAAAGCGGTGCGCGTATAAATAGTCTTTCCTTATATGAGTTTAATTATTATTCCCTTGTCAGCCTTGCATGGCAGATGGTACAATCACTACAAAATTCAAGATTATGAAGCCGCCGAAACCGGGGGGCATTTGGAGGGCGGATATGGCAAAGATCACCAGGGCGCTTATCAGTGTATCGGACAAAAACGGCATAATCGAGCTTGGCCAGGCCCTGAAGGGTTTCGGGGTCGAGATCCTCTCCACCGGAGGCACGGCAAAGGCCCTCAGAGAGGCGGGCGTGGAGGTCAAGGACGTATCCGAGCACACAGGGTTCCCGGAGATGATGGACGGGAGAGTGAAGACCCTCCACCCAATGATCCACGGCGGGCTGCTTGGCCGCAGGGGCAAGGACGAGGCTGAGATGGCCAGCCAGGGAATAAAGCCCATCGACATGGTGGTGGTGAACCTCTACCCCTTTGAGGCCACGGTGGCAAAGCCCGATGTTAAGTTCGACGATGCCATAGAGAACATAGACATCGGCGGCCCAACCATGCTGCGCTCCGCGGCAAAGAACCACAAGGACGTCACCGTGATCGTGGACCCCGAGGACTACTCGCTTGTCATGGTGGAGATGCGGGAGAATGACGGGGCTGTAAGCCGCGAGACAAATACCACATTTGCCCGCAAGGTCTACGAGCATACCGCGAGGTATGACTCCCTGATAGCCAAGTACCTGCTTGAGCAGGAAGATGCGCGGGAGGGCTTCCCCGAGCAGATGACAAACGCATATCTCCTGAGCAACCCCTTGCGCTATGGCGAGAACCCGCACCAGAGGGCTGCTGCCTATGACGAGCGCTCCGGGGGCCTGAGCCTCTTTGAGGCCAACGTTCTGCAGGGCAAGGAGATGAGCTTCAACAACTACTGTGACTCGCACTCGGCCCTCCTGCTGGCGCTGGAGTTCAAGAAGCCGGCCTGCGCGATCATCAAGCATAACAGCCCCTGCGGCGTCGGCCTTGGAGGAAATGCTGTCGAGGCCTACCAGAGGGCATACAAGGCTGACCCCATCTCCGCCTATGGCGGGGTGCTGGCCTTTAACACACCGGTGGACGGGGCTGTGGCCGAGGAGATATCAAAGATCTTTGTCGAGATCGTGATAGCCCCGGAGTTCTCAAACGACGCGCTTAAGGCCTTTGGCTCAAAGAGCGGCACCCGCCTGCTGCAGATGCCCGGGATGCTTGAAAAGCCGCTCAAGGGCTATGACATCAAGCGCATTGCGGGCGGCGTTGTTGTGCAGGACTGGGACACCATTGACATGGATATCAGGAGCCTGAAGGCGGTCACCAAACGCGAGCCCACGGCAGAGGAGATAGAGGCGCTTGAGTTTGCCTGGAAGGTGGTAAAGCACGTAAAGAGCAATGCCATTGTCTATGCGAAGAAGGACTACACAGTGGGCATCGGCATCGGCCAGACAAGCGGTGTCTATGCCGCGCGCGTGGGGGCCATCAACTCGTCCGAGCCCTTAAGCGGCACGGTAGTGGCTGCCGACGGGTTCATCCCCTTCAGGGACGGCATCGACGGCGTGCATCGCATGGGCGTCACCGCCATAGTCCAGCCCGGGGGCTCCATCAACGACCGTGAGGTGGTGGAGGCCGCGGACGAGTTTGATATGGCCATGCTCATGAGCGGCACGAGGCATTTTAGACATTAATGAAAAGTATTTTATGCATATGCATCAAGGGGGGTTTATAAATAAATGAAGGTACTTGTAGTGGGCTCAGGCGGCAGGGAACACGCATTCGCGTGGAAGCTGGCCCAATCCAGAAACGTTGAGAAGGTATATTGCGCCCCTGGAAACGCGGGCATCGCATCGGTTGCGGAGTGCGTGGACATCCCTGTGAATGATTTCGACGCGCTTCTGGATTTCGTGAAGTACGAGTGGGTAGACCTCACCGTGGTGGGCCCCGAAGACCCGCTGTCTAAGGGCATAGTGGATTTCTTTGAGAAAGCGGGCAGAAAGATAGTTGGCCCCACAAAGGCGGCGGCTCAGCTTGAGGCCTCGAAGGTCTTTGCAAAGGACTTCATGAAACGCAACGGCATCCCCACCGCGGAGTACAAGACATTCACGTCCATCCCCCAGGCCCGGGAGTACATAGAGATGAAGGGCATGCCCATTGTTGTGAAGGCCGACGGCCTGGCCGCGGGCAAGGGCGTTCTCGTCTGCGAGACCCATGAGCAGGCCATGGAGGCACTGGACATAGTGCTCAAGGAGAAGCGCTTCGGCGAAGCCGGAGACAGGGTCGTTGTGGAGGAATGCCTGCGCGGGGAGGAGGCATCCTATATCGCCTTCTGTGATGGCAAGACCATATTGCCGCTTGCCTCAAGCCAGGACCACAAGCCCGTGTTCAACGATGACAAGGGCCCGAACACTGGAGGCATGGGCGCGTACAGTCCGGCCCCGGTGGTCACCCCGGAGATAGAGGCCCGGATAATCAAGGAAGTAATGGAGCCCGTGGTCGAGGGTTTCAAGCGCGACGGGATCAAGTTCAAGGGCGTACTCTATGCGGGCCTTATGATAGACGGCGATAAAATAGGGGTGCTCGAGTATAACTGCCGCATGGGCGACCCCGAGACACAGCCCCTGCTGGCCAGGCTCGAGACCGACCTCTTTGAAGTACTCATGGCCATAGCTGACGAGAAGCTCTCCGAGGTGGAGCTCAAGTGGACCGAGGAGCCCTCATGCTGCGTGGTGCTTGCCTCCGGGGGCTACCCCGACAGCTATGACAAGGGCAAAGCGATTACCGGCCTTGAGGAGGCCGATGCCATTGAGGGCGTGACCGTGTTTCACGCGGGCACGGCGTTCAATGACGGACATGTGGTCACCAACGGCGGCCGGGTGCTAGGCGTGACAGCGCTTGGGGCGGACTTGAAGGCGGCCAAGGAGAAATGCCACGAGGCCATAGGGAAGATAAACTTCGAGGGCATGCACTACCGTACAGACATAGGCGACAAAGCTCTAAAGCGCCACGCTTCCTGATTCACTGCATCTACGGCAGAATAAGCCGCTCGAAGTACGAAAGTAAATGGGCCCGTGGCCCCTTCGCGTCTTCTGGCTTGTATCTACAGCAAATCAGAAACCGTGGGGGTCACGGATCCCATTTAAACCCGGGGCTACACGCGACGAGGCTGATAAAGAGAAAGTTCTTTACAAAAAGGTTACAATTTATTAGACTGGGTTAATTGTAGATAACCTGATTGCTTTAGGAGGATGCTTGACGGGTCGACTCGACCTATTAAGTCCGGTCCGTGACCGGGGAGGAGCATTATGAAAGTACTTATATTGATGGGATCTGACTCGGACATCACTGTGATGGAGGGGGCTGCGGAAGTACTGGACGAGTACGGAATCAAATACGCGATGACAGTGGCAAGCGCGCACAGGACCCCGGAGCGCGTCAGAAAGCTGGTTAAGGACGCAGAGAAGAAAGGCGCGCAGGCCATCATCTGCGGGGCTGGCATGGCCGCTCATCTGGCAGGGGCAGTGGCGGCCGAGACCGTGCTGCCGGTCATAGGCGTGCCGCTTAACGCCTCGCCGCTAAACGGGTTTGACGCGCTTATATCAACAGTGCAGATGCCCCCTGGCATACCTGTGGCCACTGTTGCCATTGGCAAGGCAGGGGCAAAGAACGCCGGACATCTGGCAGCCCAGATAGTCGCCCGCACGAACAAGGGCGTGCTTGCTAAACTCCGCGCTGGCAGGCGCAAGATGGCTAAGGATGTGGAGAAGAAAGCCGCGGTACTGGACAAGAAAAGGGGTTGACCCGCTTATATCACGAGTTCTGATCTGCCACAGGGCGGCCCCCATTAGATCCCCCAGATTTAATACTAGGATCCTGAGCTGTATTTAAATGTCTCTTCATGCCCAGGCAGTTCATGGTCAATAATCTCATTGACAGTTTCTCTGATACCCAATAGAATGTAGGGAGTGAACAATTGTTATAACTTGCATGTTCTGAAAAAGCATTAATCCTGGAGGCCTGAGATGAAAAAAGCACTTATTCTATTCGTAGCGGTCCTATTGGCGATGGTGTCCGCGGGCACCGCGCGGGCAGAGAGTGAAGTTGACAGGATCATATACTTAAGCGTGGGTTACGGAGTCTTTGTCCCGGGTAGCGACTACGAGCCCATCGCTGGAAATGGCTGGGAAAAAGGCACGGACGTGAACCTCTCCTTCGTGGCCCAGCTTGAGGACCTCGTTGCCGCGGGTATAGACCTGCACTATGCCAACACGGAGATCTCCCATCCAATGGGCATCATGACCGTGAATATCACCGGCTTTGAGCCAATGGTGTACATACAGAAGAGAAACGCGAAACTCCAGCCCTATGGCGCCATAGGCGTGGGCTTTTACTTCAACTCCATAAGCGGGGTTCTGGGCCCTATAATCTCCGCGGATATAAAACAGGGAATGGGCCTTGTGCTCAAGGGCGGGGCCAGGTATTTCATTACGGACAAGTTCTTCCTCGGGGGCAGCCTGAAGTTATTCTCGGACGAGTACGAGGGCGAGGGGGAGACCTCTGACTTTGGCGGCTCGTCCATGAACATCGATCTGGGCTTTGCCTTCTAGCCCGTTTTTTCATGAAGTGCTGCGTTTTGTTGTTCTGAAAGGCTTCGAATGCCTGTAGAAGGGGTCCGTGACCCCTTGGGTTGAAAAGCCTGGAATCCCTGGTGTATGATTAGTTTTCGTATTTATGCATCAGCCGAGGTGGTGGAACTGGTAGACACGCACGGTTGAGGGCCGTGTGGGGCAACCCATGCGGGTTCGAGTCCCGCCCTCGGCACCATCGGAAATTTTTTTGTAAAGGCCCCTGTCATTTATGGCAGGGGTTTTTTTGGATTCAGATCAGTAACTGGTTGTCATCGGATCGCGATTCTCCAACGCTGGTGACGTGTATGGCAGGCATATCCACCACTGCTCCACGAGTCTCAAGCCCAGCATGGCAGTGCTAATGGTTGTTTAAGGCTATGAGATCTTGACTTTAATAACACAATCTATTATATTACTAGGACATAAATAGCCGCACTGCTGGTTGCGGAAACAAGAACACAGGAGGTGTGTTTTGTCAATATCAACAAGGCAGGCGCGATACTTAATGGAGGTTGTGTCTTCAAAGAGGAAAGCTATTGAAGCAGAAAGAGAAGAGGCAAAGAAAGAAATTGAGGAACAAATAGCAGAGGCAATGAAGACATCCACCATACCCGTAGCGCAACTTCAAAATGAGAAAATGCAATTTATTGAGAAACAAGAGGAAATATTTCAAAATGCGCTTGCAGAGCTAAATGCAGTAGGTGAAAAGTTAAAGAATGAGATCCTATGTGAAACAAGCTAATAATTAGGCATTAAAGATTTGATTATAGAACTTAATAATATAAGCGTTGGGGCGCTTCTTTTCCTAATTGCTTTCTTGGGGGCATATGCTAACTATTTCTTTGAACTTCGAAAAGTATATGGTCCAATATCAAGAAAAATTATGTTTAGCGAATGTTTTGATTTGTTTACTATTTGTTTTTTTGGCGGCATTATTGGGCTCGGTGTTGCAAAAGCAAATGCTAATGATATGATGACAGCACTATTATCGGGTTATACCTCTATGTCGCTGTGGGAAAAACTTGGCAACGGCTCAAGCACAGCTATCAGTGACAAATTCATTGTTAGTGTTCATGAGAAATCGCAGAAAGAAAGCCAGAAAGAATTAGATAAATTCAAAGCATATCTAACAAAAATGTTTGATATGACGGAGGACAGTAAAGAGGACAGTAAAGACAATTTGGAGGAGAAGTAATATGCCTATTCATTATGATGACATAACGCCAGAGTATTTAAAGTATTTGACAGAAGTCAATGCTTCGGGCATATTCAAGAGCCCAAATAGTTCAGACGATCTAACAAATTGGTCGAATGGAAAAAAACTAACCGCGTTAACGATATTGGACTGTTATATCAATTTATGTAAGGCGTCAACGTGTAAAGTTGTAAAGGATTGTTGTATAGAATATCTAGATGAAATACATATTCAGGAAGCTAAGGAATTAAAGGCATATTTTATTTGGGAACATGACGGTAGAACAAAAAATAAATCTATAGAAGAGAAGGGTATAGATTATGCCCGATCCTGTAATGAGATTATGCAGTTTTGCACTTCGATTACTGAGAAAAGTGATGATTGCGCTTTGAACAAGATTTTGTGTTATATTGATCGTCGCAATAAATTGAGTGCAGGGTTTGCAAATGATCGTCGAATAAATGATCATAGGGGAGAGAAGGCAAGGCATTTACCATTTTATTATGATCTTTGGACGACGTAGAAAAGATAGTAAATTAAAACCGTGAGGCCTTAAACTGTAAAAAGTGAGACTGTCCACGAAACTGTGTAAGTTGATAGAATCAACAAAGCACAGTAGGTGGACGATTGAAGAAGCAGAAGAAGGCACCTAAAACCCCGAAAAATGCTTTAAAATCCAAATGTGGGAATTAACCTCTTCTCTATTTTCTCAAAGTTTATATCAAAAGCTGGTTGTCCTCGGATCGCGATTCTCCAACGCTGGTGACCCTGATGGCCGGCCAGTCCGGCACAGGGCAGAGGGTCTCGCATATGCCGCAGCCTGTGCAGAGCTTGAGGTCCACCATTGGAACTTTCAGCTTCACAATTCTGCCCCGCCTGTCCTCAAAGCTTTCTTCTCTGAACCATACGGCCTTCTTGGGGGTGGGACAGACCTCCTCGCAGACTATACAGGGGATGCCATGGGCCCAGGGCAGGCACCGGCCCTTGTCCACCATGGCAAGACCGATCTTCACCCTTACCTTCTTATCCACCTCAAGCCGCTCGATAGCCCCTGTGGGACAGACCTGTCCGCACAGCGTGCAGCGGTACTCGCAGTAGCCTATGCGCGGCACGAGCACCGGGGTCCAGAGCCCCTCGGCCCCTGCCTCCAGGAACGCCGGCTGGAGCCCCCCGGTGATGCAGACCTTCATGCATTCTCCGCACCGTACGCACGTGCGCAGGAACTCGCGTTCCGCAAGCGCGCCCGGCGGGCGGATAAGGAGGGGCTCGGGCCTGAGTTCCTTGGGGCCTATGCGTAAAAGCGGAACTGCCACAACACCTGCAAGCGTTGCGGTAACAAGTTTCCTCCTGCCAAGGTCAATGGGAAGGGGGGCTGCCCCACGGCGTCTTCCAAAAAATACCGCGCCCTCGGGGCAGACGTCATCGCAGTTGTTGCAGGCGAAACATTCCTCTACCCTGTAGGCGGCAGGCACGTGAGGTTTGGCCGCGCCCTGGCATACGGCCTCGCACGCGCCGCATCCTGTGCAGCCCTCGCTCACTCTGCGGGACACCATTGCATTTCTGCTTAATAGGCCCAATAGGGCCCCAAGCGGGCACAGGTGCCTGCACCAGAACCGTCTCTCGTAAAGATTCGCAAGAAGAACAAGCATAAATAAAAACCCTATAAAGACCGCCTGCCTGTAATGGGGCTCGTTAAATGGAAGCACGCTTTCCTTGAGCGCCCCGTACACAGGCTCGCTCATGGCGCTAAGCCACGCCGGGCCGTATTCAAAGGCCGTGTCAAAGACAGAGGAGATGGCCTTTGCAAATAAAGGATAGACGCTTAAGGAGAGCGAGCGTATCAGAAGGGATATTGGGTCTAGGAAACCTACCAGCTGCAAGGTGAAAAGCGAAGACACTAATAGAAAAACAAGCACCAGGTATTTAAGCCACTGTATTTTTAATACTGGATCAGCGTGCTTTTTAAAAAGCCCCACAAGATTATGAAGTGTGCCAAGGGGGCAGGCCCATCCGCAGAATACCCGCCCGAAGACAAGCGTGATGGCTATTAATATAAGCGAGAGGTAGAAGGCCACCGCTGCCTTGTGCGCAGCCAGTAGCGTGGTTATAAGGATAAGCGGGTCAAAGTCCAGGAAGAGGCGCACCGGAGGCCCCAGCTCGTCCGCTCCCTTGCTCTCTGTCTCTATGAACAGAAAAAGAAAAAGCAAGAGGAAAAAACCCTGCGATAGCCTTCGGGCCAGTGTGAGTTTTTTTGTCTTCATGGATTTTATGACGGACCTCATACCGGACTTCATAATAGTTCCGGCTCAGGCCTTTATACGGACGATGTTCAGGGCACTGAGGTCCGCCGTGCCAAGGCCCGCTGCCTCTGCCTCGCGCACATATCCCAGATCCGAGCCCTTCAGGCCAAAAAGAGACGCGCCAAAGGAATCCACCGAGACCTGGTCTGTTCCGGCCACGACTGTATCGAGCCTTTTAACGTCCCCGAGGGACCCTCCTTGAGGCCCGTTGGCCGTGAGGATGCGCACCGCGTCAAGCACAGTCAATCTTGGCCTGATAACGCGTGAGATGTCTACAAGAGCTGCGTCGAGCTTCTGGTGAATCACGCTCCGCCTTTTGCCTATGACGCCCATCCAGTTCTTCATGCCCATGGTGAGCCTGGCAAGGCCGTGGTGTTTGGCGATGGGGACGTTTATCAGAGCGTCTGCATCAAGGACCTCTGAGTAGAATTCCCAGGTCTTGAGCACAGTGGCCCCCGGGATACTGACCTTCCTGAACCGCCTGCCGTCGATATGCACGACCTTTGCCCCCGCGGCCTCGGCAGCGGCCCTGATGCCGCTTTGCTCATAGCATCTGCGGGGGTCGTTCACAGAGCGGTCAAAGACAAGGACCTGACTCGCGCCGGACTCAAGGCACATCTTTACAACTTCCGCCACCACAGCCGGGTTGGAGTTGGCCGCGTACTCCGGGGTGCGGTCCCAGGCCATATTGGGCTTGACAACGACCTTTTCTCCTTTATTTACAAAAAGGTCCATGCCCCCGAGGGCCTCTACAGCGGCCCGGGTGGTCTTTGCGGGATCGTCCCCAGTGGCTATGGCAAGGTCAGGGGCGCCCTCCGCAGCAGTACTAGCCAGCGCGCCCAGAGCGCCGGGGACGAGCATCCCAGCGCCCGCTACCCCGGTGGATATTATGAAATCCCTTCGTTTCACAGTTAAGAAACTGCCTCCTGAATGGATGGTTCTTTTTAGGTTATATCATAATACCCAAGCTTGCAAGAAGCTTTGTGCAGGGGGGTTGCATACTCCTTGAAAGGCAAATATAATTATATGGTATGAGTTGCGGGCGTGGCGGCACTGTGAGCGGGCCCGCTGGAATTTTCAAGAAAAGATCAAAATCCGGACAAGTACAGGAGAGCATATGCGCACGAGTGTGGACGACAGTCGGATGAAGGACCCGGCGTGGGAGGGACAGGAGGAATTTCTGGAGTTCCTCTCCGGCGTACAGGGCGAGGTGGAACACATTGGCAAGGAACTTGGGGCGGATTTCCGGCTTGAGGTGGCGCCGCCGGAGAGCATAGACGGGGACCGGAACGCGCCCCGCAACCTGAGCTTTTTCATCTGTCTCAGAAAAAACGATTTCCCGGCCCTGTCATGGTGTCTGTACACGCGCCTTGATATCAGGTCTCTGAAGGCCTTTGCAGGACAGTACGATGCCGGCCGGGTAACGACCATCAAGGAACTCCGGAGCCTTTACGACCCAAAGGGCTCTGCCGGGGCCCTGAAGGGCTGGCTTCGGGAGATTATTTTGCTTTCTCTGGACAAAAAGACTGAAAATGCTTGAAAGCCTTTGCAATGTATGGCAAAATGATGTGTGTTTAATCTAAAGAACCATCCTAGAACTCTGGCAGGCAAGCTGTCCCTGGCAATATTTATTCTGATGATCGCTATTAGCGCATCATCGGGCCTGCTATTCTTTACCTTTGAGCGAAGCCTCACCATGCGCAACCTGGACAGGCACGCAAGGTTCATGGACGAGCTCATTCAGAAAAGCCTTTTCTACGACATGCTCGAGAACCGGCGCGAGGACATCGCCCAGTCCCTGGAGAACCTTGGCGACTCCCCCGACATCGAGACAGTGCATGTTTATAACACAAGGGGCCGTATCCTCTTCTCAAGCAACCCCTCTGACGTTGGCAAGGTCCATGATGACATTGATGCTATAAAGGTGGTTGCCGATGGCGGGGAGGCCCTGCCCATCATTGTGGGCCACTACACGGGCGACCAGATCCTGAACTATTACTCGGCGATCAATAGCGCGCCGGAGTGTTCCACCGCTGCCTGCCACTTCCATAACCCCGAGCAGAATGTGCTTGGCGTACTTTATACCAGCTATAATGTGAGCGAGATAGCAAAGACCACGCGGAGGCTCCTGCTTGGCGCCTTTTTAGTGGGCGCGCTGATGGTGGTCATGATCTCGCTGTTTCTTTTCTACATTATCTACAAGTTCGTTACGCGTCCCGTGTCCATGATAGAGGAGGGGATGACATGGCTCTCGGACGGAAACTTCCAGCATCCCATAGAACTCAACACGAGGGACGAGATGGGGCGGCTTGCGCAGAACTTCAATGCCATGGCCCATGATATACAGAAATACAAGAACCGTCTTGAGAACTGGGCCGAGGAGCTCCAGGCAGAGGTTGAGAAAAAGACGGCCGAGATAAAGGAGACCCAGGAACAGCTGGTTAACGCCGAGAAACTGGCCTCCCTTGGAAGGATGTCCGCAGGCGTTGCCCACGAGCTGAACAACCCCCTTACGGGTGTTGTCACATTTGCCCACCTGATGCTTGACCGCACACCGCCGGAGAACACGATGGACCGTGAGGACCTGGAGCTGATCATCGAACAGGCCGACCGGTGCACAAAGATAATCAAAGGCCTTCTAAGCTTCTCCCGCAAGGGTTCCTCCGAGAAATCCTCGGTCAACCTTAACGAGCTTTTAGAAAACGCCGTCTCCATGATCCGCAACCAGTCGGCCTTCCATAACGTGAAGCTCGAGATGGACCTCAAGGACGGGCTTTCGAAGTTGACGCTGGATGCGAACCAGATACAGCAGGTATTCCTTAACCTCATAACCAACGCTGCCGACGCCATGAACGGCAACGGCAAGATAACCATCAAGACCGGACGCGTGGTGATAGATGGGGAGGAGTTCGTGGAGGCCGCATTTTCAGACACAGGCCCCGGCATCTCCCCGGAAAACCTGAACAAGATACTCGAGCCCTTCTTTACGACAAAGAGCGTTGGCAAGGGAACCGGCCTGGGGCTTCCCGTAAGCTACGGGATCGTGAAACGCCACGGCGGGGACCTTCTCATACATTCAAAGGTTGGCAAGGGGGCCACGGTCACTGTGCGCCTTCCGGTAAAACACGTGGAATCGGGCGCGGAGTCTGAGGGTGAGCACGTGGAGTTCCAGTAGTACCCAGGTTCTGGAGTAAGACAAGGAGACAGGCATGGCAGGCAAAATTATGGTCCTTGTTGTAGATGACGAGCAGGTTATACGGCAGTGCTGCGAGCGTACTGCCTTCCCAACGGAGTTTGACCTCAGGGCCGTTCACTCTCCAGAGGAGGGGCTGCGCCTTATCAAGGAAGATGCTGGTTTCAAGATCGTGCTTACGGACCTCAAGATGCCGGGAATGGACGGCATGGAATTCATCCGGCAGGCGCGCCAGCTGGCCCCTGATGTGCGTCTTGTTCTCATATCCGGTTTTGCCACGGACGAGGTGAGGGAGCAGGCCCGCGACATGGGCGTGGATTTTCTTGCCAAACCCTTTGGCCCCAAAGAGCTGCTGGACATTCTGTGGAAAGAGGAAGATTAGGGCTTTTTAATAGTCCTGCGCGAGTTTTTCCAGACACATCGCGGCTTGGCTCCGCGCTTGCCTGTTCTATTTCATAAAGCGCGGTGGGTGCCTATGGCACTCAATAAAAGTACAAAACGTTTTGATCCCATAGCAAAACATCATCTATCTTAAGCGGGGCGGTTCCCACCCCCTGCACCCCAGGGGGTACTTCTTTGTTTGCCCAAAGAAGTACCCAAGAAAGTGCAGTTCTACTTTTCCATAAGATCGTGAGCCGGATGCGCGCTCTTATTTCGTGAAAACAACAGTCATCATGACCCCGCGCTTCGCGTCTACCCTTGTTCTATATTGCTTGCTTTTGCGTTCACGTATGGGCGCGCAAAAAGGAAGAAGAAGGTGCCCTTGGCACCACCGGCACCGATGCCCTGTCAAAGCAGAACGGGTGAGGCGCAATGATTAGAGTCATTTATTATTAGAGGGAATCCTTTGAGAAACTTACTTTTGGAAGGATCGAAGCTGGGCGCTCCAGTTTAGAGGTGCCCGTGATCACCTCGTGAAATAAGCGGGTCAGTGGAGCTATTTAATACGATTTCTTTGAGAGTATGCTGTTTTCTTTAAAACCCCAACGAATCGGGTCGACTCGACCTATTTAAAAACCTTTGCCAGTTGCGGTGAGGGAGAGCTTGCCGTGTTTTACGCCCCTGGTGCCGATGAGGCGGTCCGCGACCTTCTGGATAACGCTTGCCTTTCCCCTGACCACGAGCACTTCAAGGCAGTTATGCCCGTCAAGGTGGATATGCATCGAGCTGACCACCATGTTGTGGTACTTGTGCTGGATGTCGGTGAGGGTGTCGGTGAGTTCGCGCGTGTCGTGAGAGTAGATCAGCGTGATGGTGCCCGCGGCCTCGCCGCCCTCACTAACGTGCTCCCTGACAAGTGAGTCCCGGATGAGGTCGCGGATGGCCTCGCTCCTGTTGGAGTATCCCTTGGACGCAACCAGCCTGTCGAACTTTTTCAGGAGCCCTCTGTCAAGCGATATGCCGAACCGTGTCAATGGCATCTTTTATTCAAAACACCTCCAGGCGATATTGTGCTACAGTCCTTCCGTGGAATCAACTCCCCATATACTGTAGCACGATTTGCAAAAATGTGCTACAGTATATGCGTCTGATCACATGAAGCGCAAAGGAGGTGCCCGTTGAGAAAGTTTAGAAAGTACCTGTTTGCCTTTATGGTGTCTGTGATCGTTGTGTTCGGCGCGCATGAGGCGCGGGCGCATTTCGCGATGCTCCTGCCCTCGGATGACATAGTCACGATAAAGGACGAGAAGAAGATCACTCTGAGGGCCTGGCTCATCCATCCCTTTGAGCAGACGGTCCTCACGATGAAGAAGCCTGAATCCCTTGGCGTAAGGGTCAGGGGGGTGGATACGGACCTGCTTGAGAGGCTCCAGAAGGCCGAGGTCCCGGACGGTTCGGCTTATTACCTCGCATATCCCATAAAAAAACCCGGCGACCATATCTTCCATATGAAGAGCGCGCCGTACTTTGACGCAAATGAAACCCTATTCATAGTTCAGTACGCAAAGGTGGTGGTGAGCGCCCTGGGGCGATCGGGGGGCTGGGAAGAGCCTATTGGGATGGAGGCGGAGATAGTGCCCCTTACCCGCCCATACGGGCTCTGGGTCGGAAACGTATTCCAGGGCCGTGTCATATTCAGGGGCAAACCCATGCCCGGGGTCAAAGTTGATGTGGAGCATTATAATGCGGACGGCTCCCTGAAGGCCCCTTCCTCTGCATATGTTACGCAAACCGTGCTCACTGACTCCGAGGGTGTTTTTACCTATGCCATCCCCCGCAAGGGCTGGTGGGGTTTTGCAGCGTTATTTCTCTCGGGCGACACAATGGTCCTGAAGGGCAAGGGCTATGCTGTGGAGCACGGGGCGATATTCTGGGTCAACGCACTAGAGATCCCCTAGCCATGCACATGTCCGAGGGAGTCCTGTCTGCCCCGGTGCTTGGTGCCGGGGCCGCACTGACCGTGGGCGGGCTTGCGGTGGGCCTGAGGTTCATGGACAACCGGCGGGTGCCTGAGGTTGCCGTGGTTGCCTCGGCGCTCTTTGTCGCCTCGCTCATAAGGTTTCCCGTGGGCCCGGCAAGCGTACACCTTACGCTGAACGGGTTGGCAGGCATACTGCTTGGATGGATGGCATTCCCCGCGGTTTTCGTGGCCCTTGCGCTTCAGGCACTGCTATTTCAGTTTGGGGGGTTTACAACGCTTGGCGCGAACACCACGGTCATGGCGCTGCCCGCTGTTGTGGCCAGCTACACATGCCGGCGGATGCTCAGGGCCGGAGGAAAGACCTTGTCCATTATTGCAGGGGCCATCGCAGGGGCCATCGGTGTGGCAGGAGGCGTAGTACTTATAGCGCTTGCGCTGGTGAGCACGGAGGAGTCGTTCAAAGGGCTTTCCATGGCCTTTGTGGCCGTTCATGTGCCTGTGCTTGCGGTGGAGTCCGCGATAACAGCGATAGTGGTGGCGTTTTTATGGAAGGTAAAGCCCGAGCTGCTTGGTATTAATGGGGGAATTAATGGAGACAAGGGCAGGGGAGGGATTTTAAAAAGTGACTAAGAACGCGATACTTTCATTTATAGTCCTTCTGGCATTGCTTGCCCCTGGCGCGGCTATTGCGCACAAGGCAAGTGTGTATGCATTTTCCGAGGCAGGCAAGATCTATGTTGAGGGATATTTCTTTGACGGCGCGCCCTGCAGGGGATGCGTGGTCGAGGTGCGGGGCGATAAGGGCGGAAGTGTTCTGCTTGAGGGAAGTACCGATGAGCAGGGGCATCTGGAGTTCGAGTATACGGGCACGTATCCATTGTATTTCATGATGGCCGCAGGGCAGGGCCATGCCGCAAGCTTTCTGCTTGATGAGGGGCAGGAGGGGCCAGTAGTGAAGGACCTTGAGGATTGCTCAAGGGACATGGAAGCACTGGTTGATGCCGCTGTAAAGGCCAGGCTGGCCCCGCTCAGGGCTGAGATAAGCAGGCTGAGGGCGGCCTCTGAGAGGCCGGGCATCACAGAGATAATCGGAGGCACAGGATACATCATCGGGCTTGCCGGTATCTGGCTGTATTTCAGATCAAAAAAAGAGAGCAGGGATTGATCAGACTAAGCGCTATATATATGATAGCTACTTATAATATGTATACCATTAAGATAATTAACAAGATTAATCAACAGGAATATAGGGGCAAGGGCATTGCATCTTGAGGAATTCGCAGAAGGAAGCTCGCCGCTTCACAGGATGGACCCGCGTGTAAAATTCCTTGCCGCAGGGCCGTTTCTTGTGCTTACCGCACTTGCGGGCGGGCTTGCTGCCCCGGCATATGCGCTCGTGGTCTCCATAGTGCTTGCGGTGCTTGCCGGGCTTGACCCTCTAAAGCTTGGCGTGCGCATGCTTGTGGTCAATGTCTTTGTGGCGGTGGTCTGGGTGTTCCTGCCTTTCAGCATGCAAGGAGAGGCGGCCTTCAGCATCGGGCCATTTGTGGCAAGCAGGCAGGGGGTGATTTACGCTTTGCAGATCACGCTCAAGACCAACGCGATAGTGCTTGCCACCATAGCGGTGTATGGGACCACTGAGGCCATGAGCCTGGCCCATGCCCTTGTGCACTTGAGGGCTCCTGTGAAGCTCGTTTACCTCTTCTTTTACTTCTATCGCTACGTGAGCGTTCTGCATGAGGAATACACGCGCCTTAGAGAGGCAATGCGGGTGCGCTGCTTCCATTCAAGGGTATCGAAGCATTCATACACCACATTTGCGAACCTCATAGGCATGCTCATCGTCAGAAGCTTTGAGCGCTCTGAGCGCGTTTACGAGGCCATGCTCTGCCGCGGGTTTCACGGGCATTTCCCGGTGATCGGACACTTCCACCTCCATCGCGTGGATTATGTCATGGGCACGCTGCTGGCTGTGGCATCGGCAGGGGTGGTGGCGATCAGGATGACAGGGCTATGATAGAGCTCAGGGGCATAGGGTTTTCATATCCCGGAGGCGACACCTCCGGTGGGGACGCCTCCGGCGAGGACATCAAAAGCGGAGGTGCTCTCTTTAAGGGGCTGGATTTCACGCTCCGCGAAGGCGAGCATGTGGGGCTTGTCGGGGCCAACGGGTCTGGGAAGTCCACGCTCATGAGGCTCATTATGGGATTGAGAATTCCAAAGGCCGGCGAGGTTTTCATATTCGGAAAGCATTGCAGGACAGAGAATGATTTCTCTCAGGCCCGCAGGCGGATGGGTTTTCTGTTCCAGGACTCTGACGACCAGCTCTTCAGTCCCACGGTGGAGGAAGACATTGCCTTTGGGCCTATTAACCTGGGCCGTACGCACGCCGAGGCCAGAGAGGACGTGGTCGATACCTGCGAGATGCTTGGCATAAGCAGCCTCAGGAAAAAGGTCACGCACAAGCTCTCGGGCGGCCAAAAGAGGCTTGTTGCGCTTGCCACCGCGGCAGCC
>DAOWET010000019.1 GCA_030638335.1 Nitrospirota bacterium
GAGGAGGCCAGGTTGATGCTCGTGGTGGTCTTTCCCACCCCGCCTTTTTGATTTGCTACGACAACAGTCTTACCCATCAGCTACCACTCCCCTGGGGGCCACGGGCCCCATTTATACTGGAGCGTCCAGCTTCCACCCTCTTAATAAAAACCATCGATGGGGTGTCATGGACACCTTTAAACTGGTGGCTTTCGCCCCGACCCTTTTAAAGACAAGTTTCATATAACCTCATCTTTAAAGCGTTCATCTTGATCCTTTAAAGAAAACACTACGGCTCTCGAAGGAGAGCTATTAAAACCAGTCCGTGACTGGCCGGACTTAGATATCTATGTTCTGGGCCTCGAGCGCGTGCTTGACGATGAATTCCTTCCTTGGCGCAACCTGGTCGCCCATGAGCACCGTGAATATCTCGTCAGAACCAATGGAGTCCGCAACCGTGACCTGCCTGAGCATCCGCTTGTCCGGGTTCATGGTGGTCTCCCAGAGCTGGTCCGGGTTCATCTCCCCAAGGCCTTTATAACGCTGGATGTTCAGGCCCTTCTTGGCCACGGCAAGCACCTGGTCCATGAGGTCAGTGGAGTCCTTTGCCTGGCACTGCTCGTCCTTGACCGTGAACTGGTACGGGGCCCGTCCCAGCTCCTTCACTGCGGCATGGAGCTTTGCGAGGTTTCTGTACTCAGGGCTTGACAGGAACGACATGTCAAGCGTTATGTGCTTGTGGCCCTGGCGCCCCACGTCAACCATGTGGGCCTCGTGCTCCTCGTCCTTCTTGATCTTTCCAAAGCGGACTGCCGGGAGCTCCTTCTTCACCTTGCCCATGAACTCCGTGAGAGCGTCCTTGTCCTTGAGGGTATTTTTTGTAAGCCCGTTTCCAAGCAGGTACCTCAGGAACGCCGGGTCCCTCTTTCTGGCCTTGAACCACCCCAGCATGCTCTCGAAATTGCTTATGCGCCTCAAGTGCTCGGCAAGGACCTTGCCCTTTACCGGTTTCTTTTTTACTGTAAACACGATATCGTCGGCAGCAAGCTCAAAGAGCATGTCCAGCAACTCCGAGTCGTTCTGCAGATAGCGCTCCTTGCGCCCGCGCTTGACCTTGTAGAGCGGCGGCTGCGCAATATATAGAAACCCATGCTCAATGAGCCCGGGCATCTGCCGGAAGAAAAATGTCAGAAGAAGCGTCCTGATGTGCGCGCCGTCCACGTCAGCGTCCGTCATGAGCACTATCTTGTGGTAGCGTGCCTTCTCGATATCAAAATCCTCGCTGCCGATACCCGTGCCAAGGGCGGAGATAAGGGTCCTTATCTCCTCGCTTGAGAGCATCTTGTCAAAGCGCGCCTTCTCAACATTGAGGATCTTGCCCCTTAAGGGAAGTATGGCCTGCGTGTGGCGGTCACGGCCCTGCTTGGCAGAGCCCCCGGCCGAGTCGCCCTCAACTATGAATATCTCGCTCTTTGCGGGATCTTTCTCAGCGCAGTCAGCCAGTTTACCAGGTAGTGACAGGTCCTCAAGGGGCCCCTTCCTGCGGGTGAGTTCGCGGGCCTTTCTGGCCGCCTCGCGCGCGCGGTTGGCCTGCGCGGCCTTGTCCACTATCTTTCTGGCCACAGCGGGGTGCTCCTCAAAGTACTGCCCAAGGGCCTCGTTCACGATGCCCTCCACGATCCACTTGACCTCCGAGTTTCCAAGCTTCATCTTGGTCTGGCCCTCGAACTGGGGGTCTGGGACCTTCACGCTCACCACAGCGGTTATGCCCTCGCGGATGTCGTCTCCGCTAAGGGACTCCTTTATGTTCTTCATCGTAGAGGCGTAACCGTTCACCGTGCGCGTAAGCGCGCTCTTAAAGCCCACAAGGTGGGTGCCGCCCTCGCGCGTGTTGATGTTGTTGGCGAACGTATAAATGGTCTCCGAGTAGCTATCGTTATACTGAAGCGCTACTTCCGCCACCACACCGTTCTTTTCAGCATTTATGTAAACCGGCTTTGGGTGCAGGGGGGTCTTGTTCCTGTTTATGTGCTCCACAAAGCTCACTATGCCGCCCTTGTATATGAACTCCTGCTTCTTGTCAGAGCGCTCGTCCGCGATAGTGATCCTCAGGCCGCTGTTCAGGAAGGCAAGCTCCCTCAGGCGTTGCGAGAGGGTCTCGAAGCTGAACTCGGTTGTCTCGAATATCTTGTCGTCCGGCATGAAGGTGATCTTCGTGCCCACGCGCCTGGCCTTTCCCGTGACCTCCAGCTTGCAGGTGGGCTTTCCGCGCTCAAAGCGCTGCTCAAAGAGCTTGCCGTCCTGGCGTATCTCCACCTCGAGCCACTCGCTAAGGGCGTTCACCACGGACAATCCAACCCCGTGCAGCCCGCCCGAGATCTTGTAGGCCGAGTTCTCGAACTTGCCCCCGGCGTGCAGCTCCGTTAGCACGATCTCGGCCGCGGTGCGTTTCTTTGGGTCGCCCGGATGCGGTCCGGTGGGGATCCCTCTGCCGTCGTCCACCACGGTAATGCTCCCGTCAGGGCGGATTCCCACGTCTATCTTTGTGCAGTACCCTGCAAGGGACTCGTCCACCGAGTTGTCCACCACCTCGTAGACCAGGTGGTGCAGGCCATCGACGCTGGTGGAGCCGATGTACATGGCCGGGCGCTTTCTGACCGCGCTTAAGCCTTTGAGTATCTTGATGGAATCAGCGTCGTAGCTGTCTTTGCCCTTTTTATTAGTCTCTTTAGCCATGGTCTTTTAAGGCATCCCCTCTTGGAAAATTATATGAAAAACTCAACACTTTATTATACATGAAACAGGGGCGTGAATCATACTTTGAAAATCAAAAAAACCGGGGAAATAACACCAATTAATCAACCGGTTACAGGTGGGCAAAAAGTGTCCACCCTGCATATCTTACTGCTCTGCGGAATTCCCCGCCAAAGGGGCTCAAAATGGCCTTACAAAAGGGTATTTAGGTGGAGGCACAGCAACCATGGCAAGATGAAAAAGGGCCGGAGACTCAACTTGCCTCCGACCCTCTTAAGATTCGTTTTTATTTACCTACTTGCGTTTCCTGCGCCTTAAACTCTCACCCGCACCGGCCACAACAAAACCCATGAGCACAAGGGCCGCGCCCGGATGCAAGAGTGCTTTTCGGGCTAGAACATAACGCTCATGTTCATGCCGATTACGGCCCCGCCGTAGTCAACGGTAGTGCCAGCCGCTGATGTCACCTCGAAGAACCTGTACAGGAGGTTGATGCCGAGGTTCACGGTGGATGCCTTGCCTTTCGAGCTTATGGCCTCGTATTTTATTCCCACGTCGGAGACGATGCCGGAGGTGGTGCCGTCCGAGCCCTTGCCAATGCCCAGGATCACGGAAACCGGGCCGCCGATTTCCTTGGCGAGCCTGAGCTCGTCGATGTCGAGTTCAACAGTGCCTGCGTTGTTTTCCAGCTCCATGGTCGCGGACTCGTGGTAGACCGCGGCGGTCATGCCGTTTTCCAGGAGGAACACCAGGGAGAAGTGGTTGGCCGTGCCTTTGTCAAAGTCGCCGCTTGGGGAGGCCACATAATTGACGCCGTACTCGAAGCCCACGGTCTCGGCGGACGAGATGCCGGCAAAGCCCAGAACAAGTGCTACCGCAATCAAGACCCATGCTTTCCTTCTCAACATGAAAACACCTCCAGTTCAGGTATTATGATAATCAGAAGTTTAACACGCCGGGGTGTAGGTGTCAATAACATGTACAAGCATAGTGGCAGCAGCAGGAGTTCCCTAATTAGTCGTCCCTGAAAAAGTCGGATTATCTGCCAACCATGATTGGTACGCAAAGTAATTGTTGGTTCTTGGCAGAGAAAAACGCCTCAAGCAGCCTCCGGATAATCGGCAAAAAGAAAGCTCTTATGAGCTTTCTCAGGTTATACCCGCACGCCGCCAGTAGGGCGTTCATTTTATCGCCTTCCGTGCCCTTCAGATAATTCCTGTCCATCCTGTTGTCGCCCTTGAGGTGTCCGATTACCGGCTCGATCGCCGAGCGCCTCTTGAGCCATCTCCGCAGGCTCCTTGTCATATTCTTTAATTATTTGGACGGTCTTACTTGCGCCTTCTCCTGTGCCTGCCCCGTCGAACAGACTCTCCTGCCCCGGCTACAACAAAGCCCATGAGCAGAAGGACTAATCCGGGATGCTTGACAGTGTATACAACAGGGGTAAGAACAAAGCGTGTGGCTACCTTTAACGCGCCATGCTCTGCTATGAAGTCAGCTATGGGAGGCGCGTATGCATAGTAGGCATCAACAAGCTCACGACCCGCAGCGTTCGTAAGCAGGTGTTTGTCCCTGAACTCCCTGAGTAACATGACATGCTCATCAGCATAGCTTCCATAAGCCGCCGTAGCTATGAAGCATCCGCCATCGCCACCGCCGTCGTCGTCACCGTCGTCATCATCACCGCCTCCACCGCCGCCGCCGCCGCCCGTGGTAGTGGCCGTGGCCTCGGCAGAGTAATCGCTTACCACCTTGTTGCCGTTATTTCCGTGCGGGTCAGTCCATGTCTTGAGGACGAAGTAATCATCCGTGCCGGGCGTCAGGCCGGTTATGGTATTTGTGATTACATTCTTGTCCACGGTGTTCATAAGCCATGAGTAAGGTCCGCCTGCGGTGGTGGAGTTCCATATCTCGTAGCCCCCCGGGTCTGCGGTATAGGTTACGGCCGTCCAGTCGAGGTCCACTGAGGTGCTGTTGACGATGGTAAAAGTAAGGTCCGTGGGCGCCACGGTCTGGGTGGCCGCAAAGGTGGTGGCACTTTGCTTCAAATCCAGGAAGGAGGTCACATCGACGTCAGTGGCGTACAGGGCGTTGTAGCGGAAGTCGCTGCCATTGTCAATGAGCACGTTGTTTGTTATGCCTGCGGGCACCTCGCCCGAGAGCTTGTTGCTATAGAGTCTGAGGTACTGGAGTCTATCCAGGTTAATTATGGAGTCCGGTATGCTCCCCATTAGCTGGTTGTTGGAGAGATAAAGGAACTGAAGGATCGTGAGGTTGCCGACCCACGCCGTTATGGTCCCGGTAAGCTGGTTGTTGTCGAGGTAGAGGTATCTGAGGCCCGTGAGATTTCCTATCTCCGTCGGTATGGTCCCCGTAAGCTGGTTGTTGGAGAGGAGGAGGTAGAAAAGGCTCGTGAGGTTGCCGAAGGCCGGGGGGATGCCACCGTCGAGGTTGTTGCTGTTCAGTTGGAGTTGTGTGACCGTTGTGTTCACTATATCGCAGGTCACCCCAGACCAGGCATCCACGCACGGGTCGCCCGTGAGCCAGTTGGTATTCGTACTCCAGCTCCCCCCGGCAGTATCGTTGTAAAGATCAACGAGCGCAGCACGCTCGTCAGCACTGACGTTGCCCTCGGCCACGTGCGCCGTGCCTGCCACGGCTAGGACGAGCGAAATAAACACTACAGCCAATATCGAAAGCCTTGTCTTTTTCATAAATCCCTCCTTAATAAAAAAACAACTGTCCCGATAGCCAAACAACGGTATATATGCCAAATATAGATTGGAACGCCCGTTATGTCAAGAACTTTCAATAAAAAAGGGAGGGCCTGGGGAAGGGCCCTCCCTGTAAATCCTTGGAATATTTAAGGTTCCTTAGTTCTTCTTCCTTCTCCTTAGAGCAAGCGCGCCAGCGCCCCCGATGACCAGCGCCACTGGAATCATCGGATACTTCACCGTGTGCACCACAGGCGCAAGCGCAATGCGTGTGGCCGCCCTCAGGGCCGGATGCTCCGCTATGAAGTCGGCCACCGGAGGCGAGTATGCGTAGTAGGCATCAACAAGCGCACGACCCGCAGCGTTCGTAAGCAGGTGTTTGTCCCTGAACTCCCTGAGTAACATGACATGCTCATCAGCATAGCTTCCATAAGCCGCAGTGGCTATGAAGCACCCGCCATCTCCACCGCCGCCGTCGTCATCATCGTCGTCACCGCCGCCACCGCCGCCACCGCCGCCACCACCGCTAGCAACATACACATGCTCGTCAGCTCCAATGTCAACGGTTGCGGTGCCGTCGTTGTCCCCGTCGAGGAACCTGTAGTCCCCGTCAATGTCGTTTGTTATGCCAGCAGATACGAGAGCATCCTTGCCCGCGTCTATCATTGGAGAGCCGCTCTTAAGATGCAGGTTCCAGTTGGCCTCGTCCGCGTCCGAGGTGTCCGCAAACCCGGGGTCCACGTCCACGGAGTTCAGTATGTTTATCGTGCCGTTTCCCAAGGCATTGAGTATTGCGTAGTTGTTGTAGTCCAGGGTTATCGTCGAGCCCACGGTATCATCCAGGTATATATCCGAGCCGTTTGAGATCGCGGCCAAGGCCGTGTTCCCGTTTATGATGTTGTTGTAGAGGTAGGCATTGGTGGTCACGCTATAAACGAACGCCCCGCCACCTCTTGTGTCCGAGGTGTTGCCGCTTAAGGTGTTGTTTCTAAGGTATACGTCTGTCTGTGGCTCGACATAAATGCCGCCGCCGTCATCAGTGGCGGTATTGCCCTTCAGGACATTGCCATTGAATAATAAATCCAGTTGAGCAGCGGCATAAGCCCCGCCGCCGAAGATAGCAGCGGTATTCCCGCTGAAGGTGCTGTTTAGTATCGCAGCCGTCCCGGAGGAGGAATAGACATAAGCCCCGCCGCCCCAGTCTCCGGCATTGCCGCTGAAGGTGCTGTTGGTTATCGCAGCCGACCCGGTGCTTAATGAAAACACATAAGCCCCGCCTCCGTCTAATGCAGAGTTATTGCCGCTGAATGTGCTGTTTGTTATCGTCGAGCCGCCCGATCCGCCATCTTTTGCATAAACCCCGCCGCCGTTGTTTTCAGCGTTATTGCCGCTGAACGTGCTGCCCGTTATAGTGATCGCCCCGGAGCTGGACTCTACATCAGCCCCGCCTCCGTATAAGGAAGATTTATTGCCGCTGAACGCACTGCTCATTATATTGACCGCCCCGGAGTCGGACTCTGCATAAACCCCGCCTCCGTAGTCAGTGGCGGCATTGCCGCTGAACATGCTGTCCGTTATCGTTACCGCCCCAGAGTCGGAATATACATAAGCCCCGCCGCCGGAGTTCGAGGATACGTTCTCAATGAATTCGGCGTCCTCTATGGTGATGTTTGCGCTATTGGTTTGTATATAAAGGCCGCCGCCATTTAAACCAGCGGCAGAGCCGTTGGTGAACCCGATGCCCTGAACAGTGATATGGCTTATTGTGTCGCTCCCGAGACCGGTGGTGTCTATGTTCATTATCTGCCTGATGTCAAGGCCGTTGAGTATAGTCGAGCCCGCGCCCGCACCGTTAATGACAAGCGCGTGGTCAAAGGCGGCTGTATAGGTCAGGGTCTCGTCCACATCATAATCACCGGCCGCAACGTTGATCGTGTAGTCCCCGCCGTAGGCCTCCGCATTATAGAGCGCGCTCTGGAAATCGCACGTGCCGTCCGAGCAGACCGTGTCCGGCGTTGCCGTTGTCACGTTGACGAAGGCAGGCCCGGGGGCAACCGCCTCTGCCACAATACCCGATGATAATGTAAATATGAATGCCATAGCTGCAATGATAAGAAAAAACTTTTTCATTACTCTTAGCTCCTTAGCGATCTTATAATGTTCATGCTTGATTAATACGAGAACTCCACCCGCATACAGCCACAAATATCACAGCAAACATTATCTTTTACCCACACCTAAAATTCCATTCATCTGAGACTGTCTTGTCCGGTCTTAATACACAACAAAATTATACATACACAAAAACAATACAATATTTACGCACACATGTCTTAAACATCTGCTTTAAAACTGTAGTGCCTTTGCTACTTTTTAACACACTGGCGTTTATTGCCCCCAGGGGTTCCGGCAAAAATAAAAAGAGGGCCGGAGACTCATTCGCCTCCGGCCCTCTTAAGATTCGTTTTTTGATTTATTTATCTACTTGCGCTTTTTCCTGCGCCTGATGGTCTCTCCTGCTCCAGCTACCACAAAGCCCATGAGAACAAGGGCGGCACCGGGATGCTTCACCGTGCCCACCACAGGCGCAAGAGCCATGCGTGTGGTTACCCTTAACGCGCCATGCTCTGCTATAAAGTCGGCCATCGGAGGCGAGTATGCATAGTAGGCATCAACAAGCGCACGACCCGCAGCGTTCGTAAGCAGGTGTTTGTCCCTGAACTCCCTGAGCGCCATCACGTGCGACTCGCTGTAGCTCCCGTACGCCGCCGTGGCTATGAAACAGCCTCCATCGCCTCCGCCGCCGTCATCATCATCGTCATCACCACCGCCACCACCGCCGCCACCGCCGCCTCCACCGCCGCCGCCCGTGGTCTTGGCCGTGGCCTCGGTGGAGTATTCGCTTACCACAATGTTTAAGTTATTCGCGTGCGGGTCTGTCCAGGTGCGGAGCACGAAGTAGTAGTCCGTGCTAAGTGTCAGGCCGGTTACGGTATCAGTGATTATCGTCTTGTCCACGGTGTTCTGTATCCATGAGTAGGGGCCGCCTGAGGCTGTGGCGTACCATATCTCGTAGCCACCGGTTGCGCCCGTATAGGTGATGGGCGTCCATAAGAGGTCTATTTCTGTGCCGCTTGCTGCTGCTGCCAAAAGGTCCGTGGGCGCAACGGTCTGGTTCGCGGCAAATGTGCCGCCGGACTGTTTATCATCCAGGAACGAGGTCACTGCACCGTCGGTGGAGTATAGGGAGTTATAGCCGAATTGGCTTTGCCCGGCATAGAGCGCGGTGTTCATGATGCCCGCAGGCACCTCGCCCGAGAGCTTGTTGCTGTATATATAAAGATACTGCAGGCTGTCCAGGTTTATTATGCTCTCAGGAATGCTCCCCGTTAGCTGGTTGTTGTGGAGGCTGAGGGTCTTGAGGGCGGTGAGGCTGCCTATCTCCGCAGGAATGCTCCCCGTTAGCTGGTTGCCGTAGAGTTGAAGCCACTTGAGGGCCGTGAGGCTGCCTATCTCCGCAGGTATGCTCCCCGTTAGCTGGTTGCTGCGGAGGTAGAGGCTCGTGAGTGCCGTGAGGTTGCCTATGGCCGGGGGGATCGAGCCATCGAGGTTGTTGCCGGAGAGGTGGAGTTGTGTGACCGTTGTGTCCCCCGCGTCGCATGTCACGCCAGCCCATCCATCCACGCACGGGTCGCCCGTGAGCCAGTTTGTGCTCGTATCCCAGCTCGCGCCGTTGGTGAAGGCGTACAGGTCAATGAGCGCCTGAAACTCGTTTGCAGAGACCGCCGCCTTTGCCGTGTGCGGCGCGCCCGCAGCTAATACGAATGCCAGTGCCGCAATGATAAGAATAAACTTTTTCATTACTCCCCCTTAATACAATCCCCAGTTCAATAAGGAAGTGCAACACTTGGCGTAGTGGCTGCCTGGCTGGTACGCTTGGTGGTTATGGAAAAAGGATACAGGCATCTCAGCCTTGCTGAACGCGACAGGATAACAGAGTTGAAGTCGGACGGCATGA
>DAOWET010000024.1 GCA_030638335.1 Nitrospirota bacterium
AGGCTCGAAGCCTCAGATTCCGTCCAATCTCAAAAAAGTGGTGGACGGGGGCCAATCTACAGCACAGGTTTAATCCTTGATGCAAGGTCGGCCTTGTCCCGTCACATCTTGATTTCATTCTACCCTAATCATATAAGATGCAAGGAAAGGTTCGCGAAGGGGCCATGGTCCCTTTTTATATGAAGTAGCTTTGTCTTTCAACGTGCTTCAAATAATTAATGGCAACACACCACTTGTACCACGGTTTCTGCCAGCCACGGGCTGGATTTATTGCGCTGATAATATTGCAGACCCAAATAAAAGGGGTCCGTGACCCCCACGGTTTCTGATTTGCTGTGGATGGTAGGAAGAAAGCATGAAGGGGCCATAGGCCCTTTAACATGATCCTTTGCCGTTGCGTCAGGTTATTGCAAACCTTAACGGTTTCTGATTCGTTCATATACAAGTAAGAAGACGCGAAGTAGTACTTGTCGTACTTCGAGCGGGTTATTACGCAGTAGATGGGCGAATCAGGAAGCGTGGCTAGAAGCCCATTTTGCGGAGGCGCTGCAACTGGAAAGAAGCCCTCTGCGGGAACTTCTCATAGATGGCCTTTGCCTCTGCAAACTTCCCCAGCCCAAGAAGGGCGTCGGCCTTTGAGATATTGAAGACCGGGTTCCAGGGCATGGTCCTCAGGAAGATGTTCTCCACGGAAATTATCTCGCGGTATATGAGCCGCTTGTCGCGGTTGTACTTGTTTATGATATCGCGGTTTCTGGGGTGGTCGAGCACAAAGAGCGCGCTGTTTTGAGTAATGAAGACAAGCTTCCACCTGTCGTCCTTCACCAGGGCCGTGGCCATGGGGATTATATGGCCTGACTCGCGGAAGACCACGGGGATGGCGATGAAGTTTATGTTATAGACCTTCAGCCTCTGCTGCCAGCCGGGAAAGGTCTTCAGCATCTGGTCCGCAGTCTGGTTGGTGTTGTTGTCTATGGCCCTGCCGTCGATAAAGACCTGGTACTCGGGGAACAGCTCCCAGATGAGGAAACCGCCCCATGTGTAGTAGTTGTACATGGGCGCGGCGGGCTTGACCGCCTTGATGAACTTCACCATGGTCGAGGGATACCACGGCGAGACCCACCCCTTTGCAACCCTGGGCTTGAAGACCCTCGGCGTGTGCTTGTACGTGTATGTCACAAACCCAACCCCAAGGGCCAGGGCCATTACCATGGCGACCTTAAGCGCCAGGCGGAAGCTCTTCTTGGGGACCTCAAGCGCTATGACGCTCTTTGCGAAGTAAAAGGGCAGGACTGTCAGCGAGAACATCAGCCCCCTGGCGTACATGTTGGCAAAGACGGTGATGAAGGTAATGACCAGGAAATCGGCAATGTCCACCTCGCGCCTGAGGATGAACCGCGCGATCATCGTTATGAATGTCATCGCTGTAAAGAGCCAGTACATGATGAGCCAGTCGTAGTGCAGCTCCTTGTAGAAATACCACAGGGGTTTGAACTCAAGCACCACATCCTTGACCCAGCCGGCGCCGCCGCCGCCTGTTGCGTACCTGTTGACATCATTGATGAACATCGTAACAAGGCCCTTTGTGTACGAGTAGAACATGGCAGTGCCGTTGGGGTTCATCACAACAGAGGCTATGGAGGCCAGACATACTGCGAAGAACACCCAGGGGATCTTTTTGTCCTGGTGCTTCAGGAACGGCCGGAAGAAAAACATCACCACACTTGAATCCTCTGAGTTCGTGTCCTTTATGAACCTGCGGAAGACTAATCCCATGGACAGGCGCAAGGCAGCCACAAACGCCTCGGAGAAGAGGTATATCATTATTATGTAGCAACCCACAAGGTAGGCGCCGTGGATATTGCTCCAAAGCACCATCACGACCGGAAGCATCCAGTAGGAGTGGTCGAACTTCACACCTTCATGCAGGGCCTTTCGCCGGATGCGGTTCAAGAGGATGCAGACTATGATCACCAGGTTGAAGGACAGGCCCTGCGGTCGTTCAAAAGAATAGAACAGCTGGATGTCCAGCATCATGGCCGGCATGCTGATGAATATAAGGGCCTGCCATGGAGGGACCTTGTTTCGTATGAGCCAGAGGAACAGAAGTAGCATTGGCATGATAATGAGCATGTTCCTGTAATAGACAACTCCGGTGAGGCCGCCAAGCTTGTGGATGGAGCTCAGCGTCACCTGCCCAAGCCACTGGGAGCGCAGACCGATCTTCTGGTTCTCGGTCAGGGGGCGGGGGGTTGTGTAGGCAAAGGGGTCTACGTCGGGAATGTCACCGTGCTTGACAATGTAATCGCCGGTCTTGAGGTGCCACCAGAGGTCGGGGTCGTTGAGGCGCATCTGCAGGGCCATGGCAAACAGGTAGGCAAAGAACAGAAGCCCAAGCAGGATACCCACGCCCTGAAGGGCCATAGACCTCTTGTCAGCTTGCTCAAACCGCTTTCGTATCCCGTCCGTAAACGTCATCGAACCTGATTATATCATCTTCTCCTAGATATTCACCACTTTGGATC
>DAOWET010000238.1 GCA_030638335.1 Nitrospirota bacterium
CTTATTGCACGAGTTCTGATTTGCCGCAGATACAAGCCAGAAGTCGTGAAGTCGTATGAACATACTTCGAGCGGCTTATGGCGAAGTAGATGTGGTGAATCAGACTCGCCCGAAGGTCGGTACGACTCGCTCACGAGGTGAAGGGCGGGAGATGAAAAGGTACAAAACGCGAGTTTGTAGTATTTGCAAAAAATACGTTTTATTGCAATGGGTACAAAATGTTTTGTACCTTTACCCCCGCGCTTCATGAAATATGTGGGCTAGAAGTATCCCATGCTTTTGTATCCGTTACTTCCAATGCCAGATTTTCAGAGAGCCAATTCATCAAATCACCAGTTTCAAGCGCATTCATACCATCTTGGGTGCGCCTTAACTACTTGATAAATAAACAATATAAAGCCTCAGGCTTTTCGTATGCTCAAATCAGGATTAGCCCGATGTTCTCCCCTCCAACGAAGGTCTAAATTGGAATTGTAAAGACTTTCAAAGATTTTGTGAGGAGGAGTGAGTTATGAAAAAGATGATCGTATCAGTCGGGATCGCATGTTTGGTGTTTGCCATATTTACAGTAACGGAAGCCAGGGCTGCACATGTCTTTAAGAAGGCGGAATGTTTCTTGTGCCACCTTTCTCCCCGCTCAGAGCCGTCAAAGCTCAGGAATAAGTCCATATCAGAGATGTGCGCATCTTGTCACCGAATGGTCGTAAAGACCTCGTCTCATCCTGTGGAGATGGAGCCTGACAATGCAGAGGTTCCTGCGGGGATGCCGCTTAGAAACAGTTTGCTCACATGTAACACATGCCATGATATCCATGCGGAAAAGGAAACACGAAGCGGTTTGAAAACCTACTATCTAAGGAGCGGTAGCCCGGGCAATAGCTCGGCATGTTCTCCCTGCCACAAGGAGAGCGACAGGTATGTGGCAGGCAATGAGCATATCTACGGGATGGACGTGGCACATGCAGGGGTATATTACCGCAATTTGAAAATGACTGTTGAGTTGGACGCGCTCACCGTCAAGTGCATGTCGTGTCATGATGGGTCCATCGCACGGGATGTGGGGCATAACGGCCCGGCGGAGCATCCCCTTGGAAGCAACTACAGGGCTGCAAGCAGGAATAACCCAAGGCTGAGAAACCTGCCTGATGTGGATGGAAAGCTCAAGCTCTTTAACGGGAAAGTGGGCTGTGGCACTTGCCACGATATATACTCGACCAGGGATGATCTGCTGGTCAAGAGCAACAGTGGGAGCAGGATGTGCACAAGTTGCCACATGGTTTGATTACGGGCCAGGGGCCAGCCCCATTTGAACTGGTGGCTTCCGCCTCGAACGTATTCAGGGGTCATGGACCCCATTTACACTGGTGGCTTCCGCCGCCATCGCTTTAAAGAAATGTATCGTTTAGGTGCTCTGCCTGATAACAACACTATTATCCTGCATGCGATACGCTCTGGGTCGACTCGACCTGGAAAAACCGATCCGTGACCGGCGAGCCACGGGCTCGTATTACTAACCGGAGCGTCCAGCTTCAAGCGCTATGAGGATGCGGGGCGAAATGACACTCGTCCCTCAGATATATTCCAGATAGCAATCGGGGCTGACGGCCTCCAGTTTAATGGGGCCTGTGGCCCCTAGGCCGCGCCGCTGTACTCCCTGTTGTAGAATTCACTATTGTAGAAATTACATTTAAGACAGTTTGCCAGCTTCAGAGCAAAAGTCCCCTGCACTTCTCCGCCGCAGAGCGTTCCAGCCACACGCGCGCAGGTCTTGCCGTCTCCGGGAAACGCAGGGCAAACCCCCAGATCCTTCGCCGTCTTGCCGCCCTCTTCGCGCCCGCACTTCATAAATTCCCAACAATTCATATTCACCCTCCCTGTAATAAAACAATTCATCACTATAACAAAAAAACCCGACACCTGCAACGGTTGATCCGCCGGGCCTTCATTAACCATGCCTGATTCCGGGCCTGATCTTCGCCCTTTGCCGCCTGGGAAGAAGCAGGATAGCAAAGGGGCCGGGCTGGTACAGAGCCCGCCCCCGATGCAATTGCCCAGGAGGGCAAACCTTGATCCCTTTCCAGCTATAACCTTTCAGCCAAAACCCGCACGGCTCTCAGGCCGTGGCGCCGTACTCAATGTCGTAATGCATGCTGTTGTAGTAGTTGCACACCAGACAGTTAGCCAGCTTCAGAGCAAAGGTGCCCTGTACCTGGCCCGACGGCCTACGTCATACAAGCCGCCGGGGAATATCACTCAAGCTAATAAGACGGATCAGGCCTTGTTCCCGTCCTTTGCCGCAGGCTCCTCGCTGCTGCTTGCACGCGAGGGACTCATTGCCTCTGCAACATAACCAAGGCCCGCTCCCACTGCACTACCCACCATAGTGAAGCAGGCTGCCACAGCCATAATGCCTGTCACGCTGAGCACGACTATCAGGGCGCGCATGAGAACGCTGGGCTCAACAGGCCCGCCAGTGATCGCGGCAAGCACCATTATGGCACCGGAACCGCCTAAGAAAAGCGCGGGCGTCAGCCCGAACACCACAAACAGGATCACTCCCGCCAGTCCGCCTATCTTTGCGCCTGCCCTTACTGTTTGTTTCGCTCCCTCTTTCATGGCCTGAGTCCTCCTCTTTCCCTATTTGCCTTTAACGATGCACCTTTCGTGCCACTTTCAAACCCCCTGATTTTTAACAAAAACCCGCCCGCGGCCTTTGCATTTCCGCAAAAATCTTCGCAAGGGGGCAAAGCCCCCCTTAAACTGGAGGCCGTCAGCCCCGACCGCTGGGAGTGAATATAAAAGATGCTGGAGGCACTCGCCTCAACTGTAATTATTAATAGAAACGTAAATATATTTGAATGCAAAAGACTGGATTTGTCAGACGCGATTCTTGACCGCTACGGATGAACGCTCCAGCTTAGTGGGGTCCGTACTGAAGGCGTCTGAAGCTGGACGCTCCAGCTTAGTGGGGTCCGTACTGAAGGCGTGTGAAGCTGAACGCTCCAGCTTAGTGGGTCCATGACCCCCTTCACACTATTTTCATTATTTCGTGACATGGTATCCTGCAATGCCCTAAACTTGTGCGTATTAAGGTAAAACAACTATAATAGTTGGCTATAGAACATAAGCAAGGAGATGCCGTGACCAATAAAAAGGAAAAAACATTTACAGAGAAAGTATGGGACTCTCTGGCGTCGGTGAAGATGGCCATTATCATCTTCGCCCTCATCGCCTCGAGTTCCGTGGTGGGCACCGTGATCGAGCAGAACGCGGACCAGCAGAAGAACATCGAGATCATAGCCAAGTTCGTCGGGTTCTCAAGCGCCCCTACGGTCTACAGGGTCCTGGATGCCATGGGCTTCATGGACATGTACCGCTCTTGGTGGTTCAAGGCGTTTCTGGCCGCATTTTCGGCAAACCTCATCATCTGCACCATTGACAGGTTCCCTCCGGTCTTGAGGCTTGTGAGGGAGAAACTGAAGCCTCTCAAGGACGAGCAGTTCAGGGCCTTCTCCATCAAGAAGGAGTTTCTGCTGAAGGGCAGCCAAAGCGATGCGCGCGCCAGTCTCACCGAGGCCGTGCGGGGCCTGGGTTTCAGGAAGCACGGATCTTCAGAAAGCAAAGGCGAGGACGGCTGGCAGGTATACGCCCAGCGCCAGCAGTACTCACGCCTTGGGGTCTACATCACCCACGTAAGCATCCTGTTCCTGCTTGTGGGTGCTGTGGTGGGCTCCGTCCTTGGCTTCAGCGGGTTTCTAAACCTCCCCGAGGGCGCCACCTACCCGGTAGCCTTCGGCCGGAAGCAGATAACCAACCAGGAATACGGTGAGCGCAACATGCTCGTGGACACCCTTATGAAGGCGGGCGGCAACCTCTCACAGGCAGCCGCAACCCTGGGAGTTTCAGATGACCGCTTTGCGGGCAGGATGCGCACACTGGCGGCAGAGCCCCTGGGGTTCATGGTCAAGAACGAGGAGTTCGAGGTGAGCTTCTACGGCCAGTCCGACATGGCAAAGGAATACTCCAGCCTTCTGGTGGTGTACGACCAGGGCGTAGAGGTGATAAGAAAGCGCATCGAGGTCAACGATCCCCTGAAGTACAAGGGATACACCTTCTACCAGTCCAGCTACGGCATGATGGA
>DAOWET010000047.1 GCA_030638335.1 Nitrospirota bacterium
AGCTTGGAAGGCCTTCTTTTACCTCTGAAGCTGCGTCTACACGAGTGGCAAAGATACCGCTGCACCCCAGATGCAGTCCCCATCTTCTTGGTCTTTCGGGAGCTGCATGAAGGACATTTTTTTGTTCATTTTACACTCCTCTGTAAAAAAGTCTACTTAACCTCGTGTCAGTATTACATAATTCGGCACTTTCAGACCCACTAATTTGTAATTATGCCAATATTTTAATGATCGACCGGTCGAACCATATAGTTTTTATCCGACCGGGTGCGAGGTGTCGAAGAGTCGATCCGACTCGAAGAGTCGATCCGAGCCTCAGATGCAAGGCGCACGGCCAGCCAAGAGCTGGACTTACTTTTGCCTTTCAATACATATAAGCCCCAAGTTAAATGGGGTCCGTGACCCCCGCAACAACGCAGATGAGGTATGGCCGTGTCCGAATTCCGTCTATTATTTATTGATGGAGTCCGCTAGCCCCTTATGGGTTATCTCGCCACCAAATGTATTAAGCGCGCTGCCAAGCTCCTTGTCCTCGCGCGCGGCCTTCTCCGCGCCCATGGAGGCAAGTTTCCTCACATAGGGGATAATCACGTTCGTAAGCGCGAGCGTCGATGTCCTTGGATAAGCCCCGGGCATGTTTGTGACACAGTAATGAAGCGATCCCTCTTCCATGTAGACAGGGTCGTCGTGCGTGGTGGGGCGTGAGGTCTCAAAACATCCGCCCTGGTCAATGGCCACGTCCACTATCACCGAGCCCCTCTTCATCTCAGACACGAGCTTCCTGTCCGCAAGTACAGGGGCCATGCCCCCTGGCACCAGCACCGCGCCCACTGCGGCGTCGGCCTCAAGCAGGCTCATTCTTATATTATCCTCGGTGGCCGGAAGGGTGTTTATCCTGCCGCTGTACCTTTCCTCAAGCTCGTGGAGCTTTCCCACCCCCCGGTTAAGCACTGTCACGTGCATGCCAAGCTCGAAGGCCACGCGGGCCGCGTTCGCGCCAACTGTGCCCGCGCCGATGATCGTTATATTGGCCGGCGGCACGCCCGCCACCCCCGGCGGAAGCACTCCGACCCCTCCAAGGGGGCGCTGCAGGTAGAAGGCCGCCATGAGCGTGCTCATGCGCCCTGCTATCTCGCTCATGGGGGTAAGAAGCGGCAATCCCCCGTTATGCTCAAGTGTCTCGTAGGCGAATCCGGCAATATTCTTCTCAAGGAGCATCTCGGTCAGGGCCCTGTTCGGGGCTAGGTGCAAAAATGTGAATACTGTCTGGTTTTTCTTGAAAAGCCCGAATTCCTTTGGCTCGGGCTCCTTTACCTTCACTATGAGTTCCGCCGACCCAAAGAGTTCTTCTTTTGCGGCAAGCCTTCCCCCGGCCTCCTCGTACTGAGCGTCCGCAAAACCGCTGCCCTCGCCAAGTGCGGGCTCACACAGCACGCCGTGCCCGTCAGAGACAAGGGTCTTCACGTTGGCGGGTGTCAGGGCCACCCTGTACTCATGGGTCTTTATCTCTTTTGGTACGCCAATTACCATCTAAATTCACTTTCCCCTTTGGGTGGTCTCTATTTCGCCTTCTTAAGGAACTTCAGGAATGCATTATACGGAGCAGGCATTATGCGTTTTTTGTGGGTGACAATAAAGAACTCCCGGGCCATCTTAAGCCCCCGGACCCGAACCTCTTTCAGGGTTCCATGGGCCAGTTCGTCACTGACCGCGACCCTTGAGAGCGCGGAAATGCCGAGTGCGGCCTTCACGGCCTGCTTCACCGCGTCCGTGGACCCCAGCACCGCGGCCACATTGAGGTCGCTGATTGCTGCCCCGCTTTTATTTAGATATCCCTCCATGGTCTTTCTGGTGCCCGAGCCATCCTCGCGCAGTATGAAAGAAAGCTCACAGAGCTTTTTTATCCCTATGGGGCCCTGCAAGCCAAGTGTGGGGCTTGCCACGAACACAAGCTCGTCCTTGTAAAAAGGAGCATATCTCAGGCTGCCATTGTCCATGCGGGAGCCCACCACGCCCATGATCACCTCGTGCGCCAGCACCATGTCCGTCACTCGCTGCGAGTCCTCGATAAGCACCCGGAAAGAGACCTCAGGGTGCTCGGCCCGGAAGTCATGGCACAGGCCCGGCAGTATGTATGAGCCGGGGATGGTGCTTGCCCCGATTATCATCTCTCCCCGTACGGCCCCGCTTAAGGAGACCACCACTTCTTTGAGCTGGTCAGCCTCCTCGATGATATGCATGGCCCGGGGGTACATGAGCTCTGCCTCACGGGTTGGGATTATCGAACGCCCGAGCCTGTCAAAGAGCGAACAGCCAAGTTCCCTCTCAAGGTTCTTTATGTGCTCGCTGATGGTGGGCTGGCTGATGTTGAGCTGTTTTGATGCCTTTGAGAAACTCCTGTTGCCAAAGACCGAGGCGAATATTCTCAGGTGGTGTATCTCCACTTCATTCTCCTTGTGCCACCGTTATAAGGGATATCCTATGGATAAGATAGCAAAAAGGGCTACATTAAAAAAGGAGAGTTCTACACGCAACATACCCTGAGGACGATATAGGAAACGTAGGCCGCAAGAAGGAGCGCCCCCTCCCACCTTTTTATGCGGCATCCGTGCGTCCACGCAAAGAGTATGAATGCCAATGAAAAGGCCACCATTACCATCAGGTCAAGTATCCCCCCATTGGGTATGCCAAAGGGGCTTATGAAGCTGGACGCGCCCGCCACCAGAAGCAGGTTGAATATGTTCGAGCCCACTATGTTTCCTATGGCAAGCGAGGTGTTGCCCTTTAATGTGGCGTTTACCGAGACCACCAGCTCAGGCAGGCTCGTGCCCACGGCCACCACGCTGAGGCCTATGACCGCGTCCGAGACCTCAAGCCTTCTTGCAAGCGAGACAGCCGCATCCACTGTAATGTCCCCGCCTATCCAGAGCCCTCCCAGTCCGGCGAACGTGAGGAACACGTAGAGGAGGGCCGCCCTCTGGCCGAGTGCTTCCTTTTTATGTCTGACCGCCCTGTTTTCCGCCGGAAGGTGTGACTCTTCTTTTGTGGACTCCTTGTACATGAGATAAAGGTATGCGCCAAAGAGTACAAGCAGTATCGCGCCGTCCACCCTCCCGATAACGCGCTGGCCGCCTATGAGTACGAGCGCTGTAAAGGCGGCCGTAACGAAGATCATCCTCGGCATCTCTTTTTTGACAATAGCCGTCTCTATGCGCAGCGTTGTCAGGATGGCTGAAACACCGACTACGAGCCCTACGTTGGCTATGTTCGAGCCCACGATGTTCCCGAATGACACTCCCCCGCTTCCCCTCAAGGCGGCAAGGATATTCACGGCCAGTTCCGGGGTGCTCGTGCCGAAGGCCACCACCGTAAGGCCCACTACAAGGGTGGATATGCCCATGCTGTCCGCAAACAAAGAGGCGTACTTTACTATCACCTCCCCGCTTACAAGAAGCAGTACAATGCCTGCTGATATGGCAACTATATCCAGGAGCACTTCATTTTCCCCTTTCCGTTTGTACTCTACTATCTGTGACGAGGGCTGTCAATGTTGCGACGAGGGCTACCAGCGCCCTTTCAAAAGATTGCTTGTCCTGATCTGATTTGCTCTTAAATGTTTGTCAAACCTCTTATTTTGGGATAGACTCTTAAATATGATTGAGGCTATTGGAACAGACGGCTATGTGCCGAGCACGACCATAAACCTCCTTATGGTGATGGCCCTGATATGGACTGCGGGTGTTATCTTCCGGAGGATAAACCAGCCCCCCATCCTGGGGGAACTGCTTGCTGGCGTGATATTCGGTCCCCCCTGCCTGGGCATAATAGCCCCGGACCCCACGCTGAACGTGCTCTCGGAGCTTGGCATATTCTTCCTCATGTTCTATGCGGGCCTTGAGACCGATGCCGACGACCTCAGGAAGGCCTCCGGCCTCTCAACCGCCGTGGGCATGGGGGGGTTCTTCGTGCCCCTTGGGTTGGGATATTTTGCCTGCCATCTGCTCTTCGGCATGGGCCATGTGCAGGCGCTGTTCGTAGGGCTTGGACTCTCTATAACCGCAATAGCCATAAGCGCCAGGATGCTCAACGACATGAATCTGCACGCCTACAGGGTTACGCCCGTTATCCTGGGCGGGGCCATAATAGACGATGTCCTGGCCCTGGCGCTCCTGAGCGTGATAATCGGGGCCGTGGCTGGTGGGGGTTCTTTTGATATTCTGAATATCGCCGGTATAGTTGTAGAGGTGGTCCTGTTCTTCTGTGCGACCATACTGATAGGCATAAAGATCTTCCCCAAGTGTTCAGTATACTTCTCCACCAGGGAGGCCAAGGGTTTCACATTTTCGCTGATAGTGGCCCTTGTTTTCGGGATTCTGGCCGAGCTTGCGGGCCTTCACGTGATAATAGGCGCCTACCTTGCCGGGCTCTTTGTCAGGAGGGCCATATGCGAAAAGGCTCTTCTTCTGAAGGTGACTGACAGGTTCGTCTCCATAACATACGGGTTCCTTGGCCCCATATTTTTCATAAGCCTCTCGTTCCATGTGACCTTCAGCATATTCAGGGAGCACCTCTTCGTGATCCTGGTCCTTGTGTTCGTAGCCACCGCGGGCAAGCTCATAGGCGCGGGCCTGAGCGCGTATCTGTGCAAGATGACCGCTAACGAGTCTCTGGTGGTGGCCTTCTCCATGAACGGCAGGGGGGCGGTGGAGCTGATAATAGCTTCCCTGGGGCTTCAGTACGGGATAATCGACGATTCCATATTCTCCATCCTGGTGGTCATGGCCTTCATCACCACGCTTCTGTCCCCCATGGTCCTGAGCATGATCCTCAAGAGGAACAAGACCAGTGGCCTTGTGCGGCTTGAGCATTAGCCCGGGGGCCACGGGCCCCTTTGAACTGGAGGCCATCAGCCCCGACCGTTTTCAGCAGATTTAGCGAGAGCATCTCATCTATAAAGCGTTCTTGTTGGTCCTTCGAAGGAAACACTATGGGTCGCCGCGACCAATCCAGCTCTCACGCAGTGAGGCCACGGGCCCCTTTTATCGTGGGTTTTGAACGTTTCATAGATATATCATGTTTGATAGGTTGTTGCCTTTTCTTTGTTGTTGTCTTCACCCCTTTAGTTTGCCGTTATCTGTTGTTTTGTATTTTAGAAACGAAAGTTTTCTTGTCTGACCAAGGGATACGGGCCTGGGATGTAGTAGATACAAGGAAGAAGCCGCGACCAGCCACGGGCTGGACTTAATTGCCTCTCTAGTGTGTAGCAACAAATTAAAGGGGGTCCGTGACCCCGAGCGGCTTATGATGCAGTAGATGCTGCATATCCAGGTTCGTAGGCCGTCAACTATTAATTAGAGAAAGTACAGAGCGATATTGAAATATATGAGCAGGCCCACCGCGTCGGCGATACTTGTGATAAGCGGGCTTGATGCTGTTGCAGGGTCAAGGTTGAGCTTTACCAGGAAAAAGGGCATGAGCACGCCGATGACGTTCACTATGACCACGATCATGAACATGGACAGGCCTATGACCACGGCCACCTTTGCTCCCCCGAGCATGTAGCCGCTCATGCAGGTTATTATTCCCATGCCAAGGCCCAGGAGGGCGCCGACGTAGAGTTCTTTCAGGCTCGTGCCCAGCCAATGGTGGTGCTTGAGCTCACCCACTGCCTGCGCGCGGATGATGAGGGCGGCCGACTGTATGCCCACGTTTCCGCCACCGGCGTTTATGAGCGGGATGAAGAAGGCCAGTGCAACGGTGGAGGCGAGCACTTTCTCATAGGAGGCGATAATGCCCGAGGCCACAAGGTTGATGAACACGAGCCCTATGAGCCAGCCGATGCGTTTTTTAAAGAGCGAGGCCACGGTGGATTCCCTGTATGATTCCTTCAGCGGGCTCACGGCGGCCGAGAGATGTATGTCCTCTGTGACCTCCTCCTCCTCAACGTCCAGCGCGTCGTCCACGGTGATGATGCCAAGCAGCACCCCTTCGGAGTCGATGACCGGCAGGGCGCTGAGGTCGTAGCGCTTGATCATATGGACCGCCTCTTCACGGTCCTCCTCCGCGTCGATGGAGACGAAGGTGTTGTCCATTATCTGCTCTACCTTCATGTCCGGGTCGGCAAGGATGATCTTTCTCAGGGTGAGTTCGTCCTGCAGGTGCCAGGCCGCGTCCGTGACGTAGACCATGTTCACTGTCTCGCTGTCCGTGCCCATGCGCCTGATGTGCTTGATGGCCTCCCTTACGGTCCAGTGGGGGCGGATGGCAACGTAATCCGGGGTCATGAGCCTGCCCACGCTCTCTTCGGGGTAGCCAAGCAGGTGCATGGCCTCGTGCAGGTCCTCCTTGTTCAGGAGGTTTATCATCCTCTGTATGAGCTGCCCGGGCAGTTGTTCGAGGAAGCTGGTCCTGTCGTCCGGGCTCAGGTCGGCAAGCAGCCGGCGTATCTCCTCGTCCGAGAGCAGCTCTGTGAGCGTGTCCTTTGCGTTGGGGTCAAGGTGCGCGAAAACTTCAGAGGACTGCTCCATCGGCAGAAAGCGGAAGAACAGCACCTGATCGGATTTCTCCAGTCCCAGGAGCATGTCCGCTACATCGGGCGCGGGCAGTTGGGCCACCATCTCGCGGAGGCTCGCCCATTTGCGGCCCCTGATCAG
>DAOWET010000141.1 GCA_030638335.1 Nitrospirota bacterium
ATTTCGCTTTTTGTGTCCATTGTCTCCTCCTAATTAGAAATAGAAGTAATAATAATGAACCACCAAACTTCTCCCCCCTTCCAACATCCCAATTATGCCCCCTGCAACCGATTTTAGTCAATATAATTCTCCCCCACACCTGCACAAAATTATTTTCACCTTAAGCCTCCCCGTTCCGCCCCTATAAATAAAGGGCATCTGGGCCGGTGGTGCCACGGGCACCTTCTTCTTCCGTTTTGCGCGCCCCTGCGTGAACGCAAAGAAAAAAACTTCTGACAGGGATAGACGCAAAGCGCGGGTTTACGGTTGAAGTCAGCAGGCTTGCCGGGTCTTTCTGTCTGCGGATTACTCATAGAAAGCTGCAGGGTGAAAGGTGCTATCAGGGTTCTATTGCCACAACAAGTACACACTGATTCAAGATGTACAACTGTTGATTTACAGGTACGCTCTATACAGCAAACTTACGCACTAGGCGGATGAGTTCCTTTGGATTTATTGGCTTGGAAATATAGTCATCCATCCCCTCTTTAATACACTGATCTTTGTATCCGTCCAGGGCATGAGCGGTCATCGCTATGATCGGAATTCGCTTGTCGCTGGAACTTTCCTTTCTTCGAATTGTCCGGGTTGCCTCATATCCATTCATTTTAGGCATCTCGATATCCATTAGTATCAGGTCGAAGGAATCGTCGTTGAACAGACCAACGGCCTCGGAACCATCGTTTGCGATTGTCGTCCTGTATCCGGCCTTTTTCAATATGATCTGGGCGACCCTCTGGTTGATCAGATTGTCCTCTGCAAGGAGAATGTTCACCTCTTTAGCGTTTGCAGTATTTACATATGCCTCAGGTTCCTTTGCCGGCTTGGCTATCGCATGCACCTGCCCTTTATTTTCAGAGACTCCGAAGCAGGCATTGAAATGGAAGGTGCTGCCCTTGCCTTCCTCACTGTCCACATGGATGGCCCCCTTCATCATATTTACCAGTGAATGGGATATGGCCAGTCCCAGCCCGGTGCCGCCGAACCTGCGCGAGATGGAATTGTCGGCCTGGTTGAAACTGTCAAATATATGCTTTAAGGCTTTTTCTGGTATTCCGATGCCCGTGTCGGTAACGGAAAAACGAAGCCACACCTCTTTATCAGTTATTTTCTCGGTCTCGACCCCCACCGTTACCAGGCCGTCCTCAGAGAACTTGATGGCATTGCCCACGAGGTTGATCATGACCTGGCTCAGCTTTACATGATCCCCCACAAGGAAGTCAGGGACGTTGGAAGGGCAGTTCAGCTCAACTCTTGTGCCCTTCTCCCTGGCCTTGATTGAAAGAGGACTAATTACTTTGTTGATGGTCTCTTTCAAGGAAAACTCGCTTAAGTGTGCCTCCATTTTGCCCGCCTCTATCTTTGATATGTCCAGCACATCGTTGATAACATCAAGCAAGGAGTCGGCTGAAAACTGCAGCATTTCCAACTGCTCGGTCTGTTCTATTGTCAGTTCGGAGTCAAGCAGGATGTCCGACAATCCTATGATGGCGTTTATTGGAGTGCGGATCTCGTGACTCATCTTTGCGAGGAAATCACTTTTTGCACTGCTTGCTTTCTCTGCCACCTGTTTTGCCTTGGCCAGTTCCTCGTCCGCTCTCTTTTTCAGAATATGCGAGAGCATACCGTCCATAAGCAGGGAAAGCTGTCTCACATCGAACTCGTTGTAATCGTCCTCCTTATTGCCGACCAAGGCCAGCCCCACCACTTCGCCCTCTTCTAACACGGGCACACTCAAAAACCTGTTTAGTTCTATATGTCCCGCAGGGATACCTTTCTTGTAAGGGCTGTCAGCACAGTAGTCATTGACGTATATGGGTTTTTTCTGCCTGATGGCCTCGGCCCAGTAGCCCGCCTTATCAAGGGGCATATAGGGCATTCCTTCCCTGACATCACACTCTTTCATAAACCCCTTTGAGGCCCCGTATATGTCAAATGTGTCCCGCCGCATGTTCAGAAACCCCAGGAAGCCCACATGGCTTCCTGTAAGCTTCACGGCCCTGTCCAGCACGAATTCCGCCACAGCCGGCAATGTGGCGCCGCCCATCTGTCCCAGCTCATAGAGTGCTTCAATCCTGGCTTCGTTGAGTTTCTCCTCGGCCTCGGACCGCTTGTTCTTGTATATGGTCCACATGCTGTTCATGAACAGGCGCATCTGGTTTATGTCTGAATCGTCATAGGGTTTCCCTTTATTTCCCACACCTGTGATGGCCACGATCCTGTCTCCATCAAAAACAGGGACGCTCATATGCCGGACAACCTGAAAATGTCCCTCTGGATACCCCTTTTTAGCAGGATGGTTTTGATAGTCGTTATGTACAACCGGCCTTCTCAGGCGCGCGCAGTCCGCCCATATCCCGGCACTTTGCAAGGGATAATGGGACGTTTTCTCAGCAGAGCAGTTCTTCAGGACTTCCTTGGACCAGGTATAGAGCGAGATGCTCTGTTGGTCCTCATTGAAAAAGTGCATGTAGCCCACTTCGCTCCGGGTCAACCTGACGCATTCCTCAAGGGCATAACCTATCAGGTCTTTATCCATAACGTCTTTCATGGTGCTGAGCTTGAGCAGGGACTCAAGCCTTGCCTCTTCAAGGAGCAAAACACTCTCGGCCCGCTTGCGCTGAATCAGATTCCTGGCCATTCCCTCGGCTATCTTCAGACGGGTTCGCAGCAGAGGTTCCTTGACCGGTTTGGCAAGGTAGTCGTCAGCGCCGGCCTCAAGCGCCGCGTTGAGGTCTTCGGGCTTGGCATTTGCGGTTACCATCAGAATGAAGCACCAGTCACCCTTGGGGATGGAACGTATTTCCCTGCAGAGTTCAAGCCCGTCCATGCCGGGCAGCATCCAGTCGAGAATCATGAGGCTGAAATTATCTTGCTGAAATGCCTCAAGGCCGGTTTCCGCGTCCGTACATACGATCGCGTCATGCCCCATTGACAACAGGATCTCTTTTATGACGACTCCCATTGTCCTTGAGTCCTCGACAATAAGTACCTTCATGATGTCATCCCCATACTGCCACCCCCAACATCCATAGAAATTATAGATGTAGCCCTTTCCAGCTTCCTGATAAAATGCTATCACGGAATGCAGCTGTTGTGAACTACCTTTAAAGTCTGGCAGGATAAGACTAAATGGGGATGGTTGTATTTAATCCCAGCACAACACCCCGCGTTATTTCTAATTACACATTTGATAAACCAGAAAAAATACCGAATTAGTGAGCAAAAACATGTGTCTCCAATAACTGGTCCGTGGTTTACAATGAACCTTTGTCCTTTTAGCGGTTATTTTACTTTATCAACGGAGGGGCGACTGATAAACTTCTTGACTTTAATGTTTTAATATTGTTAGTTAAATGATGCCTATTATAAGGAATTTATCCTTAATATGTCCTAGAGGCAAAATTAGGGACACTTCCCTGTTTTCTTCCATATTCTTCAAGCGTATCCCTGCTTCTAGGGCTGGTTCGCCCACCCAACCGAGATTCGGGTGCGAGGTGAGGTAGACACAAGGCGCGTGGTGCGAAGCCGCATGCCCATACTGCGAGTCCTTCAAGACGAATTAGATGTGTTTTATCCAGCCCCGTAGTCCGTCTCTTACTTAATCCAACACCCCTATCCTATCCCCAGTTGTAGTTTTTAGTCAATATAATTCTCCCCCACACCCCTCCCCCTAAAATGACTTTGTATTTAATTCTGAATTTTTCTAAGGAAAGTTCGCCCACCTGACGCAGGAATGCGGGGTTGGGAGAGTGCATATACAAGGAAGGGAGGACGAAGTCGTATCCCTATACTACGAGTCCTGCATGACGCAGTAGATGTGTTTTATCCAGCCCCGCAGTCCGTCTCTTACTTAAAAGAACAGAGGCCGGGGGCGATCAGAACCCCCGGCCTCAAAAGGAGGGTACATCTACTCTGCTTGCTCACTACATGCTCACTGCATGGTCGCTCCCCCCGGATGCGTATCAGCCAAGCGGCGTCAGCCTGTTGCCGGTATCCTCAACAGGCTCCTTCTCTGCAAGTATGTTCCTGGCGCACTTGTCGAACTCATTGCGGCAGAAGAAGCTCTTCATGAAATCTGCGTTAGGGGGCATTCGAAAGAGTTTACTTTTATAGAACGCGCACCTGCTCAAATGGTCGCAACTCTGCATCAGGACGCCCCGTCCATGAGCTGCTGCGCCTTGTCCTTCTCGTAGGGCATCAGGTCTCTTGGCACCTCATCGGTCTCTTTATGGTACTGGTAAAGATATCTTGCGCAGCTCTCAACCTGCTTGTGGCAAAACAGCGTCTTCATGAATTCAGCAGTCGCTGGCATGCCGTCGAGCCTGTCGTGGTAGAAATCACATTCAGGTATATACCTGCAATCAGCCATCGTTGGTTCCCCCTTCACAACTTTTTAAACAATATGTCCGCGCCGGACCTCCATCGGCCTCTAAAGGAGGGCACAGCTACTCTGCTTGCTCGCTACATGGTCACTGCATGGTCGCTCCGCCCGGATGCGTATCAGCCAAGCGGCGTTAGCCTGTTGCCGGTATCCTCAACAGGCTGTTTCTCCGAACGTATGTTCCTTGCGCACTTGTCTGCCTCCCTGCGGCAGAAGAAGCTCTTCATGAAGTCCTTGTCAGGCGGCATCCCGGTCAGCTTGTCGTTATAGAACGCGCACCTGTTCAAATGGTCGCAACTCCGCATCAGGACGCCCCGTCCATGAACTGTTGCGCCCTGCCCATCTCGTAGGGCATCAGGTCCTCGGGCACCTTCCTGCTTATCTTGTGGTGCTGGTAGAGGTGCCTGGCGCATGCCTCGGACTGCCTGTGGCAGAACAGGCCTTTCATGTAGTCCTTTGAATAGGGCATGCCGTCGAGCCTGTCATGGTAGAAGGCACAATCCGGCATGTACGTACAATCAGCCATCCTCAGTTTTCCCCTCCGGCTTTTTAAAACTATATATCCGCGCCGGAGCCCTTCCGGCATTGTCTGTAAGGAACCATCAGGGATGATGTCGCACGTCACCATCCCTGATGGCACTAGCCTTGCAACCACCGTAACAAAGCAGTTGGTACAAGTATATGGTTTTTCCTTGCCCGTGTCTGTCAGAGAAACAATGAATTCTTCGTAGGAATTCACCGAGATATGTAGGAGTATTCTTACAAGCAGGGGAATGCATGAGAATGCATGGCCTATTGTTTTATAATGGTTATTGACTAGTTGATCGCTTGTCATATTTTCGCAGGATTGTAAAGGGGGAAGGATGAGGATGGAGCGCGAGATACCAAATGGGTGGCCGCAAGCCTCCGCCCGTGGTATCTGACCTGACCATGGCAGAGTTCGAGACGATAAACGACAAGTGCACCAGCGAGCTTCAGCTCCTGCAGCAGATGCATACTGCCGCCAACCTGGATGTTCCGCTGGAGAAGATCCTTAAAATGGTGGTGGACAGCATAAGGAACGTCCTGGATTACGCGGCCTGCGACATATACCTGCTTGAAGACGACGACAAGAGCCTCAGGCTCAAGGTGATCTCGATAAAAATGGGGCCTCTTCAGATGGCCGAGAAGCTCACCGGCCTCACCGCCAGGAACCTGAAGATCCCGCTCTATGAGGGCAGTGACCTCCTTGATGTCATAAAAACAAAAAAGGCCATCATATCCGAGGACATGACCAAGGTGTTCGAGGACTTCACAGACAACAGGGCGATCAGGCTCCTGGCCCCGAAGGTGGCGGCCATATTCGGCATGAAAGCGGCCATAAGGGCCCCGCTGATGGTCAAGGGCAAGGTCATAGGGATCATGGGCGTGGCCAGGAAGGACCGTATAACCGAGCAGGACCTTTCGACCCTCGAGAGGTTCGCCTCATCCGTGGCCCTTACCATCAACAAGGCCATGGCGGAAGAGGACCTCAGATCTGCCAATGTGGAGCTTAAAACAGCCAACGAGAGATTATCCCTTGAGTTTGCGGCGCGCGAAGAAAATGAAAAGAAACTCAACAGAAGCGAGCTGCGCTTCCAGCACTTTTTCGAGAACGCGGCCGTGGGCATGGTGCTCATGGACAGCAAGGGGAGACTGGTGGAGGTGAACCGCACCTTAGCCCGGATGCTGGGCTATGACCGCGATGACCTGGTTGGCATGCATTTTGGGGACTTAACCTATCCCGACGACCTGGCAGACAACATAACCCTCTTTGACGAGCTGATCCGTGGCAAGAGGGATTCGTTCCAGATGGAGAAGAGATGCCTCACCAGGGACAAGGAGATCGTGTGGGGCCATATCAGCGCAGCATTGTTCGAGATGGGTGAGGACAATCAAAAATACCTTGTCACGGTCATCAAGGACATAACTGACAGAAAGCGTGCTGAAGAGGCAATAGCTGAGAGCGAGAAAAGATATAACCTCCTGCTTGACAACACTGACACGGGCTTTGTCGTGATCGACGAAGAGGGCGTGGTCCTTGAGGCAAACGAACCATATCTGAAATTTGCGGGCGCAGGGCGGCTTGAGGATATCAAGGGGCGGTCGGTGATGGAGTGGACCGCGCCCGAGTGCATTGAGAGCAATGTCGCGGCAGTGGGCCTGTGTGCCGAGCAGGGTTATATCAAGGATTTTGAGACCACATATTTAAGGCCCAACGGCTCACGGTGTGTCATCCAGATCGACGCCACTGTCCAGGAGACCTCTTCGGGCAAGCAGATACACTCATTCTGCCGCGATATCACCGAACGAAAAATGGCGGAAGAAGCAATATTTTACTCACAGGAGATCTTTTCAAAGGCATTTAAGAGCAGCCCCCTGGCCATGGTCATTGGTGATTACAATACGAGCAGAATAATTGACACCAACAAACAGTTCACGGAACTTACCGGATACAGCAAGGAAGAGGTCGTGGGGCACACGCCCATGGAACTGGGCATCGTATCAGATGAGGACAGGAATGCCTTAAGGGCGGTCCTCGAGAGGAACGGCTTCGTAAG
>DAOWET010000243.1 GCA_030638335.1 Nitrospirota bacterium
CCTGCACGACACCATACACATGAAAACCGTCCTATCAACGACGCTTGTGTTCACATTTAACATAGCCAAAGGCATCGCCATGACAATGCTACGCATGGTCACCAAACCCATATACGAGCTTGTCAATGCAACGCGCCATATACAGGACGGCGAGATCGGGTACACGACCACATACCGTGGAGAGGGAGAGTTCGGGGAACTGGTGCAGTCCTTTAACGAGATGAGCATATCTCTTGACCAGAGCAACAAGAAGGTGCGCAAGCATATAAGCAACCTCTCGAACCTGGACAGCGTAACACTAACCTTCCACTCGATAACGAACGAGACTGATATCTACCTTGAACTGGCACGCGGGGCGGCAGACCTCGTGGGGGCTGAACAGGCCGGATACATGGTGGTTGAGGGAGATGAGTTCGTGCATACCTACCCCGCATCAGGCCTTGACCTTGCGGCAACGGCCAGGATAAGGTTCCCGCGCGATCAGATACTGAGCCTGTACAACACCTCGCAAAGGCGCGCATACGTCAACAATGGAGAGATCGATTCCTCTCCCACGGCTGACGTGGACCGCACACTGAACGTAAGCAGCCTTGCACTGGTCTGGGTGCGAAGAAAGGGGGAAATAAGAGGGGCCATAAGGGTTGCGAACAAGAGAACGGGAGCGTTCACTTCCGAAGACATCCAGTCTCTCTCCATACTCGCAAACAACGTTTCCGTTGCCCTTGATAACGCCAGCCTGTACAACGACCTTCGCTACCAGATGCAGCAGATAAAGGACGCCCAGGAACAGCTTATCCAGGCTGCCAAGCTCGTAGCCATAGGCGAGATCTCCTCCAATGTGGCCCATGAACTCAATAACCCTCTTACCACGGTGCTTGGCTACATTGACCTGCTGATGGAGGAAGTGGACCATAAAGAACTGCTGGCAGACCTTGAGACAATGAAACAGGAGTGCCTGCGCGCAAAGGAGATAATCCGCCAATTGCTCGAGTTCGCCCGCAAGCGTCCCTTGCAGAAGAAGCAGATGGATATCAAGGAAACACTTATGAACGTCATAGAGCTGGTAAGCATACAGACCCGTGACAACAACATCGAGATCCGGACAGAACTCGATGATGGCATATCCATCTCAGGTGACGCGAACCAGATCAAGCAGGTTTTCATAAATATCATCCATAACGCCTTTCACGCCATGGAACATGAGGGGATACTTGATATCATAACCACGTCTGCCGACGACCATGTCAGGGTTTGCTTCAAGGACAACGGGCCGGGCATCAAGGAAGGGGACATACTCAGGATATTTGAACCTTTCTTCAGCACCAAGAGCGAAAAGGGAACGGGTATCGGCCTCTCGGTCAGCTACAAGATAATCAAGGAACATAACGGCTCCATAGAAGTGGAAAGCACTCCGGGCGAAGGCGCGACCTTTACCGTGGTCCTGCCAAAGGGCTAAACGGGCTAGCCCACTTATTGCACAAAGTGCCACGAGCACCTCTTAACTGGAGGGGGCCATAGGCCCCATTTAAACTGGAGCGTCCAGCTTCGATCCTCTCAAAGATAAGCTTTGCAAAAGATTCCCTCTAATAATAATGACTCTATTCCTTGCACCTCACCCGTTCCACTTCTGATAGCGATAGTTCGCTTGTCTGACATAGGCATACGGGCCAAGATATAATGGTTATGTAGTAGATACAAGAGCAGGACCATATGAAGGTCAAGGAGTACAAATGTACTTCGAGCGGCGCATGGCGAAGTAGATGCTGCATATCCAGCCCCGTATGCCGTCAATTACTTATTCCTTGTGCTTCACCCGTTCCGCCCCTATGGATAAAGGGCATATGGGTCGGTGCCTCTATAAAATGCCTTTGACCTTAAACCCAGCATTGAAGAATCGCAGATGAACTGGCAAAGGCAAAGGACTCCAATTAAAAATGGATTCCTTGCGCCTCAACCGTTCTGCTTTGACAGGGAACTTGTGCCGGGGGGCACGGAGGCTATCTATTTATCAAATAAAGGCGCTAAGCCACATCC
>DAOWET010000247.1 GCA_030638335.1 Nitrospirota bacterium
GGCCCCTGTGGAGGAGCCCATGGAAGCAGAGGCAGAGGTCGAGGAGGTTGCGGCCCCTATGGAGGAGCCCATGGAAGCCGGGGCCGAGCCCACGGAGGTCGCCGCCCCTGCCGAGCCAGTTATGATGGAGGCGGTGTCGCATGAACTTCCCGAGGCCCCCGAGGCCCCGGAGCAGATGGAGCTCGAGCCTGAGCCTGAACCAGAGCCGGAGCCTGAACCTGAGCCCGCACCCCCCATGCAGCCTGTGGGGCCGGATGTTACCCCGATAAAGGGCATGGGGGTCTCCTTTGAACTGTTCCTTCCCACATATGCGAGGATATATGAAGCGCCTTCCTTCAAGAGCAGAAGGATCGGACTTCTCGGAGATCACGGGAACTTTGATGTGATAGGGGATTCCCCGGAGGGGTGGCTGGTCGTAAGGAGCATAAATACCGGCTGGACAAGGTATGTTCCTGCTGCCGACGCGAAGTACTATAAGCTTAACTGGAAGGGCAAGAGGAAGAAGCAGCTTCCAGGGAGGCCGCTGGTCAAGTAGCTCCGGTAGCCCCGGGCCCACGGGCCTCTCGACATGGCAATAATACATGATGGCCGCAGGTGACGATTTTGAGCCCGCGGCCTTTTTATGCGGTTTCTCAGACCCCCCCCCTCCCCCCTCCCGGCGCGGTATAATATTGGTATGTCCAAGGTCAAGTGCGAACTCTGCCCCACTGAGTGCGTTTTAGGGGATTACGAGGTAGGGGCATGCCGCGTGCGTGTCAACCGTGGCGGCGAGCTCTACAGCCTGGTCTATGGCAAGCCCTGCTCAGTGCACGTTGACCCTATTGAGAAGAAACCCTTCTTCCATTTCCTGCCCGGCACAAAGGCCTTTTCCATAGCAACGGTGGGCTGCACGCTTGGATGCACCTTCTGCCAGAACTGGGAGATATCCCAGGCCAGGCCCGAGGAGGCGGACCACCTCGACCTGCCTCCCGCCGACGTAGTGCGAGGGGCCCTTGCCACAGGGTGCAGGAGCGTGACCTTCACCTACACCGAGCCCACGGTCTTTTACGAATACATGTACGATACAGCGGTGCTTGCGCGCGAGGCAGGGCTCATGGCCAACATGCACTCCTGCGGATACATCAACGAGCGGCCCTTAAGAGACCTCTGCCGCCATCTGGACGCCGCTGACATCGATCTGAAGGCCTTTACCGAGGATTTCTACGGACGCATCTGCGGGGGCAGGCTCCGCCCCGTGCTGGACGCGATAGTCACGCTCAGGGAAGAGGGCGTATGGCTTGAGCTGACAAACCTCGTCATACCCACACTCAACGACGACCTTAAAAAGGTGCGCCAGATGTGCAAGTGGATAATCTCAAACGTGGGCGAGCACACGCCCATACATTTTTCGCGCTTCTTCCCTCACTACAAGCTCAAGAACCTGCCCCCCACCCCTGTGCAGACACTGCTGAACGTTTACAGGACAGCGCGCGAGGCAGGGCTCAAATACGTCTACCTCGGCAACATGCGCTCATTGGCCGAGAGCACCTACTGCCACAACTGCGGCTCCCCGCTGATCCAGCGCGTGGGCTATCATGTTGTCGCAAACCGCCTCAAGGACGGACATTGCCCTGTCTGCAACGCATCCATCCCCGGTGTCTGGGCATAGAGCTTACTCTAATATTTCTTTAGCCCATGCTTTTAACTTCTTGTTTGCAGAATCTGTGACTGTATTTGTAATCCATTCTTGTACGGTAATCCCTTGTATACTTGCAATGGTTCTGATTTTCTTTGCTTCTGTATCATTCAAACGAAAAGAGAAGACTTCACTTGAAAGGTTATTCTTGTTCTTTGACTGAATGGGGTTCTGATTTGAAAAGAATTTATCAATTAACTTATGAGAGCCATATAATGAATGTTTTTTTAATGTTGAAATCAAGGGATCGTGGTTGCCTGAAAAAGATTCCATTAGGAGTTCACGGAATTTTTCAGCCTTAATACTTCCAAGTCGCCTTGTGCATCCATCAGCAATTGTTTGATATGTTCTTCGATACTTTTGTGAAACTTGCTGTACAGCTGTATTATATGAATCTTTAATTGGCAGTCCAGCTCGAAAGCCATTTCTTGTTATTTGAATGACCTCAAGGATTTGTTCAGTAGATTTGATTTGCAGTTTGCTGCTCATGGCATACCTCCAAGATCTTGGTATCTTATTAATCTTAAACATCGCTTATATTTAAGATAACAAAGATTGCCAAGGAAAGTCAAGCGCAACCAAGGCCGCCTGTAGTAGAGGCGGCCTTGGTTTTATAATAAATCAAATTCCTTGAGCTTCACCCGTTCCGCTTTGAAGGGCATCTGGGTCGGTGCCTCTATCCTTGCCTTTTTGCGCGCCCCTGTGTGAACGGAGAACAAGACAACCTCTAAATAAGGGTAGACCTGAAAGGCGGGGTCATGATGCCTGTTGTTTTCCCATAATAAGAGCGCGCATCCGGCAACAGATCTTATGTAGAAGCGGAACCGCCCTCTTTTTCCATGTTTTCTGGGCGAGCAGAAAATATGGCCCAGGGGAGCAGGGGGTGGAACCACCCCGCTTAAATAACGTTCACAAATGCTTCAGGATTTTAAAGCTTTACAGGTTATTAGCTGGCGGGTTTCATATTAGCCCCATATGATAATATATATTCCATGGAGATAAACGAACGATGGGGGGAACGTCCGGGCTGGGACGAATATTTCCTGAACATAGCCAAGGCCGTTTCCCTTCGCGCCACATGCCTCAGGCGAAAGTACGGCGCTGTCATAACCAAGGACAACATTATAGTCAGCACAGGCTACAACGGGGCCCCGCGCGGCATGCGCGACTGCCTTGAGGAGGGCCAGTGCACGCGCAAAAAGCTCGGCGTGCCCCACGGACAGCGCTACGAGCTCTGCCACAGCGTGCATGCCGAGGCCAACGCCATCATCCGGGCCTCCATGAGCCAGCTTACAGGGGCCACGATCTATGTCGCGGGTGCTGACTGCGACACTGGCGAGTGCGACTCCGAGCCCTGCATGATGTGCAAGCGCATGGTCCTGAACGCGGGCATCGCGCGCGTGGCCTACGCCGACGGCAACAGCGGCTTCACTGTGGTCAACCCCCTGGACTGGCTGGAGGGAAGGGTATGAAGGAAGTACTCCTCCAGCTGGGGCTCAGGGACCTTGTGGACATCGCCATCGTCTCTATCATCATCTACCTCCTGCTCGTGGTACTCAAGGGCACCAAGGCCGCGAAGATGCTCGTTGGCCTGGCTGTCCTTCTTCTGGCTTCCATAGTATCCCGCCTTGTGCCTCTGTACACGCTTGAGTGGATGCTCAACGGCCTCTGGGCCTACATGGTCATAGCCGTGATCGTAGTTTTCCAGCCGGAAATAAGAAGCGCCCTTGCGCGCATGGGAGAGAAGACCCTGTTCAGTCCGCTTCGTTCAGCCGAGGAACTGAAGGTGCTGGACGAGGTGGTCAAGGCCGCGGTGGGTATGGCCACACAGCGCATCGGGGCCCTTATAGTGCTTGAGCGCAACACCCGGCTTGAGCATTTTGTTGAGCTTGGCACAGTGCTTGACGCGCACGTGACGCGCGAGCTGCTGGGCTCGATCTTCCACCCGGGCTCACCCATACACGACGGTGCCGTGGTCATCCGAGCCGGGCGGGTTGTTGCTGCCGGGTGCTTTCTTCCCATTGCGCTCGAGGCTGAGATCAGCCGCGCCCTTGGCACACGCCACCGCGCGGCCCTGGCCGTAACGGAAGAGACGGACGCGGTAGTAATAGTGGTCTCCGAGGAAACAGGCTCCATCGCCCTGAGCTTGGGCGGCGAGATGGAGACGGACCTGCACATGGGCTCCTTGAGGGACCGGATCACGGAGATTTTCACTGCAGGAGGAGATGAGCTATGAACTTCTCCCTGAAGAAGAACATGTGGCTCAAGCTCGCAAGCGTTGGCCTTGCCGCGATGCTCTGGAGCGCCGTGGTGGTCATCGGCCAGACAGTGATCTCGGTGGAGGCTCCGGTGGAGTACGAGAACCTTGCCGAGGGCGTGCTGGTTGCGGAGACTGCCAGCCGCACCGTGACCCTCACGCTAAAGGGCCACGAACGCTTTCTGCACGTACTCGAACCCGATGACCTGCGCGTGGTGCTGGACATGGCCGGACTCGGTGTGGGCAGGCATTCCTACGAGGTGCGCGACCGTGACGTGAAACACCCCGCCACTGTGCGCCTTGTGAGGGTTAAGCCGGCCCTGCTGAACATCCGCCTCGAAGAGCATGTGGAGCGCGACACGCCCGTGCGGGCAGTGATCACCGGCCTTCCCATGCGCGGCTACGCCGTGCGCGGTGTGGAGGTCGTGCCGGGGTCAGTGGGTGTCAAGGGTGCCAAAAGCGCTGTAGACAGGCTCAGGAGCCTTGATGCCGGGCCTGTGGACATCTCAGGCGCCATCGGGGACGTGGCCGAGGAAGTGATGATAAACGCTGGCCAGGGTGTGACCATAACCGAGGACAGCGTGATGATAAAGGTGATAATAGGGAAGGAGTAGCCACGAATGAGGCTTTTTGGCACTGATGGAATAAGGGGCAGGGTAAACGCCCATCCCATGACTCCCGAGACGATCCTGAAGGTTGGGCTTGCCGCGGCCAGGGTATTAAAGAACGAGCACGGCCGCAACATGGTTCTCATAGGAAAGGACACGCGCCAGTCCGGCTACATGATTGAGAGCGCGCTCACCTCGGGCATATGCTCCATGGGCATGGACGTGACCCTTCTGGGCCCGGTGCCCACTCCAGGCGTAGCCTACCTCACGCGAGTGCTTCGCGCGGACGCGGGCTTTGTCATATCCGCATCCCACAACCCCTTTGACGACAACGGCATCAAGATATTCTCCCACGAGGGTTTAAAACTCCCGGACGAGATGGAGAGGCGCATAGAGGAGATGGTGGCAGGTCAGGGCGTGTTCCGCCGCCGCCCGGGCGGGGATGAGATAGGAAAGGCCCACCGCCTTGACGACGCACTTGGCAGATACATCGAGTTCGTTAAGTCCACCGTGCCAGGCGACATGATGCTTGATGGCATAAAGGTGGTGGTGGACTGCGCAAACGGCGCGGCGTACAAGGTAACGCCCCAGGTGCTCGAGGAGCTTGGCGCCGAGGTGATGACCGTGCACGACAAGCCCGACGGCACGAACATCAACCGCGATTGCGGCTCCCTGCATGTGGACAAGCTGGCGCAACTTGTAAAGGAGTTCGGCGCTGACGTGGGCATAGCGCACGACGGGGACGCCGACCGCACGCTCTTCTGTGACGAGAAAGGCGCCATGGTCGACGGAGACCACATGATGGGCATGCTTGCCGTACAGATGCAGGAGGCGGGCACATTAAAGGGCGGCACCGTGGTCTCCACCGTTATGAGCAACATAGGGCTTGAGAGGTTCCTTGGCGCGCGCGGCCTGAAGCTCATCCGCACGCGCGTGGGGGACCGTTACGTCACCGCGCGCATGGTGCGCGACGGGTACAACCTCGGAGGAGAGCAGTCAGGCCATATCGTTATGTTCGACTACAACACCACGGGTGACGGCCCGATCACGGCCCTGCAGGTACTGGCGCTCATGGCCAGCACCGGGCGCAAGCTCTCGGAACTGGCCGCGGACATAGAGATATTCCCGCAGGTGCTCCAGAACGTTGTGGTGGAGCAAAAGACCGGATGGAACTCCGACCCGGACATAAGCGCGGCCATCAAGGACGTGGAGCACACCCTTGGCAAAGGCGGGCGGGTGCTTGTGCGCGCCTCGGGCACTGAGTCCCTTATCCGCGTGATGATAGAGGGGCAGGACGACGCTCAGATCAAGAAGCTCGCCTCGGGCATCTCAAAGGTTATCAAACAGAAAATAGGCTAAGCCCCCAGCCACGCCGGTCACGGACCGGCCAGCCACGGGCTGGACTTAATAGGTCGCGACGACCCGGTCTCACGGAGACTTCTATTTACTCCGGGGGGCAATAGGAATGTTCCAATTATGAGATGCTCTCGTTACATCTTCTGGAGACGCTGGAAGCTGTGCGCTCCGGTTAATACGAGCCCGTGGCTCGCTCCAGTGTAAAAGGGGCCAGTGGCCCCTTTCTGGCCTTTCTTCTTGGCTCGGGGCTTGCGAGCATATCCCCCTGGTTCCCACGGCTCTGTATTGTTGCCGGCATGTTTTTGCTGATCCACCTTTTTCGCTCAAGGCGCTTCTGGCCTGTGCTCATATTCATTATCGGAGCCATACTCGTGCTCATCCGCCCGCCCGTGCCCCTGCCCCAGCCCGGGGAGCTTGGCTATGGCACCTCCACCATAAGCGGATATTTCGTCTCTCCCCCGAGCAGGGTAAGCGGGGGTTATTCCCAGCGCTTCAGGATCACAGAAGGCGCGCGCGGTCTTATAGAGGAGACCGATCTGCTTTCAGGCAGGGCCTTTGAGGTGGGCCAGAGCAGAAGCCTGGAGGCCAGGCTCATAGCGCCCAGAAAGAAACTGAACCCCGGCACCCGTCCCCCGGAGCCCGTTGCCTTTTTAGAAGACGCAAGCGAACCCGGCCTGGTGGTCATGACCCCGAGGGTATGGGTCAACCGCATAAGGGCAGGGCTTGACAGGGAGATAGGAAGGATCTTTCCGCCTGAAGAGGCAGCCCTCATTGCCGCGGTGACCACAGGGGGCAAGCTCCCCGGGGCAGGCGATATCCGGGGCGCGTTCAGGGACGCGGGGCTTGCGCACCTGTTCAGCATATCGGGCACTCATTTCGGTTTTTTCGCCCTCGTGCTGTTTGCCCTGTTGCGCATGGCCCTCGTGCGCCTTCCCCGCAGGTGGCTTGAGCGCATGACCGAGCACGTCACGCCCTCCGAGGCAGCCGCGCTTTTAACTTTTCCCTTCATGCTGTCCTATCTTTTACTTTCAGGGGCGCGCGTGCCTTCTGTGCGGGCCTTTGTGATGACCGGGATGTTCCTTGCAGGGCTTCTGCTTGGAAGGCGCGGGGGGTGGCTTCCCTTCCTTGGGCTTGCCGCCTCCGTCATCGTGGTCCTTGACCCTCAGGCCCTCTCAGGGCTTTCCTTCCAGATGTCGTTTCTCGCGGTGCTCTTTATCGGCATGTTCATCTGGCACGGGAATGCCGGGCCTCCGGAATATGAAGACCCAAGGGAGCAGGGGATGCCAGGGAAGCTGTTGAGGTATGTACGGGGGCTTGTGTTCATCACGCTTGCCGCCTCTGTGGGCCTGTTTCCGCTCGTGGCGTATTACTTCCATTACGTCTCCCTCGTCTCGCCCGTGGCCAACCTTATTGTAGGCCCGCTTGTGAGCATGGCGCTGGTGCCCTTTTCCCTCTTTGGCGCCGCGGCTTACATCCTGACAGGCTACTATGTCACGTGGCCGGCAGTGGCTATTGTATCAAGGGCCTCTGTCTGGCTTGCAGAATTATTTGCCTCCGTGCCCATGGCCACGGTGGACGTGCCAGCGTTCCCGGCAGGTGTCCTTGTGCTGTACTACGGAGGGTTTGCGCTCTGGTTCCGGATGCGCCACAGGCGGTGGCTTCTTATTATTCCGGCGCTGAGCGTGCTGCTTGGTGTGATGATCGTACTTAATACCATGCCTCCTGGTATGGAGGACACGGATACCATGCGGGTCACCTTCCCCGACGCGGGCCGGGCGGACGCCGCTGTGGTGGAGCTGTCACCCTCAGGTGGCGGGGGAGTCACGCTTGTGGTGGACGCTGCAAGGAGCGGCCATGAGGTGGCGTCTTATCTCCGCCAGCGGGGCATAAGGACAATTGACGCCATGGTGCTCTCCCATGCGCACGCGGACCATGCCGGAGGCGTGCGCCGATTGATTAATGAGTTCACTGTCCGCGAGGTATGGGACGGCGGATGGGTGGAATACCCTTCGCAAGGCGCGCTTGAGGGCATAACCCGCAGGACCTTCAAGCGCGGGGACGTGATCGAGGGCGAGGGTTTCAAGCTCCTCGTGCTTCACCCATATGAGGGCTTCGAGACACAGGAGGAGGGGGCTCGTGCGGTAAACGACCGCTCTTTAGTGTTCCGTCTTACGGGCGGGGGAGCATCGTTTATGTTCACCGGCGACATTGGAGGGGACGCGGCAGTGAACATCTGGCACATTCCCTCAAAGTGGCTCAGGGCGGATGTGCTCAAGGCCCCGCACCACGGACAGGACGTGCCCGCGCTTGAGGTAATGCTGGACGCCACGGGCGCCCGCACTGTGGTGGCCACAACTGCAAAGCTCACTAAGGCCTCAAGTATTGCCTTTGCCGAGAGGCCCTGGGTCACGCATTATGTCACAGGGCGTGACGGTGCGGTGAGCCTTGTTGCCTCAGGCGGAGAGATACGCGTGTCAATGTATTCAGAGACGCTCTTGTCCCGATGGCCCACGCTCAAGGAAGAGGGCCGCAATATCATGAGGCTCTTTTCCTCCTGGCCCGGGCCATAATAATTCCATGATGTTTTAAGATATACACATGTCAACTTTCCTGCTTCTATATTTCGCCATCTACGGGGGCCTGAACGCCTATGCGCTCTCAAAGGCCAAGGCCGCCTTTGCGCTGGGGTGGAAGGGCACGCTCGGGCTTGCGCTTTTCGGGCTGTGCATGGTGCTTGGGCCGATCCTTGTGCGTGTGATGGAGCGGGTGGGCATGGAGGCCCCTGCAAGGCCCATTGCCATGCTTGTGATGCTCTGGTTCGGATATGTGTTCGTCTTCGCCTCCGTCGCGGTGCTTCCGGACCTCTATCGCCTTATATCCCTGATAACGCGCGGCGCGCTCCCCGCGCTCCCGGTGCGCACGGTCTTTTATGTTGTGCTTTCCGTTTCCCTTGTGGTCTTTGTCTACGGGGTATTTGAGGCACGCGGGCTTGAGGTCGAGCGAATAAGCATGAAGCTCAAGGGCCTTTCCCCCGGAAGCGTGATAAAGCTCGTGCAGATATCAGACCTGCATCTTGGGCCCACACAAGGCGAGGGCAGGCTTCGGAAGGTAATGGAGGCCATTGAGGCTGAATCCCCTGACATTATAGTCTCCACCGGGGACATCGTTGACGGGCTGATGCACGACTCTGTGGAAATGGCACTGATGTTTGCGAGTGTAAAAGCCCCTCTTGGCAAGTTCGCTGTGATGGGGAACCACGAATACTATGCAGGTGTGGACTACTCAACCGAATTCCACAGGATGGCGGGGTTTCAGATGCTCAGGGACAAGGTTGTCCGGCCAGTTGCCGGCCTGAGCATCGTGGGTCTGGATTTCCGTGAGCGCGTAGTGCCCGGGGCTTCGAAAGAGTTGAATGCGGTCAAGCTGCTTGAGGCCCTGCCCAATGGGGACTCTGTCATTGTGCTCAAGCACGTGCCCTTTGTGCAGGGAGGTTTGGCAGGCAGGGTGGCCCTTCAGCTTTCGGGGCATACCCATAACGGCCAGATATTCCCCTTCAACCTTCCCACGAAGGTCGTCTATCCATACATAACCGGCACATACGACCTGCCCGAAGGCGGCAAGCTCCATGTCAGCCGGGGCACCGGCTCCTGGGGGCCTCCAGTGAGGGTGCTTTCCCCACCGGAGCTGACCGTGATAGAGCTTATAGGCGCGCCGAATTCGACCCATTAATCCGCAGAAGGCTCTTCCAATGGAGGGAACGCCTGTTTCTAACAGTTGTTAGCATAATACTTATTGTAAATATATGATTATATATAATTATTGTGTGTATTTTTTTTCACAAATATTAATTTTCGTTGTGTTATTATTTTTACAGTGTGAACGTGTAATAAATGGGGAGGGAAGGAATGAAACAGAATTGCTGGGAGTTCAAGGAATGCGGTCGCGAGACCGGGGGTAAGAATGTAGTGGAATTAGGAGTATGTCCTGCCTATGAAGAGCCCCGGCTCAACGGGGTGCATGGGGGCAGGAACTCGGGCAGGGCCTGCTGGGTGATAGCCGGAACGTTCTGTGGGGACAGGGTCCAGGGCACATTTGCCGAGAAGGAAAAGACCTGCCTTGCATGCGATTTCTACAAGGTGGTCCGCAAGGAAGAGAAGAAAGATTTCCAGATGTCGGGCCTTCTGATAAAGACGATAGCTGCATAGATAATATAGATCATATCTAAAAGGCTTCATGTACTGTATCTTTTCTGCCCCGGAGGTAATAATATCTCCGGGGCAGGGCTTTTCATGGGGCCCTGTGCCAAGTAGCGCACCTGTATATCCATCCTGTATAATCCATTGGCCATGTCCTTGACATGTGCACCCCGGGGAGGTCTGCCGCAGGGCCGGGGTCAGATACGACGCTTCAAGCGGCACCTACCATGTCCTGTCCTTCGGTGTCGAGTTCCTTGTCATACCGGAGAAAAAGCGCATAGACTGTCCCTCGGAAGAGGGCTGCCTGTTCCTTAAGAAGCTCAAGGACTTCTTCAGGCTCTCGGTGCTCTGGTATCTGACCAGCGCCAAGCACATTGACCCAACAGGCAAATACCTCCGCCCGGTCGACGTAAAGGGCTGGCACCGGTTCTCAGCCGGTACGCATGTGCTTCCTCTGGACCGGATCGCGGCCCGTTTTGCCAGCGCTCCGGACGAGTTCAAGGCCATGGGAGAGGAGTACGGCGCGGATATAGTGGGGGGCTATGGGGACGCAGCCATACGCCTGTATCCCCTGCCAAGGGTGCCGGTTGACACTGGTGCTGTGGCTTGAGGACGATGAGGAGGATTTCCCCCCGCGTGTGGACCTGTTTTTCGACTCCACCATCGATTTCCAGATATCACTTTCAGACATCGTATGGGCCGTGGCTATCATGTCCGCCCTTGTCATGCTCGAAGATTAACGCTCCAGTGCATTCACAGTGTATTGCCAGTGGTCACGCCACTGGTGGCCCTGCAATGCCCTTTAAAGCACTCATATTATTGCAGCCCAATTAAAGGGTGCTTGTGGCACCTTGTCTGCTAATAAAGTGTTGTCATTAATTTGTCCTTAAATGGTGCCCGTGGCACCCTTCGCAGTATAATA
>DAOWET010000253.1 GCA_030638335.1 Nitrospirota bacterium
ATGATGCCTTGCTGTACAGTTGGGGACACAGTGCTTGTGGGGTTTGACCCGCATCAGGACCTTACTGTAATGCCCTGGATCAGGGGCGCCATGGGCAGCAGGCCCATTGAAAACGACGAGATCGTGGCGGGCCACAGCATTATAAACGAGAAGGGCGGCAGACTCACCTTCTATGGAAAGCTGTTCACCATAGCTGAAAAACTCGACCCGAGCGGTTTTGAGTATTTTGACAGTTCGGTCTTTATCCCCATGGAAGCGGTGGGCGAGATGGTCAGGAACTCCGAGAGCGAGGATGTGGCAGAGCTTAACGTGCCGGAGGGGGCGGTCTCCGCCGTTCTTGTACAATTTGAAGATGGTGTGGACATGGCCCGAGCGGTGCTCAGGCTTAGCCTTGAGATGCAGGACGTGGATGTTGTCGGGGCCTTGGAAACCGTGGCCGGGGTACGCCAGCGAATGCTCATGCCGGTGCGCATGCTTGTGGCGGCATCCGTTGTCCAGTGGGCCGTAAGCCTGATGCTCGTAGGGGCTGTTTTCTCTCTGATGCTTGCTGAGCGAGGCCGGGAGTTCGGGCTCCTGGTGGCCCTGGGGGCCACTGGCAGGGATGTGTTAAAAGCGGTGTTCATTGAGGCAGCCCTGCTTGCCGGTGCCGGGGTATCTGCCGGATTGGTGGCAGGCCTTTTTGCGCTGGTTCTCTCAGGCAGGGGACTGTTCTCCATGGCTGGCTCTGTTTTCGTCCTGCCGTCCTGGCCTGTCCTTTTGATGCTGCTTGTCTCCGTATTCGTATTCACATTCATATCCTCTTTGATGGCATGCGCTTTTCCCCTTATGAGGGTCGGCCGCATTTCGACCTTTGAATCTCTGATCAGCCGCGTGAAATAAGCCTGGCTAACTCGTCCAGAGTGTTTTCTATTTATTCCATGTGTGTGTTATCTTAGTAATATGCAGGTTATTCCCTTGAGACAGGTATCCAATTGAAAAATATAGTTATTTTAGGTTCCACTGGCTCCATTGGCCAGAGCGCCCTGGATGTTGTGAGCACGCATGAAGGACAATTCCGTGTGCTTGCCCTCACAGGACATAAAAACAAAGAGCTTATGCTTGAGCAGGTTGAGCGGTTCAGGCCAAAGTTGGCGGCTTCCGCTGACCCGGCAACCGCTGAGGCACTGAGAGAGCAGGGCATAGCCCATGTGGTAGAGGGCGTAGACGGTCTGAAGGAGGCCGCGAGCATGCCTGATGCTGATTTCGTTCTGTCAGCCATTGTTGGGGCTGCGGGCCTTGAGCCCACCTTCGAGGCGGTGCGCGCGGGCAAGACCATCGGCCTTGCGAACAAGGAAACGCTCGTGGTGGCCGGCGATGCTGTTATGGAAGAGGCCAGGAGCAGGGGCGTGGGTATCCTCCCGGTGGACAGCGAGCACAGCGCGGTGTTCCAGTGCCTTGAGGGCAGGGGCGGTAATGTTATAAAGAAGATCGTCCTCACTGCCTCGGGCGGGCCTTTTAGGGGACGCGCGGTGGATGAGCTTGAGGACATAACGCCGGAGCAGGCACTGAGGCACCCAAGCTGGTCAATGGGCAGGAAGATATCAATAGACTCGGCCACCTTGATGAACAAGGGCCTTGAGGTCATAGAGGCGCACCATCTGTTCGACGTTGGCCCGGATCGCATAGGGGTGGTCGTGCACCCCCAGAGCATCGTGCACTCCATGGTGGAGTACTCCGACGGCTCTGTGATAGCGCAGATGTCGGTGCCGGACATGCGCGGGGCCATTGCCTATGCAATGAGCTATCCCGGCAGGATGGAGGACGTTATAGAGCCCCTGCGGCTGGCCTCCGTTGGGTCGCTCACCTTTAGCGAACCCGATATCAATAGCTTCCCATGCCTTGGGTATGCTTATGATGCCCTGAAGCGCGGGGGCACGATGCCCGCAGTGCTGAACTCGGCCAACGAGGTGGCGGTGAACGCTTTCTTAAGCGGGGCCATAGGGTTCATGGACATACCGAGGATAATAAAGAAGACAATGGACGGACATATTGAGGCAGGCGGCCCGTGGGAGCCCACGCTCGACAGGGTCAGGGAGGCCCATGCGTGGGCTGATTCCAGCGCCAGGGCGTTTGCCGCCCCGGAACAAAAAACTCAGGAGCCGGACCAGGAAAGAGTGAAGAAATGACATTTCTGCTTGCGATAGTATTGTTAGGCGTACTTATTTTCGTTCACGAGCTGGGGCATTTTCTCTTTGCCAAGCTCATGGACGTGAAGGTGGAGAAGTTCTCCATCGGTTTTGGGCCGGTGCTGCTGTCAAAGACCGTGGGAGAGACCGAGTACTCGCTTGCCGCCATACCCTTTGGCGGGTTCGTGAAGATGCTCGGCGAGAACCCTGAGGAGGATGAGCCAAAAGAAGGCGATGGGGGCGATGAGGGCAAGGAGGATGATGGGGATGAGAAGAAAGAGCTAAAACCCTTGAGCCCTGAGGAGTTGGAGCGATCATTCGCCCACAAGCCCGTCAGTAAACGCTTTCTCATTGTAGTTATGGGGCCCGTTTTCAACATAGCCTTTGCCGTGTTCCTGTACTGGGCCATATTCATGGCCGGGTTCCCAACCCTTACGGCAGAGCTGGGCAATATTGCGGTGGACACCCCTGCCGCCAGCGCGGGCCTTCTGGAGGGAGACGTCATAGTGAGCATCGACGGGCAGGCGACCCCTGACTGGTTCGAGATGACGACCATTATCAAGGCCAACCCCGGCAGGGAGATGCTCTTTGTGATCCGGCGGGGCGAAAGCGAGATAGAGAAGACCATAGCCCCGGCCGCCGTAATGGGCAAGAGCATCTTTGGCGAAGAAGAGGAGATGGGCAGGCTCGGTGTGGCAAGCGCGGGTACGACCGTGAACGTGCGCTATGGCCCGTTGAGCGCCATGGGCAAGAGCCTGGAGCGCTGCCAGATGATAACCTCTCTCACATTCACCGCCCTTAAGAAGCTCATACAGAGGACCATACCCGCTGACACCATGGGCGGCCCTGTGATGATAGTGCAGATGGCTCAAAAGAGGGCAAGCCAGGGGGCAATGGCATTTTTCGACATGATGGCCCTTATCAGCATCAGCCTCGGCATATTCAACCTGTTCCCCATCCCCATCCTTGATGGAGGGGTCATACTCTTTATGGGTCTTGAGGCCGTAAGGCGCAAGCCCGTGAGCGAGAATGTCCAGCTTGCCGCCCAGAAGGTGGGGCTTGCGGTACTGCTTACGCTGATGGTATTTGTGACCTACAACGACCTCGTGAGAATATTTACGGGCCAGGGGCTCCCCTGATATGAAACCCGCAAGCATTGTTCACCGTTTCTCAGCAGGTGGCGTGGTGTTTCGCCGTGGGGGGGCAGGTATCGAGGTGGCCCTTATCTCGGTCAGGGATGGAGATGTCTGGACCCTGCCAAAGGGGCTTGTAGACGGCAAGGAGAAGACAGGCAAGTCGGCTCTCAGGGAAGTGAGGGAGGAGACCGGCATCCATGCCAGGATAATCGGGGAAGTGGGCGAGTCGCATTACTGGTATAACATCAGGAGCGAGAACCAGAAATGCCGGAAGACAGTGAAGTTCTACCTCATGGAGTTCATAAGGGGAGACATGGCTGACCACGACGAAGAGGTGGACGAGGCCGCGTGGTTCCCTATAGAGAGCGCCGGAGGGGAGCTTACCTACAAAGGCGACAGGGCCATACTTGAGAAGGCAAAAGTGATGATAGAGAAAAGGATTGCAAAACTGAAGGCAAAAAGTGGCTGAGGGAGCCATCGGCCGGGAAGAGCTCAAGGACGTACTGGAGAAGGCCTGTGCCGAGGGCAAGAAGGTCGTATTCACAAACGGCTGCTTTGATATCATCCACCCCGGCCACGTTCGATATCTCAGGCGGGCCAGGGCGCTCGGGGATGTGCTGGTGGTGGGGCTGAACTCCGACGCCTCTGTCTCGCGCTTGAAGCCCGGAAGGCCGGTCAATAGCCAGAGTGCGAGGGCCGAGGTGCTTGTCGCTTTGGAGAGCGTGGATTTTGTTTGTATATTCATCGAGGACACCCCATATGAATTGATAAAATTCCTGCAGCCCGATGTGCTCGTAAAGGGCGGGGACTGGCCGACTGAAGAGATAGTGGGCTCCGATCTGGTGCCTGACACCAGGAGCCTGCCCTTTGATGAGGGTTTTTCCACTACGGATGTTTTCGAGCGCGTCCTGTCGGGTTCTGACCGCCCCCGGGATGAGTGGGAGGAGGTGCTCGTCACATACGACGCTGTGGAGGCTGAGATCGTCAGAGACCTGCTTGAAAGCGGTGGTATAGCCACAAGGGAGGTCTCCCTCAAGGTGGGGCCATACCCTGTCAATGTGGGCCGCATGGGTGAGATAAGGTTGTCGGTGGCCTCGGCGGATGCTCTCCGGGCGCGCGAACTCATCAGTAATTTCTCTGATTAAAAGATCCTGAAACAGTAAATATTTGTGTGTCCGCATTTGCACAGGTATAATATGTGTGATGATCAGGCATACCTTTTCCATATTGAACGGGATAGGGTCTTCCCGTGAGAGCCGCCTGTGGCAGGAGGGCGTGCTTACCTGGGAGGACTTTCTCTCCTCCGAGGCACCGGCAGGCATCTCCCCCGGAAGCAAGTCCATCTACGATGAGAAACTTGTGGAGGCCACGGACAGGCTTGACGAGGGTGACGCATCATATTTCAGCGAGACCCTTGCGCGCTCGGACCACTGGAGGCTCTTTGACCGTTTCTCTGAGGACGCGGTATGCCTGGACATCGAGACCAACGGGCTTCCGGCAGGCGCGGGCGGCTATATAACCGTGGTGGGCCTTTATGACGGAAGCCAGTACACCTCCTTTGTGCGCGGCAGGGACCTGAGCGCCAAAGCCCTTTCCGATGCCCTGTCGGGCTGCAAGTGCCTTGTGACCTTCTACGGTTCCGTGTTTGACATCCCCTTTATGGAAAGGGCTCTTCCAGGGTTCAGCCTTGACGCGCCGCATTTCGACCTCTGCTTTGGACTGAGAAAGCTCGGCATAAGGGGAGGGCTCAAGCGCATTGAGGGCCGCTTTGGCATAGCGCGCGGGGAGGACCTCGATGGAATGGACGGCTACGGGGCAGTGCTGTTGTGGAACAGGGCAAAACGGGGAAACGCAGAGGCCCTAGACCTTCTTGTGAGATATAACCGCGAGGATACGGTGAACCTCTGGCACATAGCCCGCGAGACCTACAGCATGTTGAGGGATTCCACCGGGATCATGGAGCACCTGCAATGAGCCTTCTAAAGGCATACGGGGCATATCTTGCCGTTGAGAAGGGGCTTGCCGCAAACACGGTGGAATCCTACAGCTCGGACCTTGGCAAGTTCGCGCGTTTTCTGGAAGAAAGAGGGCAGACCCTCTCCACATTCACAAAAGACGACGTGATAGCGTTCCTTGAGTACTTGCGGGATGAGGGGGCATCCTCCTCCAGCAGCTGCAGGGCGCTGTCCTCCATACGGGGGCTTGCCATATACTCCCTCAGGGAGGGCATGCGCCAGGACGACCCCACGGAGAACGTTACTTCTCCAAAGAAATGGGGGACGATCCCAAAGGCCTTGAGCATGGGTAAGATGAAGGAACTGCTGAGGGCCGAGGGCGGCAAGCTTGCGCTGAGGGACATGGCCATGGTTGAACTCCTGTACTCAAGCGGCCTGAGGGTAAGCGAACTGGTGTCCCTGAGGGTCTCGGACCTGAATTTCGAGGCCGGGTATCTACGGGTTGTGGGCAAGGGCGACAAGGAGCGCATAGTGCCCGCCCACGAGGGCGCCCTTGATAGCGTGCGTAGTTACATGGACGGCCTGAGGCCCAGGCTTCTGAAGGGCGGCAGCTCCGAGTACCTGTTTTTGACCACGCGCGGAAAGCCCATGACGCGCCAGAGGTTCTGGCAGACCCTGAAGGCATACGGCAGGGCTGTGGGAGTGGAGCTTTCGCCGCATACCCTGAGGCATTCCTTTGCCACCCACATGCTGGAGGGAGGGGCTGACCTGCGTTCATTGCAGAAGATGCTCGGGCATTCAGACATATCCACCACACAGATCTACACAAAGGTAAGCATAGGCAGGGCTCAGGAAGTTTTCAAGAAAAGCCATCCAAGGTCTTAATCTTTTTTTGCATGAGCGTATGTTCCGATTAAGCCAAATTTTGCATCTTGCCTTATACACATAAATGTGCTATATTTTGTGTATAAAGTGAAGGGAGGGCTATTTTTATGTTAAGGACAAATATTGAGCTGGACGAAAAGCTGGTGGACGAGGCAATGAAGCTCACCCATAAGAAGACTAAAAAGGAGCTTGTGAATTATGCTCTTAAGGAACTGGTAAGTAAGATAAAGAGGAAGAAACTTCTTGAGCTTGAGGGTAAGGTTGAGTGGACGGGCGACCTTGATGATGCGAGGAAAAGCAGAGCGTGATCCTTGTGGATACCAGCGTCTGGATAGACTTTCTAAATGGCGCTGATTCTTCCCAGCGTAAAACCCTCCACAGGCTCATAGAAGATGAGGAGGATGTGGCTATAACAGAGATAATCCTTACCGAAATTCTCCAGGGCATCAAGCAGGATAAGGATTATAATGTCTTAAAAGATTACCTCCTTGAGTTTCCTTTATACAAACCCAAAGGCACTGAGACTTATCTATCTGCCTCCCGGATATACAGAGAGTGTAGAAAAAAGGGCAAGACTGTAAGGAAGACCGTTGACTGTATCATCGCGGCCATATGCATGGAAAACGACCTGATACTCCTTCATAAAGACAGCGACTTTGACCAGATTACAGCCTGCGCTGGTTTGAAGTGTTATAAGGTTTAGCAAGAAAAAACGGGGTGTGCCCCTATTTATTTCTTCATTTGTTTTGAATATTGTCAATAATCAGGGACACATCCCGATTAATTTATTAACTGTTCATAAAAACTCCTTTTCTTAGAAGAGAGTTTTTTGTTTTTTAGAGCTTCAGAAAGGAGACAGCACTTCCCGCGCTCTGTGGAATAGGGATTATGGGTTCCAATTATATATATTCTTGTAGTATGCAGGCCTTACTTGTGTGATAATATTGGAAGTGGATATAATTACCTGTTCCGTACATATATAAAGGAGGCAACACATGGCTGACAAACTTTCGCCAGAGCAATTGTGCAAGCGATGCGACCCGGCGGAACTTGGTTTTGACTGTACTGACAAGGTCACGCCCGTGCCCGGCACCATCGGGCAGGAGCGCGCGATGAGCGCCATAGAGTTCGGCCTGAGCCTCGACAGCAAGGGCTTCAACATCTACATACTCGGCGAGAGCGGTACGGGCAAGATGACCTCCATCATGCAGCAGGTGGGAGACCTTGCCAAAGACCGCCCTGTGCCGGACGACTGGTGCTACGTATTCAACTTCAAGGAGCCCGACCTGCCGCTGGCACTGTCGCTTCCCCCGGGCCAGTCCGTGAAGTTCCAGAAGGACATGCACGAGATGGTCAAGGCCCTTCGGGTCGAGATGCCCAGGGTATTCGAGGCCAAGGAATACGAGAAGAGCCGGAGTGCCATATTCGACGATTTCCAGAAAGAACAGAAGGCGATGCTCGGTGACCTTGAAGAGGAGTCAAAGGACAATGGTTTTGCCATCCGCAAGAATGTCTCCGGCCTCGTGGTCGTTCCCGTGGTGCCATCGGGAGAGCCCCTGACCGAGGACGAGTTCGAGAAACTGGACGACGAGCACAGGGGGCGCATCGAGAAGCTGGGCAAGGCCCTGCAGGAAAAACTTGATGACGTGGTCAGGGCGGTCAGGAAGCTTGAGAAGAAGGTAAAGGACAGTGTTGATGATCTGGAGCGCGATGCGGCACTCTCGCCCGTGGCCCATTACATAGAGGAGATCAAGGCCAGCTTCCCCTCCAACGAAAAGCTCGGCAAGTACATGGACGACGTGCTGGAGGACATACTTGCCAACCTGGACGACTTCAAGAGCCCGGATGAGCAACAGGCAAGCCCCCTTCCTTTCATGCGCATGCAGAAGGCCGAGCCCTCTTTCACCCGCTACGAGGTCAACGTCCTTGTCAACAACGGGGATACCGAGGGCGCGCCATGCGTGTACGAGAGCAACCCCACCTACTACAACATCTTCGGCCGCATAGAGCACACGTTCCAGTACGGCGTGGCTGTCACGGACTTCTCGCAGATAAAGGGAGGGGCGCTGCACAGGGCAAACGGCGGCTACCTCGTGGTGGACGCGCTGGACCTGCTCAGGAACCTCTTCTCATACGAGTCCTTGAAGCGGGCCATCAGGCAGCGTGAGGTGAAGATAGAGGACATGTGGGAGCAGTACAAGATGGTCACATCCGCCACGCTCAAGGCAGAGCCCATACCCCTGGACGTTAAGGTGATCCTGGTGGGCAACCCGCACATCTATTATCTCCTTTACAACCTGGACGAGGAATACAGGGAGCTGTTCAAGGTCAAGGCTGATTTCGAGAGCCGGATGGACCGCAACGAGAGCACCATGCGCAGGTACGCGGAGTTCGTATCCGCCAAATGCGACGAAGAGGGCTTAAAGCACTTCCACAGCTCCGGGGTCTCAAGGGTGATAGAGTACGGCTCGCGCCTTGCAGACCACCAGGAAAAGCTCTCCTCAAAGTTCTCCGTGGTGGCCGACCTTTTGAGGGAGGCCCACTACTGGGCAGGCAGGCAGGACGCAGACCTTGTCAGGGGCGAACACGTGGAGCGGGCAATAGCCGAGCGCACCTACCGCAACAGCCGCATCGAGGACCGCATGCGCGAGATGATGCAGGAGGACACGATCATCGTGGAGACGGAGGGCAAGCGCGTGGGTCAGGTAAACGGCCTTGCGGTGCTCAGCATGGGCGACTACAGCTTTGGCAAGCCCTCCAGGATCACTGCCTCGGCCTTTACGGGCAAGGCCGGAGTGGTTAACATCGAGCGCGAAACAAAGATGAGCGGCAAGATCCACGAGAAGGCCATACTCATAATAAGCAACTACCTCGGCAGCCGTTACGGGCAGCTTAAGCCCATAGCCGTCTCCGCGTCCATAACCTTTGAGCAGCTCTACGACATGGTGGAGGGAGACAGCGCCACGTGCGCCGAACTCTACGCCCTGATCTCAAGCATAAGCGGTGTGCCCCTGAGGCAGGACATGGCTGTCACCGGTTCCATGGACCAGAACGGGGACGTGCAGCCCATCGGCGGGGTGAACGAGAAGATAGAGGGATTTTTTGACCTGTGCAAGGTGCGCGGCCTTGACGGCAATCACGGGGTCATCATCCCAAGAAGAAACCTCAGGCACCTGATGCTCAAGAGCGAGGTGGTGGACGCGGTGCGGGAGGGCAAGTTCTCGGTGCACGCCATCGACCGCATGGAGGAGGGTCTTGAGATACTAACGGGCGTGACAGCTGGAGAGCTTGACGAAAATGGCGAGTTCCCGGAAGGCTCCATAAACCATATGGTCATGAAGCGCTTTGAGGCCATAACAGAGGCGCTGAGGCCCAGGAAGAACGACAAGCCTGAGGAGAACAATAATTCCTCTGAGAAGAATAACGACGAGTGAAGCGTTTCGTTAAATACATAAGGAGCCTCATCGAGTTTGTTGTCTTTCTTATCGTATGCATGCCGCTGGCACTCCTGCCAAACAAGGTTTCGGCGATGGCGGGGGAGGCCATGGGCATGCTGTTCCACCGTTTCTGGAAATCTCGCAGGAAGGTGGCGCTGGCCAATATCATCGGGGCCATGGAGCACGGGGCCATCTCCGTGGACATGACCGCCGAGGAGCTCGTGAGGCTGAACTTCAGGCACATGGGCCGAAGCATCACGGAACTCAACAAGCTGCTCTTCGGGCTGGCCCGCAAGATCATAGCCAGTGTCAGCCTGGAGGGCATGGAGAATTACAGGCGGGCAGAGGCAAAGGGCAAGGGAGTCATCATCGTTGGCGGGCACTGCGGCAACTGGGAACTTATGTTCTCCCTGTCCTCCATTTTAGATAATGATTTTTATGGAGTTGTGCGCAAGCAGAGAAACCCTTTCATGAACTCCCTGATAGTGCGAACCAGGGAGAGGTTCGGCTCCCGCGTCATTTACAAGCAGGGAGCGCTCAGGGCATTATTGAAGGCCCTGAAGGCAGGCGACACCATAGGCGTGGCCGTGGACCAGGCCACACAGACCGAGGGTGTGCGTATAGATTTCCTGGGGGCTCCGGCATGGACCACACGCATGCCGGCTATACTTGCAAAACGCACGGGGGCGGCAGTAGTGCCTATCTTCAACTTTCGCAAGCCGGATGGCTCCTTCACCACATACGCAATGCCGGAGGTGGAGATCACCGGGGACGAGGTTGAGGACACAAAATGCATATCCGCCTGTGTGGAGGACTTTATCAGGAAGCACCCCGAGCAGTGGCTATGGATACACCGCCGATGGAAGCATCAGCAAGAGACGTAATTCGGGGCTGGATGCAAGGCATCTACTGCGTCATGAACCGCTCGAAGTAGCGATGCTACGACTTCGCGACTTCTTCCTTGTAGCTACTACATCCCAGACCCGTATTCCTCCGTCAGGCGGGAGTATTTTCCTTCTTGGCAAAACAATACTACAGGCAAAGTTTTTTAAAGGAGTAATGCTCAGAGGCGAAAGTCTCGTGCCCGGTCGGATAATGATTCTAAGGTTCGACCGATCGACTATTATATTTTTATCGATCGAATTCCTCCGTCAGACAAGCGAACTTTCCTCTTTATAACTACAACTTTATAACTACAACTTTATAACTACAACTTTATAACTACAACTTTATAACTACAACTTTATAACTACAACTGATACACATACTTAA
>DAOWET010000068.1 GCA_030638335.1 Nitrospirota bacterium
GGCTGTCATCCCCCGCGTCTATCATTGGAGAGCTGGCCTTAATGTGCAGGTCCCAGTTTGCGGAGTCAGCATCTGAAGTGTCCACGAACCTGGGGTCAAGGTTCACGGAGTTCAAGATGTTCACCGTGCCGTTTCCGAGGGCATTGAGTATTGCGTAGTTGTTGTTGTCCAAGGTGGTTGTAGAGCCCGCGAGATCGTCCAGGTATATGTCCGAGCCGTTCGAGATCGCGGCCAAGGCTGTGTTGCCTTTTATGATGTTGTTGTAGAAGTAGGCATTGTCAGCGTTTTGGATATATACGTATGCGCCTCCCCCTTCCGAGTTCGAGGTGTTGCCGCTTAAGGTGTTGTTTGAGAGGTATGTGTCTCCAGCCTCTGCGTAGGCATAAGCCCCGCCGCCGTCGCCGGAGGGCGAGCCATTGCCCTTAAAGACATTGCCATTGAACTTTACCCAGGTGTCTGCTGACCTGGCATAAGCCCCGCCCCCGTGGGCATTAGTGGCGGTATTATTGCTGAACGCGCTGTTCAATATCGCGACCGTTCCGTTTGGTGAATAGGCATAAGCCCCGCCGCCGTTGGTTGAAGCAGTATTCCCGCTGAACGCGCTGTTCAATATCGCGACCGATATGCCGGGGTCTGAACGGGCGTAAGCCCCGCCCCCGTTGGATGAAGAAGTATTCCCGCTAAACGCGCTGTTCGTGATAGCGACCGATACGGAGGATCTGGCATAAGCCCCGCCCCCGAAGGAAGTGGCGGTATTGTCGCTGAACGCGCTGTTCGTGATCGCGACCAATACGCCGGACCAGATATAAGCCCCGCCGCCGGTGACTCCGGTATTTTCGGTGAACGTGCTGTTCGTTATCGCGACCGTCCCGGAGAGGGATTGGGTATAAGCCCCGCCGCCGCTTCCTGTGGTGTTGTTGATGCTGAAGGTGCTGTCCGTTATCACGAGATTCCCGGTGCTTGATGAAAATGCAAAAGCCCCGCCGCCGTTGGGGCCGTTATTCCCGGTGAAGGTGCTGTTCGAGATCGTGGCCGTCCCGGTGTTGGATTCGGTATAAGCCCCGCCGCCGTATTGGGAAGCGGTATTCCCGCTGAAGGTGCTGTTCGAGATCGTGGCCGTCGCGTAGTAGGACTCTGCATAAGCCCCGCCGCCCTGGGAAGTGGCGTTGTTGATGCTGAAGGTGCAGTTCGAGATCGTGGCCGTCGCGCTTACTGAATATGCAAAAGCCCCGCCGCCGTGGTCGGACGAGTCATTCCCGCTGAACGTACTGTTCGTTATCGCGATATTACCGAAGTTTGATGAAAAGGCATAAGCTCCGCCGCCGCGGTAAGCGGAAGCGTTCTCCAGGAATTCGGCGCCTTCTATGGTGATGTTTGCACTTACGGTTCTTATATAAAGGCCGGCTCCGCTTAAGGCTGACGAGCCGTTCCTGAACGCGATGCCTTGTACAGTGATATGGCTGTTTATGTCGTTTGTGAGATCGGCCGTATTGATTAACATTACCTGCACGCTGTCAAGGCCGTTGAGGATGGCCGAGTCCGCGCCCGGGCCGTTAATGACCAGGGCGAAGACCTCCTCAGGCGCAACGCTGTTGGCGACGTAGGTAAGCGTTGATGAAAGCTCATAATCCCCAGCACCAACGTTGATCGTGTCGTCCTCGCCGTTGACCGCTGCATTATAGAGCGCGCTCTGGAAATCGCAATCGAAGTCCGAGCAGTCCGTGTCCGCTGCTGTTGTTACGTTGAACGTCGCAGCCTTTGCCGTGCCCGGCGCGCCTACCGCGAGCACGAGCAGCAGGGCGCAAATGATAGATAGAGTCCTCTTCATCTCTTCCCTCCATTTAAAAGGTAAAAGGTTTGGACAAATGATGCACTAACCCACGGCTTACGAGGCCTACAAGCAATAAAACATTATAGGTAGTACTGGAATAGTTGTCAATACAATATGAATGTCTTCCGCGATATATTGCAACTGTTCCGCAACCCTCCAGTCCCATGCAGCCTCATTTAAACATAGATGGCAAGCTTTTAATTACATTCTGGGAGGTCTGTTTGGGAGGGCTTTAGGGCGGCTGCTTAATTGTTTGCGAGTGTGTCCAATTGATTCAATGCCCATTATTCTCTTATAAGAAAGGCCGTTTCATGCATGCTTTAACCTCTTTCCAGACCCCGGGGCCACGGGACCCATTTAACTGGTATACGTTGCGTGTCTAATGCCAGAGCGTATGTGGTGAAACATGTTTGAGTGCCATAGGCACCCCAAAGGCCCTGTGGCTCTATGGCCTTATGGACAGACGGCGGGAGAGTGAAAGGTTTTTAAGTGCGGGAATACTAACTTAGCGTAAAAAATGTTTTACAAATTTTCACACGACCTTCATGCAATATTAGTTGCCGGGCAGCGAGGGCATTGAGCCCAGTAGGTACTTGAGGTCCTCGTCCTCGAACCTCATGCCGGCGCCGACGAAGTATCCGTTGTACCCGGAATTGAAAACGTTGTCATAGCCGCCCGAGAGGAATATGTTGCGGGTGACAAAGAGGTCCAGGGCGAGCCGCACATGCGGGTTTACAGACAGGTACTCGTCCTCGCCAAAGTCCCAGGCGTCCGCGCTGAACCTCACCCGGTCGTTCAGCAGATACTGGTCCGCGCCAACACCGAAGGTGCTCTCTATGAAACCTATGCGGAGGGTGGTGTCCTTGTACCTCCTTGCGAACTGGAGGATGAACTCGAAGTCATAGTCAACTTCCTCGGTCGTGGTGGTTATGCCATTTTCAGTGGTCTCCGTTGTGGAGACAGTGCCTATGGGGTCGGTGACGATGCCGAGTATGTAGTACTTGTCATCTCTGGGCGCAAGCTCAAGGGTGAACTGGCCCTTGCCGTCCTTGACGCTGCTCAGGTAATCGCCCCTGAAGTTCACGTAGGTCCGGAATTTATCAGCCCTGCCAAGGGTGTTTGAGAGCCCGCCGGCTGCGTTCGAGATCTTCTCGTAGAGTTCCTCGTCGTTTATGAGCTTGCCGATGGTGCCTTCGCCCTCGTTGACCTTTCTTGCTATCTGCTGGAACTCGCTCATGGTAAGGTCGGTGTTGTTGGCGATGGAGACGATGGACGGGCTTGTCTGCTCAAGCAGGTCGTTGAGCCTCGTGACCGCCAGGTAGAGCTCATCCATCAGCTCCGGGGCCTTCTCGGAGGCGGCCTCCGCGTTCTTTATCGTGTTGGTCAGTGGCCCTGAACTTGCCTGCACGGTCCTGTCTATGTTGGCCATTATGGATTCGATGCGGGTGAGTATGTTCCTCAGGTTCTTCTTGTCCCCTGCGATGGCTATGCGCATCTCCTTGGTTATGTCCTCAACGTTGGAGAGAATGTTGGAGAGGTTGTCGTCCGCTCCTCTTTTTTCGAGCGTGATCATCATTTTCGATAGCGTGAACGAGATGTCCGTGAGGTTCTTTATCAGGTCGTCCACCTCGGCCACCTCGACGACATTGACTATCTCGCTGCCGTCTTCAAGGAAGGGTTCCTCCATGCCGATGCTTATCTCTATGTACTTGTCCCCGAGCAGCCCGGTGCTCCTTATGACTGCCACCGCGTCCGAGTAGATCCTGACATTCTCTTTCAGCCGGATCTTGACGAAGGCGGCACCTTCCACCAGGGAGATGCCCTCCACCACGCCCGCGTTCACGCCCGCGATCTTGATCTTGGTCTTTGCGCTCAGGCCCGCGGTATTGTGGAAGCGCGCGATCACGACGTAGCCGGCCTTCTTGCCGATGCTGAATTCGCCCACGCGGAAGGTCATCATGGACAGTATGGTTATCACGCCAAGGGCGAATATGCCCACCGAAAGTTCAGGTCGGGAGGGTATCATCGTTCAATGCCCTCCAGCTGGATGGGGCCGTGCGCACTGCCGCTCACGAACTGCCTGACAAAGGGGTTGTCAGTGTTCCTGATCTCCTCGGGCGTGCCGGTCTCGATGATCTTTCCCTGGTATAACATGGCTATCCTGTCGGCTATCTTGTATGCGCTTTGCATATCGTGGGTAATTGTAACAGAAGTGACCGAAAGTTTCTCGCTCATCTCCACTATGAGGTCGTTGATGGCATCGGCCATTATGGGGTCCAGGCCCGTTGTCGGTTCATCGTAAAGTATGACCTCGGCATTATATGCTATGGCCCTTGCAAGCCCGACCCGTTTCTTCATCCCGCCCGAGAGCTCCGAGGGCATGAGGTCGCCCACGTTCACCATACCCACAAGCCTGAGCTTCTCCTCAGCCAGCTCCCTGACCTCCGGTTCCTTGAGCTTTCTCTCCTGCAGGTGCTGAAATCCAACATTACGCCAGACGTTCAGCGAATCAAAGAGGGCCGCGCCCTGAAAGAGCATGCCGAAGCGCCTGCGCATTTTGTACAGCCCTGCCTCGTTAAGGGAGGAGATGTCGGTGCCGTCTATGTACATCTTGCCCTTGTCAGGCTCAAGCAGCCTGAGTATGTGCTTCAGGAACACACTCTTTCCGGTTCCGCTTCCGCCTATGATGACCATGCTCTCGCCCTTATGAATCTCAAGGTCGAACCCTTGCAGGACCTTTTTGTCACCGAAAGCCTTATGCAGGTTGACCGATTCTATCATCTCAGAAAAGCCATGCCGACAGGAAGTAGTCGGATATGAGTATTGTCATGAAGGAGAGCACCACCGCGCCTGTGGTGGCCTTTCCAACGCCCTCTGCACCGCCCTCGGAGTAAAAACCCTTGTAGCAGCTCAAGAGGGCTATGCTTGCGCCGAAGAAACATGCCTTTACCAGGCCGTTGTAAATGTCGTCCAGGGTCAGAAAGTCCCATGTCTGCCGCCAGTAAAGCGTGGGGCTTGCCCCGAACATCCCCACGGTAATCAGATAGCCGCCGAAGATGCCAATGATGTCCGCCACCACCGTGAGGGCCGGCAGCATTATCAGCCCTGCGACAAACCGCGGCACGATAAGGTGCTTGATCGGGTTTGTGGCCAGTGTCTCAAGCGCGTCTATCTGCTCGGTCACGCGCATGGTGCCAAGCTCCGCCGCCATGGCGGCCCCGGCGCGTCCGGCAACGATCAGCCCTGTGAGCACCGGGCCCATCTCGCGGGTTATCGAGAGCCCAACCACTGTTCCAACAAGGGTCTCCGCTCCAAAGCGCTTGAAACCTGTATAGGACTGCAGCGCCAGGACCATGCCGGAAAAAAGCCCTGTCACCAGCACAACGGGCAGGGAGCGCACACCCACCTCCTGCATCTGCTTTATCGAGCTTGAGAACTCAAATGGAGGGGTCGCCATCTTCCTGAGAGTGTCGGAAAGCATGATGAGAACCTTGCCAAGCTCAAGGGTGAACCCGATTATCAGGCGCCCCAGGGCGGCTATCATTCTGGTCAATTGAACACCCGCCTTGCCCTTGCGCCCAGTGACGTAAGTATCTCGTAAGGTATCGTGCCAGCCATTTTTGCCAGTTCATGCGAGGTGATCTTCTCAGTGCCCTGCCGGCCAAGCAGCACCGCCTCGTCGCCTTCGCTTACGCCCTCAATGTCAGTCACGTCAGCCACGGTCAGGTCCATGCATACCCTGCCGGCTATCCGGGCCCTCTGTCCGCGCAAAAGCACATGCGCCTGTCCTGAGAGGGCGCGGTTGTAGCCGTCAGCGTACCCCATTGCAAGCACTGCGGCAAGCGTGTCCCTTTCAGCGGTGAAGGTCCTTCCGTAGCTTATGGTGTTGCCCTTCTGGACGCGCCTTACGGTGAGCACCTTTGCGGAGACGCTCATCACGGGCTCAAGTTCGCTTGTGCCCGGATGTTTATCATTGGCGTCATCAAAGGGGCTTGTCCCGTAGAGGGCTATGCCCGGGCGCACTGCGTCCATATGCGCCTCCGGGCAGGAGAACACGGCCGCGCTGTTTGCCATGTGCAGGGTGATGCTTTTTGGGAAAAGGTCAGCCGCCGCACTGTTCAGTTTTTCCACCTGCCTGATGCTGCACAAGGGGTCTGCCAGGTCCGCGTCCGACAGGTGGCTCATGAGTGCAACGCATTCAATGCCCGGAAGTTTTATAAGGTCTGATACGTCCGCCGGGCGCTCAAGGCCCATGCGGCCCATCCCGGTGTCTATTTTCACGTGGACGGGGAGGTCGCGGCCCCTGCGCGCGGCCTCTTCGGAGAACTCGCGCGCGGTTTTCATGTCATGTATGACAGGCGTGAGGCCAAGGTCGAAAAAAGCGGGAATCTCCGAACGGTCGAAAAGCACAAGTATGGGGGCCGTGATACCGCTTTCGCGAAGCTCTCTTGCCTCGGAGACGAATGCCACGGCAAGGGTATGTGCTCCCCCCTGGATAAAGGCCCGGGATAACTCCACCGCGCCATGGCCGTATGCGTCAGCCTTTACAACGGCTATCACCGGACGTCCCCCGGCTGCCCTGGCAATGCGCTCCAGATTGCCCATGGCAGCCTTCAGGTCGATACGGGCGGTCAGTCCCCTAAGCACCGGCCTCCTTGTCGGACTCCTCCTTTTTTGCCTCAGTGTCTGCCGCATCCTTCTTGGGAGTCACGTCTATCTCGTCAGGCTCGCTTGTTGCCTTCTTGAAGTTCTTGATGGCCTTGCCGATGCCGCCGCCGATCTCAGGCAGCCTGGATGCGCCGAAAAGTACCATTATGATCATGAATATGATTATCAGTTCCGGTGTGCCCAATCCTCCGATCATTACTTCCTCCTTCTTATGCGCCGGTCTCTGAGGCCCGCGCTATTATTTTTTCATAGTCTTCGGGGGTGTTTACGTTCGCGAACGATAAGCCCTCCGGGTCTATCCTCCGCAGTTCCTCTTCCTTAAGCATCTTTGCCCCCATGTCCTGGATCATCCCGGTAAGCGAACGCCTGCCTGTGGCAAGGCGCTCTCTCATCCCCCCAAGGAGGCTGCTAGTGTATACGGCAAGAAGGGGATGCGGCCTTCCGTCCATCATCGCGACAGTGGCCAATTTTCCCCCCTTGTCCCTGTTATCTAATATATATTGTACTACTTCTGCCTTTATAAAAGGCATGTCGCAGGCTGCCACGAAAAGCTCACTGGCCCCTGTGGCCTCAAGGACCGAGACTATGCCTCCCATGGGTCCCGCACCCTTGACAGTATCTCCTATTAGCGGAACACCCAGGTGCGAGTAGAGATCAGGCTCATTGGTGCTTATTACAACATCAGGCCCTGCTGCCTTCCTCAGAATGTCCAGGGTCCGGCTGATAATAGGAACGCCGTCCACCTCGATAAAGGCCTTTGGGGTGGGATACCTGTTGTTCTCCCCTCCTGCAAGAATCACTGAGGTCATACTCTATTTTATTAGAAAATCATTCTAAATTTCAAGAGTAATTCAATAATTTTAATAAGTTACATAAACCATCTTAATTGATTGCTCAAAGATTCAAGGCAAACGGATTTCCAGTTAAGGAAAAATAATGAAAAGCCAGGGCAGGGCGGTCTTTATTTGGTCAGGTTTCGGTCCGCTTTTGTCTTGAAATCAAAGGTGCGGTGTCTGGTGAGTTGTCTAGCTGGGTGAGCATTGCATTATTCTACTTTGCGTTCTCCACTCGCCATACCTTGCTCCAACCTTTTCCAAAATCACCCAAGTCTACAGCACAAGATGCTCTGGGATGACTACTTCGTAGAGTATTAATATCATCAAGAGTGGTCTCTGTGATGGTTAAACAGCCTTCTTGGAAAGTTGCTTCCGTAATAAATATATTATCTGCTCCAACCCATTCGCCTTTGTAGCAATGCCGTTTGTCAGGTGTTCCGATTTCACAAATCCACTCCCCGTTCATTGTGATTTGCTTCGTTTCAACAAGAGTTCCTTCACTAACATAGCTTTCTATTGAAATAGATTCGCAATTATTCTGTTTGATAACTTCTCTATACGCACGGGTATATATTTGTGGTTTTGTGCTCCAAGTGCCAGAAATTTTTACACAATCATCTTGAGCATTCACGAAAGTCGGCATAAGGATAATGAAAGCAATGAAAAGTAACTTCTTCATAGGTTTCTCCTTGCATTATGATCTAATTAGTTGATTGCATCTAGCGGTTTGTATTATACATTAATTCGACACCTTAACCGCCCTCTGCCTGTGGCTCTGTGCGAGATTAATATACGCAGGGTCATTGACAGGGACTTGTCTCTTTCAGAAAGCAATCCTTCATGCAGACTTCTATGAGAAATCCCCAGATTTTCAAATTACTTTAACTGTTGACTAGTAGGTGAAGGACTTAATTCCCTGCTTTGTGGCTGGGGGACTCGAACCTTCTCAAGCCCGCCTGATGTAGGGGCGGGCTTGATTATCTTTCTGGACTTTCCCCTTAAGAAGTTGTTGCCTTGAGTTTTTCAAAAACGAAAGTTCGCGCGCCCGAAGGCCGTCTAAATTGGAGGCATGGAGGGAGGAATGACGTACCCTTCGTCATCAAATGGGTCGTGGAGCGCCCCTTCGGCTTCCATCTGAAGGGCTATCTCCCGAAGCAGCCTGTGGGCCTCAAGCGCGGCCTCCTCGTCCACCTTCTGGATGGCGTACCCGGCATGCACGAGCACATAGTCCCCCATGCCAACGTCTTCGGGCATGAGCTGGAGGCTTATGCTCTTTCTTGCCCCGCCTACCTCAACGGTGGCCATTATATCGTCAAGCTCAATTATTTTCGATGGGATCGCCAGACACATGTCTATACTCCGGTGGCAGCTCCGAGTAGTCCTCGGGTTTTCTGGTTTCCACATGAACGCCCCATTTCCTCAGGCGCTCCACGGTTAACTTTATCAGCTCGTCAAGCTTGCCCGCTATCAAGGGAGTGAGCTTTGGCTCCATCTCGAACTCCTCGGGCGGGGGCTGTATGCCCACGAGACAGATCTTCGGAGGCTTTATGCCCTTGAACTCCATCGCAAAGAGCATGTCGGGTATGCCTATCTGGTGCACAGAGAACTTGAGATCAAGGTATGCTTTCATGTCCTGGTCCTCTATGACCTTTATAAAGCCCGGCTTCTCTCCGAAGTCCACCGCGTCAACCATGATTATCGCGTCCTGCTCCTCGATCATGGGAAGGAGCTCAAGGCCCTTTGTGCCGCCGTCGATGATCGTGCACTCTGGGGGGAACCCATAGCGCGCCATCATGTTGTTCACCACATGCACGCCGACGCCCTCGTCCTGGTAGAGCAGGTTGCCTATGCCTATGACCGCGGTCTTCATGTTATGCGAGTCCCTTTCATTCTGCATCATGCGCGCCATTGATTATAACCCGCCGCCTGTGCCCCAATCCAGATTCATTCGGCAGGGGGTTGGAGAAAAAAGGGGCCAGGCCCTTATTCAAACAAGGCCCTGGCCCCCTGGTGCTATCGTCTGCGCGTCAGGCTACTCCCATTCCTTGCCCGTGATGAACTTGGAGCCGCCGAAGATGCTGCCCATAAGCCCGTTGTGCTCAACCGTGTCCAGCCACCATCCGATATACAGGTGCACGAACACGAAGGCCACGATGACGTATGTCATAAAGTGGTGCCAGAGCCTGATGGTTTGAAGATCCAGAACTCCAAGCAGCCATCCTCCCATGAAGGTCTTGATGACTCCGGGGCTAGACAGGCTCAGCAGCGCGAAACCCGTGCCGATCTGGGACAGGAAGACCAGCAATATCGCCCCGTACACGAAGCCTGCCATAGCGGTGTGCCCGACGGAATAGGGGGGCTTCTTGCTCATAAACGCGTAGAACTTCAACGCGTCCACGAGGTCCTTTCTCCGCTGGGCGGAGAAGAACGGAAACAGGACCCTCCAGCTTGCGTACTTGTTGCCCATGAAGGCCCAGTAGGTCCTGATGGCCAGGCTGCATACAAAGGCATAGGCCGCCACCAGGTGGATGAAGCGCATCCAGCCCATGGTGTAGGCGGTGGAGACGTTGGCGTGCATGTACGGGTTGCCAATGTAAAGACCTGTGGTGATAAAGGCTGTAATGCACAGGAAGTTCACCCAGTGTGTAAGCCGCACGGGGAATTCCCATACATATTGCCATATCCTTGGATTAGCCATTTCCAGCCTCCTTTACACGATCTTTATCTTCGTTACCGGTTTGCCATCGGCATCCACCACGTGCACCGCGCATGCCATGCACGGGTCGAATGAGTGGATGGTCCTGAGGATCTCAAGCGGCTCCTCTATGTTGGCCACCGGTGTTCCGATAAGGGCCTGCTCGTAAGGACCGGGGTTGCCGTGCTCGTCGCGCGGAGATGCGTTCCATGTGGAAGGCACTACGCACTGGTAGTTGGCGATCTTCTGGTCCTTGATGTTTATCCAGTGGCTGAGAGCGCCGCGAGGGGCCTCGTGCCAGCCAACGCCCTGGGCCTCTGGCGGCCATGAGCTCGGGTCCCACATCTCGTTTGCGCAGATGGCGGTGTCGTTCTTCTTGATGTTGTCGGCAAGCTCCCTGATCATGGACGGGAGCTTCTGTGCCACGACAACGGTCTCCACGCAGCGTGCGCCCGTGCGCCCAAGTGTGGACAGGAGATCGGTCACCTTGATTCCGAGCTTCTCCAGCACGTAGTCCACAGTGGCCTTGACCTCTGCGTGTCCCGAGAGGTAGGCGACCAGCATCCTCGACAGCGGGCCGACCTCCATGGCCAGGCCCTCGTAGCGGGGTGCCTTGATCCATGTGTACTGCTTGTCCGTGTCCAGGTTCTTGTAGCCTTCCTTTGGCCCGGTGTAGTTGGGGTTGGTCTCCCCGTCGTAGGGGTGCTTGCTCTTTGCGCCCTTGTACCACGAGCGGGCGATATGCTCGTTTACGAGCTTTGCCTTGTCCGTGGGGTCAAAGGGATATACCTTGAACACGCCCTTGCTCAGGTCGCTTGCCTTGATGACGCCCGAGGGCAGGTAGTAGTTGTTCGTGTTCGGGGTGCCGTCAAGCGGGAACTCGCCGCACGCCAGGTAGTTCATTACGCCCGCGCCGATACCGGCCCATTCCTTGTAGAAGCTGGCCACGGCGATGAGGTCGGGCAGGTAGACCTGCTCAACGAACTTCTGCGCCTTCCTGGCAAGCTCCAGGAAGAAGGCCACGCTTCCGGTGTTGAGGGCGTTCTGGCTGTTGCCGTCCACCGGCACTGACACGCCGCCCACCACATAGGTCTGCAGGTGCGGGTTCTTTGCGCCCAGGGTGGCGTGCATGCGGATGACGTCCTTCTGCCACTCAAGTGCCTCAAGGTAGTGGGCAACCGCCATGAGGTTGGCCTCAGCGGGAAGCTTGTAAGCCTTGTGGCCCCAGTAGCCGTTTGCAAAGGGGCCGAGCTGTCCGCGGTCCACGAACTCCTTGAGCTTCGCCTTGACGCCGGCGAAGTAGTCTTCGGAGTTGTTTGGCCACGGGCCGCCGATAGCGTATGCTTTGCCAACGTCATGGGCAAGCTTGGCCGTGCCTTTGGGGCTGGCGCTCAGCGCGCTCACGATGTTTACCCAGTCCAGCGCGTGCAGGTGATAGAAGTGTATCACGTGGTCCTGCACGAACTGTATTCCTGTGATGAGGTTCCTGATGATCCTCGCGTTGTCAGGGATCGTTATGTTTAAAGCGCTTTCGACAGCTCGCACGGAGCTGGTGGCGTGAACCGTAGTTCAGACGCCTCATATGCGCTGGGTAAAGGCCCATGCATCCCTGGGGTCTCTACCCTTGAGTATGGTCTCGATGCCCCTGAAGGCGGTGGAGGAGGCCCAGGCGTCAACGACCTTGCCGCCCTCGACCTTGGCCTCTATGCGCAGATGGCCTTCGA
>DAOWET010000277.1 GCA_030638335.1 Nitrospirota bacterium
AAGACACTGGTCAAGTGCGCTGACATCCCGGTAACGTGCAAGATTCGCTCAGGCTGGAACGCAGACGATATGAACGCTGTTGAGGCGGCGCGCGCCATAGAAGAAGCCGGGGCAAGCGCGCTCTTTATACATGGACGCACACGGGCTCAGCAGTACAGCGGATTTGTGGATTACGGGATAATCGGGAAGGTCAAGGAATCGGTGGGTATACCTGTGATAGGCAGCGGGGACGTTTTCTCGGCCGAGCACGCTAAGCGCATGCTTGTGGAGACCGGATGCGATGGGGTTGCCATGGCAAGGGGGGCCATGGGGAATCCGTGGATATTCAGGGAGACAATAGAGCTATTAAAAACAGGCACTGTGCCTGCGCGGCCCTCATTAAGCGAGGTCATAAAAGTGATGCGCGAGCACCTTGCGCTCATGGTTGAGCACTATGGAGAGGAGCGCGCGCCTTATATCTATCGCAAGCTCTTCATCTGGTACACAAAGGGGCTAAGGAACGTAAAGAAGCTCAGGCTCAAGGCCGTGAAGTCTACGACTATGGACGAGATGCTGGGCTACATCGCCGAGCTAGAGGCACAGGGGCAAGATTAACAAAAGAAAAGACTTCCAATTAATAAGTAACATCCCCTAAGCACCCGCCCCAAGAAACAAGCGTTTCAAATAATTTCTCCTGCCAGATGTAATAGAATATATAACATGAAGAAACCAAAACTGAAAACAATACTAATTATCATGTGTGTAGCGTTTGTCGTACTCTGGTTCGGGGCGAATTACTTCGTTTACTATTCAAGTGTCAAAATGTTCGTTACCGAAGAAAACAGAGAGTATATGGATAGTATCCCTGAACAATTTGTCCTTGCTGCCCCACCAGCCGAAGGCATCCCAATAGAGCTTATGGGCCTACAAATGAATCTCCCTTTTGAAGGAGAATATATTAGTAATGTCAGTGTTCTTTTTAATGATCATAAATTAAGGTCCGTAATGTTTAGTTATATAACAGAAGAAAGATGGGTAACTTTCAATGTGAGCAATGCTAAGGATAAAGTTGACAGGTCATTTCTATATACTTTATGCATTAAGGATTACAATCATTCCTATTATAATTTGATTCGTAATGTATATTATGCAAAACCAGATGATTTCAGCTTCTGGAACCTGCCATGCAATATATCACTTACCTCAAATATTGTTTTAAAATCCATGTCTGATGACAATAATATGAAAAGCTATGAACTACAAACACCAAACCTCACAGGATTCATGAAGAACAACTACCATATAGCAAACAGTCTCACATTTGCTGATGTTGATTTCAAACTTTATAGCAACACCATCAATGTGGGGATAGATGGCCTTGAAGGAATGGGCAATGATTCATTGGCACTAAGCATTATTGCCTCTATAAAGCCGGCAGGTGGAAGCCTGCCTATTCCTTCTACAGAACAGTTTCCTGAGGAACTTGTACTTGTCCTGGAAATGGACAAGGAAGGAGTAACCATAGATAGGCTTGAAAGCCTTCGCAAGGTAATGCAAGCAAAAAACAACAACAAAACTTATATATCTTATATTACTGAGGAAATTGAAGCGTTAAAAGCCGAACAGTGAAACTGATCTCTTAGATCTTATTAATTACAGAAAGAGAAAGGTCTTTACACAGGTCCGATAGCTCGGTGTCTTCAATGATCAGCGGAGGCATCAGGTATATTACATTCCCCAATGGCCTCACAAGGTATCCCTTTGATAGAAGGTCTTTATATATATTATTGACTGCGTCCGGGTCCTTGAGCTCTATGGCGGCAATGGAACCCAGGAACCTTGCATCAAGCACGCTCTGTTTTTCCTTTAAAGGTAAAAGGTGTTCTTTCATCTGAGAACCGATACCCGCTGAAACCTCTGCAACATCCATCTCATCATAAACAGCCATGGCCTCTACAGCACTTGCGCATGCTATGGGATTTCCGGCAAATGTGTGTCCATGATAAAAAGTATTGTCGCGCTCCCCAAGATCGCTGAAGGTCTGGTATATGCTGTCTCTGCATATCATGGCGCTAAGCGGCAGGTACCCGCCTGTGAGCGCCTTTCCCACGCAAACAATGTCAGGAACTATTTCTGCCTGCTCAAAAGCCCAGTAACTACCGGTACGGCCAAAGCCCATGGCAATTTCATCCACGATCAAGAGTATGTCCAGCTCCTTACACGCCTCTGACAAATCCCGAAGGTACTCAGGCGGATACATTCTCATGCCTGAGGCCCCCTGGCATAATGGCTCAACTATTGCCGCACAGATACGCTCTGAGTTTTTCTCCAGTATTTCCCACGTAGGCGCAAACCCTTTGTCATTGTAATCCGGCAATTCAACAGTAAAGCATTTGCCTGAGGTGAATGATTTAAACGGTTCATGGAAGCCCGGGACAAATCCAACCGATACGGCTCCAAGCGTATCTCCATGATAGTCGCCCTTCAGGCTGAAGAATGAGTCCTTTCCTTGCAAGCCTCTATTGGTGTAATACTGCATGGCTGCCTTTAGAGAAGCCTCAACCGCGCTTGCCCCATCGCTTGCGAACATGACATGCACATCACGGTCAGGCATTTTTTCGGCCAAAAGCCTTGAGAGTTTCTCTGCGGGATAATTGCTCAGGTTCCCCAGTATGCTGTGCTGCAACTTCTCCGTCTGCTCTACTATCGCAGAGATCAGCCTGGGATGGCTATGGCCCAGGAGCGCACACCACCACGAAGATATGGCATCCATATATCGCTTGCCTGATCTGTCGTACAGGTATATCCCGCTTCCTCTTTCAATAATGGGAGGCGGCGTTTGATTCAGTACGGATAACCTGGAATATGGATGCCAGATATTATTTGCCATGTTTTATAGCTGTTCCTTATTAATGTTGTTAAAAGATATTAATCTCATGATCAGTCGCCTGCATGTAAATGCACGTGCTTTATGGCGCGCCCGGCCATAAGTAATAGAGTGATGGGAAGGCCCAGCGCGATGAGCGCGGAACCGGCCCATACAAGCGGGATGCCGATGCCTTTCTTGAACTCAAGCCAGACCCAGTACACATATGGCTCAAACCTCAACTGGTACTCCTTGAACAATATCTCCTGGTCGCTGGTGCCGTCAAAGACCGTCTCATCGCCATGCTCCACCCTGACGAAATACTTTGGCGAGGCCAGGTCGTACAGCTTTATCTTCTCCCCTGCCCGCTCCACTATCCTATCCGGAGCAATGCGCAAGTAGATGCGGTAGGGCAGGCCCTCTATCTCAAAGAAGTCCTGTGTGCCAGGTGGAAGGATCCGCATGTTCGAGTTTCCCCTGAGGACGATCCTGCCACGCTCAAGGAGCACCATACCGGGCGCTATGCCGAAATCCAGGATATTGGAGTATACTCCGTCGAAACTCGCGGGAGGGAAGGCCCCAACCCTGTGGCGCACACCCCCCCTTGCAAGCATCACATTCGGCTCAGACCTCAGGATGCCAAAACCCTGGTCAGCCTCAAAGTAGGTATCTAATACATCCACATCCAGGCTCTCCACGACATATGGCTGGCTGCTTGCGGGCAGCCTGAACTCCTGTCCCTCCTGGAGCACCATGAGCTTGGACTTCCCGTACCCGGCCATGGCAACAAAGCCGGCGAGAAATATCAGAACGCCCGCGGGAAGTATAAGCCAGGGGATGATGAGCATCCCCCGGGTTCTAAAACCCCTGAGGACATAGCGCGCAAGATTGCCGGCAAAGACCAGGATCGAGAAGCAGGAGATGATAAACACAAGGGGATATCTTGAGTGCGCGTGGACAAAGGACGCGAAGGCCTCCTCCCCCCATACGGCCAGGGTCACATACAAAAGCACCCAGCACCAGATAAGCCAGAACATGACGCGCCCGGAAAAGAGCGTTTCCATGGCCTTCCTGGCCCTGCGAGCGCTCATCTGATCCCCTCCTTGCTCTTGCTCGAGGTGACAAATCGCCACTTGGCCGCTATCTCTTCCATCAGTACCAGCACGCTCGAATCGGTTATCTCCGCCTCCAGGGGTATGGGGTTGCACCCTCCGGGCATGCCAAGGGTCTCGATCGGTATGGGCGTCATGCAGTAGACGCAGACCACGTATTCGGCACTCCTGCCGTACCCCTCATCGGGCGGGCATATCTCGCAGGCGTCAATGGTCACCGCAAGCTTACCGTCGGGCCTTCTGATGACAAGCAGCACCACCGTCTCGCCCTCAAGATTCACCGAGAACTTGTAAAGCCTCCCGTCCATGAGGTCAAACCCAGGGCCGCTCAGATCCATGGACACCACCCCGGCCTCCGGAACAATAGGACGCGGCTCAGGAAGCTCAAGCGTGGCGCCTGCGCGCCCTCCTCCCACCGAATACCACGAGATAAATACAAGAAGCGCGAAGGCCCCTGCCATTACGGAGCGCCTCCTGCGGAAGGCCCTTTTCTCTGCGCGATACATCCTGCGCTCGGCCCCTGAGTCCATGCCCTCTGGTATCGGGATGTCCCCTGTCAGTGTCACGTAAAGGTAGCCGAGCATCGGGCCCGCCAGTATCAGCAGTGCCAGAAACGCTGTAAAGGGGCCGCTGAAGAAGAACCCTATGAAGTTCCATGTGGTCGTAACCAGCAGGGGGTGGTCCGGGACCATGAGGAACAGAAGGCTCTGGTGCGCTGCGTCATGCACGAACTTCACAAGGCCCTGCTGTACTGAAGACACAAGCGATATCTCGCCAAATCCTTTAGTCCCGCTGCCAAGGAATTTCAAAAGGGCCAGAAATACGAATAACTCCGCCAGCCCCAAAAACCTCCGGACTCCCTTTAAGGGCCTTTTTGCAAGCAACAATACAAAAAAAGCGATCAAGAAGACAAAGGCAAATGCGCCTGAGAAATAGATGCCAGCGACCTGCCCGGACAATACGGCCAGTTCCCGCACAAAAAGCGAGGCGCCAACAATGTCAGGGGAAAAATACAGCGCTGTGGCGAAAAGTACGGCCAGAGGCTCAAGCCCGGACACCCCGGACAGGGCCTTGCCGGGCCTGTTATACATGAGGGCAACGGCTGCCATGAAGAACAGGAAGAACACATAGCCCGTGAGCCTGGCCACCGTGTCGCGCGCGGCCATGTCATGGGGCATGAAGAAGCTCAGCACGAACAGGCCGGAGGCCACAGCCACCCCGAAATAAAAAAAGCGCATGAGCCCCGGTCTGCCGTATGCGTCGAAGAAGCTCCTGCACACATACCACACGAGGGCAAGCTTGAGGCCCTCCTTGCAGCCGATTATGGCCGCCTCAGCGATCAGAGGGTTCATCCTTTACTATCAGGCCGTCTTCCATGGTGACAACGCGCCCGGCCCACCCTGCCACATACGCGTCGTGGGTCACCATGATTATTGTGAAGTGCTCCTCTGTGTGCAGGCGCTTCAGGAGTCCCAGTATCAGCGTGGTGTTCTCCCTGTCCAGGTTCCCGGTGGGCTCGTCCGCAAGCAGCACCTTGGGGCTGTTGATGAGGGCGCGGGCGATGCAGACCCTCTGCTGCTCCCCACCGCTTAGCTGCGAGGGCCTGTGCCCCAGCCGGTGGTCCATGCCCACGCGCGCCAGGGCCTCGCGCGCCTCATCTTCGTCCGTCAGGCTGTGGAAGTACTGCGCGAGCATCACGTTCTCCACGCTTGTGAGGTAGGGCACCAGGTGTGACTGCTGGAACACGTAGCCCACGTTCTCGCGCCTGAAGCGGGCCATGGGGTCCTCCCCCAGGGCGCAGAGGTCAACGCCGTCCATGGACACGCACCCGCTTGAGGGACTGTCAAGGCCCCCGATGATATTGAGCATCGTGGACTTCCCGGAGCCCGAGGCCCCCACCACGGCGCACCACTGGCCGCGCTCCACAGCAAAGGAAACACCCCTTAATGCAGTGGCTGTGCCGTATTCCTTCAGCACGTCCTTTATCTCAATAAATGCTGTCATTCACCCCTCAGTATGACGGACGGTTTGCACCTCAATGCCCCCAGTAAAGGCACAAGCGAGGCGACAACCGATATTACCACGCCAAGGGCCACGCCAAGGGGCAGCAGCACCGCGGGCACGATTATGATGGAGCCAAAGGCCCCCTTTGATACGGCCATCGCGGCAAGTACTCCCAGCAGGTACCCGGCCACGCCTCCCATGACTCCTATTGCCGTCCCCTCGGAGACAAAGAACACCCCTATGCCGCGCCTGGTGCCGCCGATGGCCTTCATCAGGCCTATCTCCTTCAGGCGCTCAAGCACCGTGGCGCTCATGGTGCTTGAGAGACTGATGCTTGCCGCAAGCAGCACCACTATGCTCACAAGCCCCATAAGGAGCTCTATCTTCCCAAGGAATATCTCCTCAGCCCTGGCCACCTGCCTCAGTGTCTTTACCTCCGCCACTGAGAGCGCGCGCCTTATGCCCCCCACCACTTCCTCCAGGCCTCCGGGCTCAGCGCGCACCAAAGCGGCGCTTACTGTCCCGGGCCTTTCAAGCAGCACCTGCGCATCGGGCAGCCAGAGCATGACAGCCCCGTCCTCCGGCCCTCCACGCTCCACAAAACCAACCAGGGAAAACTTCTCGCCTTCAAGCTCAAGGGCCCCGCCCAGCTCAAGGTTCAGCGCCGCCTGGACATCACTTCCCACAAGGGCCTCGCCAGCCCCTTTTAGAGGGAGCCTTCCCGCGAGCTTCCAGCCCTTTGATTCATCAATGTCCATCCCTATAAGCTCAATGGCCGCGACTTCAGATACAGCAGATACAGCAGATCCAGCAGATCCAGCCATTACGGAGCCGTATAGCTGGAAGGTGAACTCGTCAACTCCCGGCATGGTGGAGAGGGCTTCCTCGGCCTCCCTCTGGTCAAGCCCTGCCGGAGAGGTGACTATGATGTTTGCCCCATAGGCCTTGAGCTCGTGGCCGAGCTTGTCCCTTATGCCGCGCGAAAGCCCAAGCGCGCTGACTACTATGGCCACGGCTATGGTCACTGAAAAGGTGGCCACCGCGACCCTGCCCACACGCTGTGTGAGAGAGCGAAGCAGGAACCTCATGAACCACTGCCGCCTGCTGACCACCTAATGTACCTCCTTGAGCACAACAGCGGGCTTAACCATCAGGGCGCGCCTTATTGGCAGCCAGGCCGCAAGTGAAGATATGCCAAGGGCGCTTAATATGGAGGCGGGCAACAAAATACCCTTTTGATCAAGCGCGCTCCCGAAGACCTCGACACCTATATAGTGTGCGGCCGCAAGGGAGATCAGGTATCCCACCAGTCCCCCCGCAAGGCCTATGATAAACGTCTCTGCAAGGAATATAATGCTTATGCCCATACGGTCCGCGCCCACCGCCTTCATGAGCGCGATCTCGTCAAGCCGCCTCAGGACCGAGGCCGCAAGGGTGGTGGACATGCCAAGCGCTGCCGCCACGAGCGCGGCAAGTGTGAGCAGGTATACAAGCACCGTGAGCCTCTCAAGCACCCGTCCTTCGGTCTCCGCCACCCGCCAGATGGGTTTTACACGAGAGCCTCCAAAGACCTCCTCAAGCTGTTTGGCGATGGAGGTCACGTAACCGGTGCAGTACCACTTCTCGTACTCCACCTTGCTCATGGTATCGGGGTCCTTGTAGGCAAACTCGTCCATGGGGGTCGTAAGGGCCGAGACCATTACTCGCGTAAGCGCACCCTCGTTTCCGGAGAGGCTCTGTAGCTCGTTGAGGTTGAGAACTAAAAGCCCGTCTTCGGCCCCTCCGGTGGATAGAGTTCCGGACACCCTTAAATCTCTTCCCATAAGCCTCACCGTATCGCCCGACTTTATGCCAAGCTCCTGGGCCAGCGAGACCCCAACGAGGGCTTCGCCCTCACCGGGGGCGCTCCCGCTCACCTCCCACCAGGGCATGACCGAGGACACACCCGCGTCAAAGGGCTCGGACTCCCCCGGCAGCATGATGCTGTGGTCAAACCACGCTCCCATGACCTTCCGCTTTGAAGTGGCGCCTGAGTGCGCCACCTCCAGAAGGGCCTCAAGCTCCAGAAAGGGCGTAAGCCCGATAATGTTATGCCGCCAGAAGATGGTCTTTGCCTTGGGGATGTCCTCCTCGGAGAGGAACCTCCTCTGTCCGGCAAGCCCCGCAAGCCCCTCCACCTTCGGCTCTATGGTGATGTTCGCGCCAAAGGAGCGGAGTTCGCGCGAGACTTTGCCCTGCACGTCAAGTGAGATGGCCACAAGGGAGGCGGAGACCGCCGTGCCCATGGCAACTGAGAGGAACATGAGAAACATGGCCTTCATCTGGTTGGTGAAAGACTGTCTAAGCAGTATGAATAGCATGCTTTTTCATATTAACACAGGGTGCGGAAGCCCGGCAAAAGCGCGGCTCGTGAGTTCTGCGTGCGCTGTGTTAGAATATGGGGCCATGATAGCAGTTATTGACTATGGGATGGGAAACTTAAGGAGCGTGGAGAAGGGCTTTGCCCACGTGGGCGTTGACGCTCGCATAGTGGATAAGGCCCAGGCCCTCGAAGATGCAGAGGGCATTGTGCTGCCCGGCGTGGGAGCGTTTCGGGACTGCATGAGCAATCTTGAAAAGTTCGAGCTGGCAGGCCCCATTGTGGAGAATATCAAAAAGGGAAAACCCTTCCTTGGCATCTGCCTTGGGCTCCAGCTGCTTTTCACCGAGTCCGGCGAGTTCGGCCACACTAAGGGGCTCGACGTTTTTAAAGGAAATGTGCCTCGCTTCCCAGAGAACGAACTCAAGGTCCCCCACATGGGATGGAACAGCATAAACATAAAGAACCGCCCCCCAATTCTTGAAGGTGTACCAGAGAACAGCTACTTCTACTTCGTGCACTCATATTATGTCGCGCCCGAGGACGAGTCCATAGTCGCCACCACCACGGACTACGGGGTGGAGTTCACTTCAATGATATGGAAGGACAATGTGTTCGCCACGCAGTTCCACCCTGAAAAGAGCCAGGCCCTTGGGCTTCAGGTGCTAAAGAACTTCGGCGAGTTCGTAAAGAAGAATTAAGGCTTCTCCTAAGATAATAAATCTTTGACCTTATCTTCTTTTCCATAACTCCAGCATTGCTTTGTTTCTCACAAATTCGGGATAAGTCAATGGAATTATTTCCAATCCTTTATCTTCTCTTGTTCTGCCTTAGCAGCGAAAGTTTGCTTGTCTGACGGAGGCATACGGGTCTGGGATGTAGTAGATACAAGGAAGAACCTTATGAAGGTTAAGTCATATCCCTATATTACGAGCGGCTTATGACGAAGTAGATGCTGCATATCCGGTTTCGAAGGTCGTCTTATTTCTTACTTCTTATTTACTACTTCGTAGGCCAAAATAGTATCCTCGGCATAGTCTGCTATCTGGGAATATTTACTGAAGAAACCACTCAGGCTCATGGTCTCAAAGGGTTTAAAGAGCGCGTTGAGCTTTGCCCCCGCCTGCGGGTCCAGGGCCGCCACGAACACGGCCTCCGCGTCCCGCTCATGCCCTGGCAGGGTGGAAAGGGTAAGCGCGATGCCCGCGCCCTCGCCAGGGAAGACAAAATCGCTGCCACCCTTTATAAGGTTGTTGGTTACGTAGCGGTTGGGGAAGAGCATGACCACCTTGTCGTCGGCCGTGATATTGAATATGGCAAGCCTTGCGTCCCGGCCCACCCTAACATGGACCTTCGCCTCCTCGCCCGCGCGGAAGTTGTTGTGGTTCAGGGAGGCCGAAAGCCCGATGGGCTTTACCTTGAGGCCGGGAATGTAAACATCCGCCTCAATGCGCACCCTGTACTCCGGGATGGGGGCGGCGTTCTCGCGCTGGAACCAGCCGCCAGGCAGCCACTGCACCTTCTCGTTCACTATATAGCCCTGCGCATAGGTCTTGATAAAGTCCACCGACATACGCATGTTGGTTATCACCGTGGCAGACGATACCCTTACGCCCGCGGCCTGTTCGATGGCTGCTGAGCGGGCCCGCCTGAGGGCAAGAAAAGAGCACGCCTCGGCACTCATGCCCACCACCGCGCAGGAGCCCTCGGCACTCATGCCCTTTACAGTGCTGCCTCCGCTTGCGGCGTCAGCCGCAGGCGCTGTAAACATGAGCGCAAGAAGAAGCAGTCCTATGGCAGGTGATCTCGTCATGCGTACATTATAACTCATTCAGATTACGGAGAATTTCTGAGATCTCAGTCCCCAGCACCGGATGCAGTACATCAGGGGCGATCTCGGCAAGGGGCTCAAGAACGAAGGCCCTCTCATGCATCAGGGGATGGGGAATCTTCAACTCCGGCAGGTCAAGCACAAGGTCGCCATAGAGCAGGATGTCTATGTCGATCACCCTTGGGCCCCAACGGGGGATGTTCTTCTGGAGGTTGCGGCCCATCTCCTGCTCGATGTTCTTTATGACCGAAAGAAGCTCAAGGGGTTCAAGCCCGGTCTCTGCCCTTACTGCCATGTTGATGAACTTTGGCTGGTCCTCCACCCCCCAGGGCTCGGTCTCCATGAGTTCAGAACGTTTTTGCACCCTGATGCCGGAATTTTCAAGGAGAGAGATGGCGCGGGCACAGTTTTTCTCCCTGTTGCCAAGGTTTGAGCCGATGCCAAGGTAGACAGTGGTCAATCTCCGGGACCTAGATGGCTTTAATGCGTTCTACGGCCTCTTTAATGCGCTCGACTCCATCCGTAAGGGCAAATCGGATATAGCCCTCTCCGGGCCCGCCAAAGCCGCTTCCGGGAGTGGCAAGCACACCGGCCTTTTCCAGCACCACGGCGGCGTAGCCGGCCGAGCTCTGCCCCCCGGGTACTTTCATCCAGAGGTAGAAGGTGGCCCCGGGCCTGTTGACCTCAAAGCCCGCTCCGTGGAGCCCGTCGTACATGGCGTCGCGCCTTGCCTGGTAGGTCTTCCTGATCCCATCAAGCACTGACTCGTCAGAGTCCAGGGCGGTTATCGCTGCCTCCTGAACGGCCTGGAAGACACCGGAGTCCAGGTTGCTCTTGATCTTCGCAAGCCCCGCGATGATATCGCTGTTGCCCACGGCGTAGCCTATTCGCCAGCCGGTCATGTTATAGGTCTTGGACAGCGAGTGCATCTCTATGCCCACCTCGCGCGCTCCGTCCACCTCCAGGAAGCTAAGGGGCTTGTTGCCGTCAAAGTACATCTCCGAGTAGGCGGCGTCGTGGACTATTATGATGTCGTGCTCTTTTGCGAACCCGATGGCCTTTTCAAAGAACTCCCTTGGGGCAAGGGCCGCGGTGGGGTTGTTGGGGTAGTTGAGCCACATGAGCCTGGCCCGCTTGCATACATCAGCGGGGATGGCGTCCAGATCCGGCAGGAACCCGTTTCCAGCCGTAAGGGGCATGAAGTGGCAAGCCCCGCCCGCGAACATGGTCCCGATCTCGTATACGGGGTAGCCGGGCGAGGGAACCAGCACCACGTCGCCGGGGTTGATATAGGCAAGCGGCATGTGGCCCACCGCCTCCTTCGAGCCGATAAGGGAGACCACCTCGCTTGCGGGGTCGAGCTTTATGGAGCTTCGGCGGTCATACCAGCGCGCAACAGCCTCCCGGAAGCTCATCATTCCCGCGCTTGAGGGGTAGTGGTGGTTGTCAGGAATGCCGGCGGCCTTCCTGAGGGACTCCACTATGAACTCAGGTGTCGCCAGGTCCGGGTCCCCGATGCTCAGGTCTATCAGGTCAACACCCTTAGCGAGGGCCTCTCTCTTCTTCTGTTCAATAACGACAAATGGGTAAGGCTGCAGGTTCTTCACCCTGTCTGAAAGCTCAGGCATTTTCCCTCTCGATCAATATATTAATCCTGTCTTACAGCAGGCTCGCCTGCGTGTATGCCCTTGGGTGTTACGCCAGCATGCGCACACCTTGGTCATAGTCCACGCCCCGTTAGAAATCGTGGCAGTGGGCGCAGAGCTCGAACATGGATTCCGCCTCGTACCTGAAAAGGCCGGGGGAATCCGATGCATGCGGCAAGTGGCAGCTCAGGCACCCGAACACCTTTCCGGAGCGGTTGGGATCTCTCCTGCCCCTGAGGGGATGCCCTCCGGCCGAGAAACCCATGACCGCATGAGGCGACTTCTCCACCTCAGAGTGGCACTTCCTGCAAAGGAGGTTCCCCTTGCGCAGCAGCAGGGAGACGTTCTGGGCCGCATGGGGGAGGTGGCACTCGGTGCACTGTCCCGCGGCTACGGGGGCGTGCACGCTTGTGCCTTCAAACCCGGCGTCGTCATGGCAGTTGAAACATATGGTGCTTATATCGCTCTTTAACAGCTTTGCATTTTCTGACTGGTGAGGCTCATGGCAGTTCTCGCATGTCCCAAGCCCTACTGGCACATGGACAGTCGGGCCATAGAAATTGGTCTTGTCGTGGCACTCATAACAGACCTCGGGCTTCGGGGCCTTCAGGAGCTTTACCTCTGCCGAGCCGTGCGGGTCGTGGCAGCTGGTGCACATGCCTCCCATTACGGGCATGTGCACGGCCTCCTTGCCCGAGAACATCCCCGCGTCGTGGCAGTTGAAACAGAGATCGGGGATCTCGGCCGCAAGGCCCTTGGGGCTCCCGCCGAAATCGTGAGGCATGTTCGAGGCATCCACCGAAGCATGGCAGGAGGCGCATCCCATATGCACAGCAGGGTGGATATTTTCCGCCTCAGCCTTGCCCGGGTGACACATCGCGCAGTCCGGGGCTTCCTCCGCAACAGCGACGGGAACAATAACGGCCGTCATCAAAATCAATAAAATAGAAAATAATGTCCTTCTCATTGCATCCCCCTTAAAAACCTTGTTGGACACTCCAGCGCAAGGTATCAATTAACCGCAGTTGGAATAATATAGCAAAAAGCCGGAAACCGCTGCAATAGCCAGGCCATGCACCTGTGAAACCTGATCAGGAAACCCCTGGGGTCACTGGCATGGTCACTGGCCCTTCTTGTGGCAGTAGTCGCAGAGTTCGTAATTTGTCTTCGCCTTGTAGCGATAGAGCTTCGGCGACTGAGAACTGTGCGGGTTATGGCAGCTCGAGCATGTAAAGGGCTTGCCCCTCCTCCTGGGGTCGCCTTTCTTGCTCGTGAACTTGTGCCCGGAGGCAATACCTGCGTGGGGCTCCTTGAGGACGCCCGGGTGGCACTGGGTGCAGAGTTCAATGTGCTGGCTCTTGAGTACGCTCCTGTAGTCGGAGGAATGCGCCTCGTGGCACTCCATGCACTGTCCGGTCTGTACCGGTGGATGGACGTTCTTGCCAGAGAACTTGGACTGGCGGTGGCATTCATAGCACAGGTCCGGCACCGCGTTGGTAAGGAGCTTCTCCTCGCCCGACTGGTGTGGCTCGTGGCAGTACATGCACATCCCGATGTATGCCGGCCCGTGCTTGCTTCGGCGCGTGAACTCCCTGGTCTCGTGGCACTTGCTGCACAGACGCGGCATGCCAGGGTCCAGCATCTTCTCCGAATCGCTTGAGTGCGGGTCATGGCAGCTTGTGCACATACCGCCGGCAACGGGGGCGTGTACAACGCGCTTGCCTGAGAACATGGATTGGTCGTGGCAGTTAAAGCAGATGTCCTCGCTCAACAGCAGTTTGTCCTCGTCAGTGGCGTGGGGGTTGTGGCACAGAAGGCACTCTCCGGCCTCAACGGGCGAGTGCGCCACTCTCCTTGAAAACTTCTCCATGTCGTGGCAATTGAAACATATGTCCCTGCTGTCAAGCAGCATGGGCTGGTTGCTTGAGTGAGGGTTGTGGCAGCTTGTGCACATACCGCTTGCAACAGGCGCGTGCACCGTGTTCTTGTCAAAGGACGTGCTGTCGTGGCACATCATGCAAAGATCCGGAGGCTCGCTCACGAGCAGCTTGTCCTGCGCGCTTGCATGTGGCGCGTGGCAGCTGGAGCACATACCTCCCATTACGGGCATGTGGACCATTGATTTCGTGAAGACGGACGAGTCATGGCACATCATGCAAAGCTCCGGAGGCTCGCTCACAAGCAGCTTTGCATTGTCCGACTGGTGAGGGTTATGGCAGCTGGCGCACATGCTTCCGGCAACAGGGGGGTGCGTGCTCTTGTCCTGGAAGGAGGACTGGTCGTGGCAGTTGAAGCAGATGCCCTCGGCCTGAAGGAGCCTGCCCTGGTCGCTTGAGTGCGGGTCGTGGCAGCTGGTGCACATACCGCTCGCAACAGGCATGTGGACAACACTCTTGCCCGAGAACTGTGATGAATCATGGCAGTTGAAGCAGATGTTCTCGTTCAAAAGGAGCTTTTCCTGAGAGCTTGCGTGGGGGTCGTGGCAGCCTGTACACATCCCGCCGGCAACTGGCATATGGACCGTGGACTTGTTAAACAGCGTGCTGTCGTGGCACATGACGCAGAGGTTTGTGCCTTCGGCCATCAGCCCGTATGAAGTGCCACCAAAATCATGCGGGAACTCCTGGGCGTTCACGCTGGCGTGGCAGGAAGCGCACCCCATGAATACGGCCGGGTGGACACTCTCGCCTTCGGTCTTTTTGGGATGACACATCGCGCAGTCCATTTCCTCGGCTTGAACCCCTGATGGGAAAACAAGAACGAGAAACGCTGAGGCCAGAAGGATGCTACTCAGTAAAATGGCCCCGAATCTAAGATAATGTCTCATAACCCATCCCAGTCACCCTCGATAATTATTAGAGCTTCCCACCCAATAGAATCTTAAACACATATATAACCAGTTAAATAATATCAAAGATAATAATATCAAAAACTCGATAAAAAAACAATATCTTTAGTATCTAAAGGTGGTGTTTGGGTGGGGATCACTCGTAGGTGATGTACTGGAAAACCTGGAGCCTCCGATTAAGCTGGTCAACTATATAGATCCTGTCGTCCTCTCCTATGGCAATGCCCATCGGGAGCATGAACTCGGCCAACTCCGTGCCCGTCCGCCCAACGGAAAGGTAGACCTTCCCGAACTTGTCAAGTATCTGGAAATTACCAAAGGCAGCGTCTATCACGAACAGGTGTCCATCTGAGCTTAATGCCAGGGACTTGGGCCTTGCGAACTGGCCCGGCCCGGTGCCAACTGAACCGAACATGCCCTTGAAACCAAAATCGCTGTCAAAGACCTGCACCCTGAAATTACCGGAATCCAGTACAATGATGTCCCCCTCGGAGTCCACGGCAATGTCATAGGGGTAATTGAAAGAGCCAGGGGCGTTACCCCGTTCGCCATAAGAGAACAGGTGCTGGCCCTCAAGGTCGAAGGCCTCTATCCTGTGTTTTTTCGTGTTCACCACATAAAAGCGCCCGCGCTCCTCATCCACGAAAACCCCCCCCAGGCTGCCAAAGCGCTTGGAGTCTGAGATGGTCTTCAGGATCTTTCCCTTCTTGTCGAGAATAAATATTTTCCTTGCTCCTGAATCCGCAAGGAAAATGTTCCCCCTGGAGTCCACGTCAATACCCGTGGCGCTCCTTGAGATGCCGGCGACATAGCGCCTGTACTGGTTGCGCTTGTAATCGTATACATGTATTCCGTTCAGGTCGGTGACATACAGAATATTGTCCCTGACAGCTACGAAGTTCGGTTTCATGAACTTGGCCTCGGTGTCCTCGCCAAAGAGAATGGTCGAGAACCTGCCCTCTGTATGCCGGGTGACATCGATGCTGCCAATAATTATGTCAACGAACTTCACGCGGGGCGCGGCAGGAGGCATGGGCCAGTACATCTCCGGTGCCTGCTCCCTGGGCGGTCTCGCGCACGCTGAAACCAGCAGGACGGCACAGGCAATCAATAAAATCCTCTTGAACATGGGTTATATCATACATTGACTTGTTCAGGCATTCAAATCCCCGCTTGCGGGCCTTGGCCGGAGCATTGGCCGCGTAAGTCGGCATTTTGATGCGGTTATTATATATATTTATCCTAACCATAGAAATAATAATAATAATTTACGTGTCAGGCATTGACAAAAGAACAAGGCACTTGTTATAAAGTACAAGACCCTCTGAATTAACAGCAAAGAGGCAAATCCGACATACCATATGGGAGGTGTTTTTTATGAGCATGGGATTTTTTGTCAGCGACTACGCTCAGGCAAGCGACACGCTCGACAGGCTTAGGAGTGACGGGGATGGGATTATCCTGGTCGCAAACGGCGTATACCACGCCACGATCAAGGAAGGCGGCAACGCCTCCGCGCTCCTGGACAAGGCAGGCGAGCTGTATGCCCTTGGAGAGGACATCAGGACCCGCGGAATCGACGAGTCAAAGGTTGACTCCCGCGTTAAAGTGGTGGACTACCCAGGGCTGGTGGACGTTGTATTTGAAAAATTCGATAAAATAGTCTGGCTCTAGAGGGAGGATCGAAATGGGTAAACTAGCAATAGGAGTGTTCCCCGGCCTTGTGGGCAACATGGCATACGACTTCGCCCTCAAGTTCGCCGAAGCAGCAAAGGACAAAGGCCACGACGTGAGTATCTGGATGAGCGGCAATGCAACGGTCTCTGTCAAGGCAAACCAGAAGCACCTGCTTGACTACTCAACAGGAGAGAAGCACCTGCTGCGCCTGATGGAAAAGGGCGTTGAGATCTGCACCTGCGAGGCCTGCACCGTGGCCCGCGGCATCAGAAAAGACGAGGGCATCGAGGGCATCCAGTGGAGCGCGATGCACTGGTTCCTGGCGAGGGTACACTCCGCCGACCGCGTGTTCCTTATAGGGGGTGAATAGAATGGCTGAAGTTAAATGCGCATTTGTGGTTCAGAAACCACAGTACAAGGGCGAGACATCAAGGCTTGCCATCACACACGCTATCTCCTACCAGACAGTGGAGATACTGCTTGAGGACGACGACACGGTAACCCCGGCGCTGTGCTTCATCGGCGAGGGCGTGCTCGGCCTTGAGAAGGGCCAGCAGGCTGCCAAGGATGTCTACGGCATATCGAGCACCGAGAGCCACATCATGAACTCCTGCCTCGTGGACCTGGAAGTACTCGTCTGCAAGGAGGACATGGAGAAGTACGGCATCTCGGAGGACAGCATGCCCGATGCCGAGGAAATGGGCGCGGACGTGAAGGTGCAGGTCGTCCCCATGGCCGATATCAAGAAGCGCATTGACGAATCACGTCATGTGCTGGTATTTTAGGAGAATTAAACCTTAACGGAGGAAAATAGCATGGGCGAGTTAAGCAGCAAGGAACCTACAGCAGTACTGGACGTTCTGGGAAGGGTTTGCCCCTACCCCCTTGTCCTTACAAAGAAGAAGGTGGAGAAGATGAACAGCGGAGAGATCCTCAAGGTCCTCTGCGACGCCCCGGCCTCGGCCGAGGACTCCCTCCCCCAGTGGGCCGAGAAGAAGGGTTTACTGTTCGAGGCCGTCAAGAAAGAGGGCGAAGAGTCCTGGGACATCTACATCGGCAAACCGTAATTTACAGTATAGAAAAACAAAAAAGGGGTGGCCATGCGGCCACCCCTTTTTTTCTTTTATTACGTCCTACATCTCTGTGATAGTGATAGCGTCGCCGGGGCATACACCAAGGCAGCTCTCGCAAAAAACACACTCAGCACCCTGGTAGGGGTCGCTCTTGTCGTCCTTCATCTGGAAACACTCGTTCGGGCAGACGTTGACGCACTCCTCACACCCGGTGCACTTGTCATTGTCGACTACGACCATGTACATGCTCGTGATACCTCCTCAACGTGAAATGCAATGGGAAATATAATAGCGCAATTCAGCATCTTAAATAAAGCGGCGCAACGTAAGTAAAAATGGCAGGGCGTCAGCCGGGGCGCATGCCTGTAAAGATCCCTGCCACACCCAGGGTCAGGCGGTGGTACTGCACATCCCGAAGGCCCGCGCACCGCATCTGCTCCATGAACTCATCCGGCGTGGGAAAGTCCATTATCGAGCGCGCAAGATATATATAGGCGTCGGGGTTTCCGGAGAACATCTTTGCCACCGCAGGCATGATGGCGCCCAGGTAGAGCCTGTGGAGCCAGCGGACCAATACCGGAGAGTCAAAAACAAGCTCAAGCACAATGACCTGCCCGCCGGGCACCACAACCCTGCGCATCTCGGAAAGTGCGTGCACGCGCTGGCGGATGTTTCTGATGCCAAAGGCTATGGCCGACACGTCAAAGCTGGCGTCCTCAAAAGGGAGCTCAAGGGCGTTGCCTTCCATCAGCTCAACGGAATCCGAAAGGCCGAGCCTGTCGAGCTTTTGCCTACCTATGTCCATGAGCTCCGGCACCAGGTCCACACCAACGGCCTTCACCTCCGGATGGGCGTGGAGGGTCTCGATGATGATGTCCGCTGTCCCGGTGGCAACATCAAGCAAGCGCCGGGTGTTCTCAAAGCGCATCAGGCGCGCGGCCCTCCTGCGCCATGAAACATCCCTGCGAAGGCTGTTGAACCTGTTCAGGAAGTCGTAGCCGCCCGCTATGGAGGCGAAAAGCCCCTTTATGTGCTCGGTGTGCCCGGCCTCGGCTACGGCCCTCTCATGGCGTTTCGTGCTGTTTTTCATATCTTTCATGATCTGGTATGGAATTATACAGGCGAAATGGAGCTTCCCGCAACGTAAGGTATCAAAAAAACGGGAGAGCGCCTTGTACAGCGCTCTCCCGGAATGCCTTCAGAAATGTCTGCTCTATGCGGCTTCGTTTCCTGTCTTGACCTCCAGGGCTACCTTGTAGAAGACCGTCAGTATCTGCAACCCAATGGCCCATATGCCGAAGGTTATCATGATCTCGATAAGAGTCGGCGTGTACTCTATCACCTTATCAAACGGGTTTGGTATGAACCCGCCTATTACAAGCCCTACGCCCTTGTCCAGCCAGAGAGAGAGGAACAGCAGGCTGCACGCCCATGCCAGTGTCTTGTGGTTGGCCTTCACTGTGGGGAACAGGAGCATGCCAATGCTCACGAACCCGAATATCACAGAGACCCACATTATGGGGGTGAGGTTGCCCGAGCTGAAGAACAGGTAGTCAAGCGTATGCATGTGCCCGGGGATGTTGGAGTAGTAGGCGGTGAAGAACTCAAGCCCCAGGAAGAACATGTTCATTATGGCCGCGTAGGTCATAATGGTGGCCAGTTTGCCTATGGCCTTGTCGCCAGCGTCGAACTTGGCGTGTTTCTTGAGTATCAGGGCCAGCAGTATCAGGAGCGCCGGGCCTGCGGCAAAGGCCGAGGCCAGGAATCGGGGGGCAAGTATGGCCGTAAGCCAGAAGTGCCTGCCCGGAATGCCCGCGTACAGAAAGGCCGTCACGGTGTGGATACTCACCGCCCAGGGGATCGAGAGGTAAATAAATGGCTTGATCCACTTCGGGGGCGGGGCGTCCCGCTTCTCGCTCTCCAGTGCCACCCAGCCGCAAAGCAGGTTCAGGCCGAGATAGACGTTCAGAACGATCATGTCCCAGAACAGGATGGAGTTGGGGGTTGGATAGCGTATAAGGTTAAACATCCTCATGGGCTTGCCCAGGTCGGCCATCACAAAGAGGAGGCATACAGTGACGGAAGCCACCGCTAAAAACTCTCCCAGCACTACGATACGCCCGAAGGCCTTGAAGTCATGGAGGTAATACGGGAGCACCACCATCACTGCCGAAGCAGCCACGCCGACAAAGAAGGTCAGCTGGGCTATATAGATGCCCCAGGAGATGTCCCTGCTCATGCCAGTGGCGCCAAGGCCGTACAGGAACTGCTGGGCGTAGGCGCAGACCCCGCCCAGTATCAGCACTGTCAGGAAGGCCTGCCAGGCGAAATATTTCTTGCTACCTGTGAACGCTTTTTCGATCATCCTTCCCTCACACTATATAGAATACGGACGGGTTCGTACCGAGTTCGCTCTTGCGCTGTATGGTATGGTTGCCTTTCAACACCTTGCGGACCTTGGAGGCCGGGTCGTTGAGGTTTCCAAACACTATCGCACCCTCGCTTGCCAACACACAGGCGGGCATCTGATCCTTGTCCAGTTCATGCCCTGCCTCAGGCACCGGGCCCTTGGCTATGCGCTCAGCGCAGAAATTGCACTTCTCCACCACGCCGCGCTCCCTTGTGGGGAAATCCTTTAATATCTTTCCGCCCCCTTCCAGGGTGGTAGCGTCAATTCTTGGATTGCGCCAGTTGAAGCTCCTTGAGCCATAAGGGCACGCCGCCATGCAGAACCTGCACCCGATGCAGCGGTGGAAGTCCATGAGCACAATGCCGTCGTCACGCTTGAACGTGGCCTTTGTGGGGCAGACTCGCACGCAGGGCGGGTCCGCGCAGTGGTTACAGAGCACTGCCACAAGCTTCTCATCCACTTGCGCGGAGGGGAACTGGTGGCCCTTGCTGGGGAATGTGTTGTGATACTGCTCGCCCCATATCCATTTGAGCTCGTCCTTGATGTTGTCGAACTTCGGCACGTTGTGTATGCTGTGGCAGGCGTTGGCGCACTTGTCTATCAGTTCGTCGTCAAGACCCGATATGCTGATGGTCATGCCCCACCGCACCCCGGAGGGCGCCTCTTTGGCGCCATGGGGGTCGCCGGATGCGTCAGCCTTGTTGCCGCCAATGCTCAGGACCCCGGCTGCGCCCAGGCCTGTCACGGCGCAGACACCTCCAACGCCCTTCAAGAAATCTCTCCTGTTCATGCCTATCATATCTTTTCCTCCGGGGCGACATGGCACTCCCA
>DAOWET010000030.1 GCA_030638335.1 Nitrospirota bacterium
AAGGGACGGATTTTAGTAAGATAACGGTTGAGCAGGTGGCATGGGTGGAATCACGTATTAATGGTAGACCCAGAAAATGTCTGGGCTACAAAACTCCAGCAGAAGTCGCTACTGTTGCACTTGCTCATTGAATGTGGGATTAATAACTGAAGAAGAATACAAAAGAAAAAAGACCGAGCTTCTAAATAGTTATGAGTAAGCAGTATCTTTCTATGAGAAGTCTATATTCTTAAAATCATAAATAACCTACTGATTTCAAACTCAAATCTGGCTTAATATTAAATAATAATCATTGTGATCACCACAGACACAAGAAAAGTCCGCCTGTCGTAGTGGCGGCCTTGCATGTTCAATTAATGAAGTACTCCTTGCGCCTCACCCGTTCCGTCTTTATGAAGGTTAGGTATCTGGGCCGGTCGGCTAGACTCGATCCGAGGGCGGCCTTGGTTTGATTTATATAAATGAATCGTTCGAGCGTCTGGCTAAGTACGTCTTATTTTGATTCCTTCAACTTCAATGTCTCCTCAAGCTGAAGCAGGAACTTCAGGTACCTGAACCCGAACTTCATCAGCGCAACCTCGTCGGTGCGCATGGCCTTTATCTCTTCGTCCGAGATCTCGAATTTGTCCAGAAGCCCGCTGCCGAACACGTACTGGCTGAAGCGGTCGAGGTCGTAGCTTGCCATGAAGAACTGCATCTGCTTGTTGTCGTCGAGCTTTGCCGCCCCCGGCAGGTCGCGCCGCATGAGGAGCTCTTTCCACCCGAGGTTCATCTCGTCGTAAAGCTTCGAGTCCTGGTCGTCCCTCCAGGAGGCGATGGTCCACTCGTCGGGCTCGTCATAGCCCTTGCAGTGCTCCTCGCGCACGAAGAAGTAGAACTCCTCGTGGGTGGTCTGCTTGTCCTCGCCCTCCACCTTCACCAGGCCCTGGCCAATGGGGTAGTAGCGGCAGCTTACAGGGCGGTCCTCATATATGCTGCACCCGGCCTTGGCGCTTTCGAGGAACGGACAGCGCTTTTCCTCATCAGAGCCCATGGTCAGGTAGGCGTAGAGGTGGTTGGACTTGTCGTCTATGCGCATGAAGGTGTATTTCTCTATGAACTCGTTGCTCGTGATGCCCAGACGGTTCTTGAGCCTCAGCACGTCGTAGGGCGTGAGCATTATGTCGATGTTCGAGCAGCATTTTGTAAAGCAGGACACGCCCGGGTGGCAGCGGAACTTGAACTTCGTCTCCGGGTCAAGCCTTGAGGGTTGGACTACCTTTGTGTTGAACATTTATGTGCGTCTCCTTGTGTGTTTTTTGCGGTATGTGCCCTGTGCGCGCGGCGCGTTTTCTAAGTACAACACATAGTGTAGCACCGCCGGGCCTGCCCGCGCCACCTATCGTGCCCCACGGGGTTATTAATTTTCTTATATGTTTATTCCCGTTGTGAATACTGCTTGAAAATTCAGGATAAGGTGCTGATTTTTATCGAAATGCTTCTAGGGGGGGAAGTATACGGTTATCTTTTCAGCGGCCTGCAGCTTTTCCCGATCAGTGCTCTCAAGGCGTTCGGCTGGCCCTCTATCTTCCTTGTGCCCGCGCCGACCCCAACCGCTTCCAATACCATATCAGGCATGGGCCCGAACTCCTTTGAGATCTCTCTTATTATCGCGGCCCCTGTGGGAGTGGCAAGTTCCATGCCTTCTATGCCTGTGTGAATGGGAACGCCCTTTAAGAGCTCGGCAACCGCAGGGGGAGGCACCGGAAGCAGTCCGTGGGCGCATTTTATGGTCCCGCTGCCCACAGCCACAGGAGAGGACGTAACTTTATCCACCCCGAGAAGTTCAATGCAGAGCACCGAGCCCACGATATCAATAAGCGTGTCAGCCGCGCCCATCTCATGGAGGTGCACGTCTTCGAGCTTGCTCCCGTGCACGTGCGCTTCGGCTTTAAAGATAGCCCTGAACACCTTCAGGGATTTTTCCTTAACCGCATCAGGGAGCTTTGCTTTGGAGATTATACCCTCAACATTCCGGAGCCTCCGTGCTTTTTGAGCGCCCTCGTCCACTTTGACGCTTACTTTCAGGGCCCTGAGCCCGGAACGCTTAACCGTCCTGCGAGAGAGTGTGACACCTTTCAGGCCAAGGGCTTCGGGAAGCTCTTTAAGGGGTTTAAAGGGAGCCCCGGCGTCCACGAGCGCGCCAAGGCACATGTCGCCGCTTACGCCAAAGGCGCAGTCGAACCATAATAGTTTCAAGGGATTGGTGTTGCGGCTCATGGGTGGCCTCGCAGAGGCTACTCTATAGTCTTCATCCGGTAGAAGGGCTCAACGCGGTCCACTTCTTCCACCTTCCGGAACAGTTTTGCGCCCTTCTTGATATCAACATCCTCGGGCAGGCGCACGAGGAACCCTCCGTCCTCCATGCGGTAGACAAGGATCATCTCTTTTAAAGAGAGCATGTCTATGGCGTCGTCTTCAGGGGTGTCCGCTCTGAAGTGCACCACCATGTGCCCATTGACGGTCATATTCTCTTTACGGGCCATGAGGTCGCTCTTCTGCTCAGTGATCTTCATGAGGTCCTCGGGGCCGCGGATGATATGCGGGGTGAGGAACAGAAGCAGGTTGGTCTTGACCTTGGAGGTAGTCCTGTACTTGAACAGCCACCCCAGTATCGGTATGCGGTGCAGAAGAGGCACGCGGGTCTCGCTGACCTCCGTGCGCTCCTGCATCAGGCCGCTTATCACCACGGTCTGTCCATCGCTCACGATCACCGAGGTCTTTGTGGAGCGCTTGGTCGTTGTCGGGCCCACCACAAGGGCAGCCACTTCGGAGGCCGCGTCAGTCTTCACGGATGATATTTCCTGGTAGATCTCCAGCCTTACATTGTCCCCTTCGGTTATCTGAGGGGTAAGCCTGAGCTTGATGCCCACGTCCTGGCGCTCGATGCTCGTTGTGGCCAGGCCAGATGTGTTGGTCTCGGTCTTTGTAATGAATGGCACGTTCTCTCCAACGTGTATCTCGGCCTCGGTGTTGTCAGCGGTGAGTATCTGGGGGCTTGAGAGTATGTCCACCGCGCCCGCAAACTCGCTCAGGCTGAAGAGCGCTGCAAATCCCGGCACGCTCAGGTCCAGCATCTGGCCGGGATTGGTGGGGTCCGGGTACTGGAAGTTCTGGTAATTTCCTGCCCCGCCCACGGTGAGGCCCGAGAGCCCGGTGACAATCCCCTGCATGGCATCATTGTCCATGCTGCCGAAGCCGAAGGTGCCGACGGGCTCTCCGTCTTTTGTGGCCACCACGCGCCACTGGCTCCCTAGTTCGGCAAGCTTGTCAATGCTGGCCTCCACTATAAGCGCCTCAACATAAACCTGCCTGCGCTTGCGGTCCAGTTTCCTGATGACCCCCTCGAGGCTCGAGTAGTCCGAGGGCGAGGCGACTATCACCAGGGAGTTCGTGCCCTTGTCAGGGGTAATGCTCGTGCTCGAGAGCGACTGGAAGGGGGTGCCGCCCTTTACGCCCTTTTTCCCTCCGCCAAGCAGGCCCTTGAGCACACCGCTTAGCTCCTCCGCGTCAGCGTTTTCGAGGAAGTAGACGTTGATCACTCCCCGCTCGCTCTTTTGCTCCACGTCCAGGCTCC
>DAOWET010000188.1 GCA_030638335.1 Nitrospirota bacterium
AAGGGACGGATTTTAGTAAGATAACGGTTGAGCAGGTGGCATGGGTGGAATCACGTATTAATGGTAGACCCAGAAAATGTCTGGGCTACAAAACTCCAGCAGAAGTCGCTACTGTTGCACTTGCTCATTGAATGTGGGAATGCGTCCCTACGCTATTTTCACAAATTTAACAATAATTTGATTCCCCATCCATACCCGAAATTAACTGTTGACATACCCGATATATAAAGCTACAATTATAAACATAGCTACACCCTCACATTCAGTGTTCAGTGAGGGTGTTAAAAATAGTCCTTCCCCAGCCCCGTGCGGCACGGAATTTCCGGCTGCATGGGGCTACTAATTTCAGATCTCAAATCAGCCAAACAGATAAACAGGCAAAAGCAAAAAATTTCTACTAACTATGATTTCCCCTTTTGCGCTAACGATTTTGCCTTTCCCTCTTTCTATTGTTTGATACTGACACAAAATTTGACTTTAAAGAAGGAAAGTTCGCTTGTCTAAGCGAAGAATTCGGGTGCGAGGTGCCTCAGATGCGAGGCGCTTGTTTCCAGGCCTTTCCCCTTAGCTTGCCGTTATCTGTTGCTTTGTGTATTCAAGAGAAAAGTTCGCTTGTCTAACGAAGGAATTCGGGGTTGAGGTGATGTAGATATAAAGAAGAAGACACGACCAGCCACGGGCTGGATTAATTGCTTTTCTATAGTGTGTACAGCACATTTAAAGGGGTCCGTGACCCCGAGTGGCTTATTCTGCAGTAGATGCATTGCCTCAGCCCCGAAGTCCGTCTCTTACATAGAGCTTCAAGTCTTGCCGTTGCCCAGGGACTCGTTGAACTCTGACCTGATATTCTTAAGAAGCTCAACTATTTCCCTTGAGGTCTCCTCCATGTTTCGGAAACTCTCCTTTGCCTCCTGCTTATCCCCGGCATCGTAGCTCAGGACCGCCTCCTTGCCAAAGGAGTGAAGGCGCTCGTGTATTGCCTCGATCTCCGGGTAGCTGGGCAGAGAGCCGCAGCACACAGCACCATCGCCGTAATACCATGTGCCAAGGCGGCATGAATGGAAGTCAGCAATCTTTGCGGGGTCCAGGGATATCTCCCCGTCGGTATGGGCACGCACACGGTCCACCCATACCTTGTGGTCGATCTCCGCCATGTCGATGACCAGCACCTCCTTGCGCTCGATGGTGAACTCCATCTCAGCGTTCCTGAGTTCGTCCACCACGCGGGCAACGCTGGCAACCTCGTGCAGCACGTCCCCGCTCATGCGCTCTATTTCCGCTGCGATGTCCGATGTGCTCTCAATGTTCTCGGCCACCTCTTCAGAGGCGGCTGACTGTTCCTCAACCGCTGTCGCTATACGCGCGACCTGGTCGTTGACCCTCTCCACGCTCTCGACGATGTTGTTAAGCGCATCGCCCACCCGCCGGATATACTTCGTCGTCTCCGTAAGCTCAACCGAGGCGCTGTCCATGCTCGCGGCGGTCTCCTTTGATTCCGCCTGCACGCTCCCGATCTTCTCGGAGACCTCGTCAGTGGCCCTTATCGTGCGCTCGGCGAGCTTCCTGACCTCGTCCGCCACCACGGCAAACCCCCTGCCCTGATCTCCCGCGCGCGCGGCCTCAATGGCCGCGTTCAAGGCCAGCAGGTTCGTCTGGTCCGCAATGTCCTTGATCACATGCACCACGTCCCCGATCTCAGCCACCCTGGCGTTTAACTGCTCCACAGTGCCCGCCAGCTTCAACACAGAGCCATAAAAGCTGTTCATCCTCTCCACCGAACCGTCGGCTATTTCCTTGCCCTCAAGGGCCGTGTTCCTGGTCTCGGCGGACGCCTTCGAGGCATCGGACGCACTCCGGGATATGTCCATTATCGTCGCGTTCATCTGTTCCGCGATATGTGCGATTCTCGCGGTCTGCCTGGTCTGGGTCTGCGCTCCCTCGGTGGTCACGGTGGACATGCTCCGGAGCTGGTCCATGGCGCTTGAAACATTTCCCGTAAACGCTATGATCCTGCCCAGCGCACCGTTAAAGGTCTGCACCATCTCGTCCATGAGCGTGCCGAGCACGAAGACCTCGTCGCCCTCCAGCACATCGTCGGCCTTCTCGCTCCTGCCGGACATCTCTGTCATGCGCCTTGCGAGCTTGTTCAGGGGGCTGTGGGTTATCCTGAAGACAACTGCGATCACAATGAAGCTCAGCACCACAGCAATAAAGCCTATGCCTGCAAAGGCATATTGCACCTGCCGGACCCTCTGCATGGCCTGCGCCGTTGGAACGGATATGCTCACAGCACCCAGCACCTCGCCCTCCCGGGCATCGTGGCAGCCATGGCAATCAGTTCCCATGAAATCGCTCATGGCCGTATAGGGATATATTCCCCTCACTCTGCCTTCTCCGGTGACTATCCTCTGGCTGTTGTTGTCAATGACCCATTGCTCGTCAGGGCCTGTGGGGTAGTCTTTATCAGGTGTCTTGGGGAACTGCCTGTCCAGGGCGCGCGCCCTGATGATCCTTACGTCCGCGGAATGGCTGATGTGCCTGATGAACTCATCTTTGCGGGCATGATAGTCCCCCTCGCTCATCATCGTGCTCAGGGCCATAAGAACGGTCTCGCTGTGGCCCTTGACGCTTGAGTCAAGGACCTCGTCCATAACGATACGCCTGACCATGGACCCCATAACAAGGACGATGCCAAGGGTAAAAACTGTGAGGAGCGCACCGATGGGAACAGCGGTCTTCCACTTTATCGATATATCACGTATCCGCATGCCCCTCCCCTTGTCCCCTTACGACTATAACTAATTCAAAATCCCCTTACTACTATAACTAATTTAAATTAAACCTGCCGATTCAGCAAAATGTTCAGGCCCTTCTCCATGCTGTAAACGGGGAATATCCTGTAATGCTCTACCCAGGGCTGCCTTACGACAAAATCCGTCCTGTGCCAGAAGAAGACCCAGGGCGCGTCCCGCACTATGATCTCCTCTGCCTGGGAGTACCACTGGTTGCGCTGTTCGAGGCTCGAGGCATGCTGCCCCAGTTCGATAAGCTTGTCCACCTCAAGGTTTGAGTACCTGGCGCGGTTTCCGGCAGAACCGAAGTTCTTCGAATGGAACAGGGGGAAAAGGAAGTTCTCGGGGTCCGGGTAGTCCGCCCACCAGCTAAGCCAGAACATGTCAGGCTCGCCCCTGTTTATGGCCTCCTTAAAGGCGCTCCACTCCAGCTGCTGGATCTCAACCTCGATACCCACGTCCGCCAGGTAGGACTGCACCACTTCTGCGATGTCAACGGATATCTGGGGCTCTCCGGAAATGAAATACCTCACCTTGAGCCCCTCAAGGCCCTTTAGGGATATGACCTCCCTTGCGCGCTCCGGGTCGTATGGGTAGCCGTCCGGCTCGGGCCAGTCACGAAGTATGTCAGGCACAGGCCCGCTTGAGAGCCTCCCCTTGCCTTCATTAAGCGTCTTGAGTATCCTGGAGCGGTCCACTGCGTAGTTGACCGCCCGCCTCAGCTCAGGGTCGTCAAAGGGCGCACGCTGGCAGTTAAGCCCGATATAGTACGTATTTGTCCCCTTGATGGAAGATATCAGCTTGCTCCATTTCTCTGACCTCAGATATCGCGAATAGGCTGAACTTGGTATGGTAAGCACGTCCAGGTTTCCTATCTCGAACTCGGCCACTGCGGTAAGCTCCTCGGGGATGACCCTGTAGACTATGCCCGGCACCTTAGCGACCTCTGCATAGTAATCAAGAGATCGATCGAGCCGCAGGTGCCTGTTGGGGAGCCACTCCACCAGCGTAAAGGGCCCGGTCCCCACCGGGTGGCTGGAGAAGTCCTGCCCCTGGTGCAGCACCTCCTCAAGGGGAACAACATAGGCTGAGGGCATTGTCAGCAGCCCCAGAAACGGTGAGAAGGGCTTGCTGAGCCTGATCTCGAAGGTGTTGTCGTCCACCACGCGGAATCCCTCCACATCGTCTGCCTCCCCATCCATGAACTCCCTTGCTCCAAGGACCTTGTCGAATATCCAGGTATTGGGGCTCCTGGTGGCCGGGTCCAGCACGCGCTCGAAGGAGTACTTGAAATCACTGGCCCTCACCCTCCGGCCTGATGAGAACCGTACGTTGTCCCTGAGGCTGAAGAGGTATCTCAAACCGTTTTCCGAGACCACCCATGACAGGGCGATATCCGAGACCACCTCCATCTCATCGCCAAGGCGCACAAGGCCGTTAAAGAGCTTTGCGGCTATGGCCCCTCCGTCCACGTCCACGATAAGGGCAGGGTCCAAGGTGGTGGGGTTGCTCTCAAGCCGGAAATACGCATACCCGGGCTCCCGGTTACTGCTGGTGCAGGTCACCATGCCAAGGGCTAATACCACAAGGACGAACACCCTCGTGAACATATGTAATTTCTTATGCATACCTATCATTTTACTTTAATATTCAAAACCTTAACAAGCTGTATGCCTGTATGAACGTATGCCTGCATGGCCTCAAGCCCCTATGGCCCTTCCGGCCCTTGTGCCTGTGCATTTGCCATCTTGCACACTGAGTTCTCCGTTGACTATCACATGGTGGATGCCTGTTGGGGCGCAAAAGGGCTCCTCATAGCTCGCCCTGTCCTGAAGCTCCCCGGGGTCAAAGACGCAAAGGTCAGCGTACCGGCCTTCTTTTAAAACCCCCCTGCCCTCAAGCCCGAACACCTCCGCAGGAAGCCCGCAAGTCTTTCTCACCGCCTCCTCCAGAGAGCCCTTCCATTCAGAGATGAACCTCGGAAACGAACCAAAACCTCTTGGATGGGGTTTTCCTTTTGCAGTAATTCCGTCAAAGCATCGCGCGGAGCTGTCCGAGCCCACCATGCAATATGGCAGCTCAAGAAACCCCCGCATGTTCTCCTGGCTCATCACATGAAAAATGGCCCCCACCCTCAACTCTTCCTCCACGAGCACCTCGCAGAGCGCCTCAAGCGGGTCAAGGCCCATTCGCCCTGCGATCACATCAAGCGATAAACCCTCCATCCACCTGTTTCCCTCGCTCTGCACTGAGGAGACCACAATGACCCCGGCCTTGTCCGGGTCTATAGGACTTTCCGTGCGCAGCCTCTGCCTGACCCCGGGGTCCCTGAGCCTAGCAAGCTCCTGCACTGAGCCTCCCTCATACATCCATGCCGGGAGCACGGCGTCAAGGTCAGTACTGCTTGCTGTGTAAGGATAACGGTCGCATGAGACCTTTAAACCCTCATCACGGGCGGCCTCAAGCAAGCTAATGGCCTCCCCGGCCTTATGCCAGTTGCTTCGGTCCGAGGCCTTCAGGTGCGAGATGTTCACGCGCGCCCCGGAGGCGCGTCCCACATCAAGTGTCTCCCGTATGGACTCAAGCAGGCGGTCTCCCTCGCTCCTCATATGGCTTGCGTAGACAAAGCCCTCTCTGAGGGCATTTCCGTGTGTTGCAAGGGCCTCGATCTCAGGGGGCTTGGAGTATATGCCCGGCGGATAGATAAGCCCTGTGGACAGCCCCAGAGCACCTGCGCCCACAGCATCTTCAAGCAGCCCCTTCATGCGCTTAAGCTCATCCGGCGTTGGCACATGGTCCACATATCCCATGACCGAGGCCCGCAGGGAGCCATGCCCAACAAGCGTGGCATAGTTTAAGGACGGTCTCCTGTTAGCGAGGATATTAAAATACTCGCTAAAACTCCCCCACCTCTCCGGTATCCCGTGCTCCTTGAGGTCAGTCTCGCGCTGATTTATTACATCTCCAAGCATGGGGGCTGCCGAGAGGCCGCAGTTGCCGTTCACCTCTGTTGTTATGCCTTGCAGGAGCTTTCCCTCGGCGCGGGGGTCAGCCAGCAGTGTGAACTCGGAATGCGAATGCACATCGATAAAGCCTGGAGATACCACGAGGCCGGAGATCTCAATTATGCGATGCCCTTTGAGATCAATGCCAACCGCTGAGAGCTTGTCACCCTTGATGCCTACGTCGGAGATGAACGGGGGAGAGCCGGTGCCGTCGCAGACCGTGCCGCCGGTGAGCACGAGATCATGCACGGCTACCTCATGGCGAACTTATGGAATCTGGAATCTGCTTCCTTAAAGTACTCATCAATGCCCTGGGCAATGCTGTATGCTGAGCGGGAGCGGTAAAGCGTGTTTCGGAGCCTGCTGGCCTCACTCCTGTTCGTTATGTACGAGACCTCAACAAGGATCGAGGGCATCTGGGCCCTGTAGAGCACATAGAACATCGCGGCGCGGTCCTCATGGTCGCTTATGCCCCTGTAGTGCTTCCTCAGGTTTCGAACCAGGGACCTCTGGACCTTGCCCGCAAGCTCCCTTGATTCGAAAGTATCAGTTTGACGTGAAAGGCTTGCAAGCATAAAATCCACTTCGCTGCGCTTCTTCCTCATCTCTCGCTCCGTGACCATGTTCTCGCGCGCGGCAACCTCCAGATTGCTCTGCTCGTTGGAGAGGTTCAGGATATAGGTCTCAAGGCCCCTGACGTTCCTGTTCCTGCTGGCGTTCACATGGATCGACACAAAGATATCAGCGTCCTTGTTGTTGGCCACCATGGCGCGCTCTTCAAGCTCGAGGAACTTGTCAGTGCTCCGGGTCAGTATGACCTCATACCGGCCCTTCTTCTCAAGCTCACGCTTCACGCGCTTTGCGATATCCAGCACAAGGTGCTTCTCCTTGAGCCCGTTTGCCATGGCGCCGGGGTCCCTGCCCCCGTGGCCCGGGTCGATAACAACACGCCTGGCCCTGAAGGGGTTCTCCTTCGGACGATTGACCGGGACAGGAACATTCTTCTTTGCGGTCACAACTGGAGCCTGCTTGGGAGTCGAGGGTTTTTTGACCGCAACAACGGGTGCTGGTTTGGGTTTTGTTGGTTTTTTTGCTGTAACAACGGGAGCAGGCTTTTTCTGCACGGGTTTCTTGGCCGTCATGGTCTTCGGCACTGCATGCCCCGGGCTCACAGCCTTCTTGCGGAAGACGTCCACGACCACACGGGTGGGGTTTTTGAGGCTGAAGACCTCAAAGCCCATGTCACGGCCAAGGTCCAGCACGATCCGCACAGTGTTCTTGTCATACTGCGAGGAGCGTATGCCCCCCACAAGCCCGTCGTTCACATTGGCGGAATACTTCTTGCCAAGGCCCAGAGTAGTTCCGGTAAAATCCATGTACATGCGGTTGGGGGATTTGAGGCTTTTCACGCTGAACTTTGCCGGGCCGTCCATGTCCACCACGATGCGAGTGTGCTCAGAGCCGGACCAGTGCCTTATCTCCTTGACCTTGGATACGGCAGTGCCGGCAAGGGCCGCATCAGCGCCACCCAGCGCCAGCAGCAGCACTGCTGCCAGACATATGCCTGCCCTTAAAGCTCTCACACCGCCTTCACCGAACGCACCTCCGGAAGTTCCTTCAACAGCGTGCTCTCCACAAAGTTCTTCATGGTCATGGAAGACATGGGACAGGTCCCGCACGCGCCAGTGAGCCTCACATACACATCCCCGTCCTTGACCTCAACAAGCTCGATGTCTCCACCCTCAGCCTTGAGGCCTACACGAATCTTCTCAAGTACTTCTTCAACCTTTCGCTCTAACATGCTTATATATTATACATAATTGTTGTTTTGTGCAAGCATTTTTTACCTTATGCTCTTGCTGCACAGGTTCCCCCTCACGCAAAAACGCCCAAGGCGTCCTTGCCCCATACTCGGCTATTGCACTTTCACACTGAATATAATACGATTATATCAGGGTTTTTGAGTATTTGGACATATTAAATGCATACGGAGGCTGACTTGCTCTCAAAAACAGATCCCACAACCACGCAGGCCTGGAAGAAGCTCGCCGACCATTACGGGAACATGCAGCACACCCATATGAAGGACCTCTTTGCGGATGACTCCGGGCGATTTGGCAGGTTCTCTATCCGTTTTGAGGATATCCTGTTCGATTATTCCAAGAACATCGTCACGGAGGAAACCCTCTCGCTCCTTCAGGAGCTTGGCCGACAGTGCGGGCTGCAAGACGCCACCCGGCAGATGATGAACGGCGCAAAGATAAACGAGACCGAGGGCCGCGCAGTGCTCCATACCGCGCTCAGGGACTTCTCAGGCAATCCCATAGAGGTTGACGGCACAGACGTCATGCCTCAGGTGCGGGCAGTGCTTGAGAAGATGGAGGGGTTTTCAGACCTTATAACAAGCGGCAAGTGGCTGGGCTACACGGGCAGAGCGATCACGGACATAGTGAACATAGGCATCGGGGGCTCTGACCTTGGCCCGGTCATGGTCACAGAGGCGCTCAGGCCCTTTTGGCAGCCCGGCATAAACGCCCACTTTGTCTCCAACGTGGACGGTACGCACATGGCCGAGACCCTCAATGGGCTCTCCCCTGAGACCACGCTGTTTATGATAGCCTCAAAGACCTTCACCACCCAGGAGACCATGACCAACGCCCACACGGCGCGCAGATGGTTCCTTGAGGCCGCGGGCGACGCGGAACATATCAAAAAGCACTTCATAGCCCTATCCACCAACAAGTCGGGTGTGGAGGAGTTCGGCATAGACCCTCTAAACATGTTCGGGTTCTGGGACTGGGTGGGCGGGCGCTACTCACTCTGGAGCGCCATCGGGCTCTCCATAGCCTGCACCATAGGGTTCGAGAACTTCCGTGAGATGCTGGAGGGCGCACACGCTGTGGACACCCATTTCCTGAATACTCCGCCTGAAAAAAACATCCCCGTGCTCATGGGCCTTATCGGCATCTGGTACAACAATTTCTACGATTGCCAGACCCATGCGATCCTGCCTTATGACCAGTACATGCACCGCTTTGCCGCATACTTCCAGCAAGGTGACATGGAATCAAACGGCAAGCACGTGGGCAGAGACGGCAAGCCCATAAGCCATCAAAGCGGGCCGGTCATCTGGGGCGAGCCCGGCACGAACGGCCAGCATGCCTTCTACCAGCTCATACACCAGGGGACTAAATTAATCCCCTGCGACTTCATAGCCCCTGCCCAAAGCCACAACCCGGAAGGAGACCACCACGCCATACTTCTGTCAAACTTCTTTGCCCAGACCGAAGCCTTGATGAAAGGCAAGACACTTGGTGAAGTGACGGAAGAGCTTAGTACGGCGGGTAAGAGTAATGAGGAGATTAAGAAGATCGCGCCCTTTAAGGTGTTTGAGGGCAACCGCCCCACGAATTCATTTCTTATTAAGAAGATAACCCCGCGCTCCCTTGGGAGCCTGATAGCACTTTACGAGCACAAGATATTCGTGCAGGGCGTTATCTGGAACATATTCAGCTTTGACCAGTGGGGCGTGGAGCTTGGCAAGGTGCTTGCTAATAATATTCTTTCAGAGCTTGAGGACGATGCCGAGGTCACCTCCCACGATTCCTCCACCAACGCCCTCATAAACGCCTACAAGAAGATGCGCAAGGAGTAATACTCAACTATTCATAATTTTCAATTGAGTTCTTCGGGTGGCTCAACTGAAATGATTCCCTCATGCCTTTTCATATCAATAGTTTGAAGATGGCGTAGCCCGTACTTGGTTCTTAAATAATTGAGAACCTCCTCAGTGTCATTCCTATTGATGTCACTATCGACAATCATAAAGTCATTATCCCCTTCATAGACTGAAGGGTCATAAATCCCATTCTTACTACGAAAGACCTCCACTAGCTCTGAGGCTCTGAATCCCATGACCCTAGGAGAAACAGAATTTATAATCAGTTGCATTGATTCTCCAAAAGATAAGATTACACCATCAAGGCAATCTCGATATTTAAAAAAAGAGCTGTTATGAAAGTAATAGCAATTCATTAGCGGTCTATCGTCATCAATAGTGAATAAATCTTGCAACCCATAAAGCGTAGAGGAAAATCTCCTACTAAGGAAATCAGGATCTCTGCCAGCACAGTGAATCCAAATTACATGAAAACAATTTCCATTAGGGTCGAAAGAATCAAGCTGGTCAACTTTATCACCGACAATTGCATCAAGACGATTTCTCCTGCCAGCAGGTGTTTCTCGTGACACTACCTCGCCCGATTTTAATTCTTCGCTTATTGATTCTAATTCATCGGGGTCATCATTCTTAACTGTCATTTCAATAAGACATGGAATAATTTTACCAGCCAATAAAAAATCTGGGGTTCTCTGCTCTGGTTGCGTCTCTATATCTTCAAGTGTAAGTCCAAATGTTTCATTGAATATCATTTTAGCATGATGTTTATATTCTCTATCGTCCATAGTCGTTATTTTCAGTATATATTAACAAACATAAGTATGTAGGTATCACCACAGACTTCAAAAGCTCTTAACCGTCCTCGCCCTGCCCCTCACCCTCTTGCTGAGATAGCTCGCCCTGCTCGTCTTTTATTATGAACCTCATCTCGCGCATGCCCTCGGCAACGACAGTAAAGACAACAACCGCGAACCACACAAGAAGCCCCACTATGTGGGCGAATTCTTTTTAAGAAGTTCAACCAACTCCTGAACCGTAGGCAC
>DAOWET010000018.1 GCA_030638335.1 Nitrospirota bacterium
CCCTGCAAAAACACCACGTCCCCGGAGATAATTTTAACGACTTCGCCCGAATCCTTCTTCACAAGCAGCATACCATTCTCGTCAAGGTCCACGGCCTGGCCCTCATGCTCCTGCCCGGTGTCTCCGGCCCTCACGCGCCGTCCTAAAGTTGCGTTCATTATCTTCCACATGGAAAGCATCTCCTCCGCTCCGTCCTTGGCAAGGGCGCCCGCGCCTTTTATTACACCTTCAGCCACGCTTTTAAGTATTGGCGCGCGCGGGTATTTTCTGCCTGAAGCCATAAAGAGCGAGGTAGCGATTCCTCTTACTTCCGGAGGGAAGTCCTCCTCGCGGGAGTTTATGTTGATACCGATGCCAGCCACAACGAACTCCACCTGGGCGCCCTTCATGTGGCTTTCAACAAGTATGCCCCCGAGCTTTCTGCCATCAAGTAAAAGATCATTGGGCCATTTTAACTTAACTTGCGCCCCCGTGGCGGCCTTGAGCGCGCTTGCCGCCTCCACCGCGCACATGAGCGTGATAAGCGGTACGTCCCTTGCTGACAACTCCGGCCTGAGTATTATCGAGAAATAGAGATTAAGCCCCGCAGGCGAGACCCACTCACGCCCTAGCCTCCCGCGGCCAGCGGTCTGTGTCTCGGCCGCGACCACGGTTCCGGAAGATGCGCCGTCCTTTGCAAGGGCCATTGCGTGGTCGTTGGTGCTTTCAGTGCTCTCAAGCCAGATGAATCGGCCGCCATCTATCTCTATCTTCATCGGCTCTATATTCTCCTGGACTGCTCCAGTATCTTCACGTCCACCTTGCCCTTGAGCCCCTTGGCAAAGCGCTTTGCATCCTCAATCGTTCCGATCACAGGCCCACCGTAATGCATGGGGATGGCAAGGCCGGGTTTAATGTCCAGCGCTGCCTGTACTGCCTCCTTGGCGGTCATAACATAAGTGCCCGAGACAGGCAGGAGCGCTATATCGCATTTTATGCCCTTCATCTCAGGTATGCGGTCAGTGTCTCCGGCGTGGTAGATGCGCTTGCCGCCAATGGTAAATATAAAACCCACCCAGTTGTTATCCTTTGGATGGAATTTTTTATTCGTGTTATAAGAAGCTACGGCCTCAACTTTCACGCCCTTTACCTCAAGCGTGTCTCCGGGCTTTACGGTGCGCAGGTTATCGGGCTTCACATCAAGCTTCTCCGCGCAGTCGGGCGTGGCCACTATCACGGTGTCCTCGTCGGCAACCTTCGCGATGTCCTCGGGCGAGCAATGGTCGTTATGTGCGTGGGTGATGAGGATGATGTCCGCTATCATAGTGCCGTGGCCGCCCTCAAGCATGAACGGGTCGGTATATAGCACTGCCTCGCCCTCGAAACGGAAGGCGTCGTGCCCAAGCCATGTTATGCCTCCACTCATTTTCTTTACCTCCTTCTTAAGGGCCCCGGACATTGCCGGAGAAAAGATCACCACAGCCAGGACCAGTACGAATACAGATACGGCAAGCCTTCTATTCATGATAAAAACCCCCTTCTCCCTGAAGATGAAACCACAGGGGCATAGCCGGATTATATCATGGGAGGCGGAGGTTTATATATTACGTGAGGCCAAGGTACTTCTTGGGGTTGTCTGAAAGCGCGCGCTGTATGGCCGCGGGCTCGATGCTCGACCGGCCAAGGGCGTGGGCCGCACGGCTGAGCATGATCTTGCTGCCCTGGAGCACCCCGTCCCTGTACATGGGGCCCTTCACGGAATCAGAGACAAGGAGTATGCGCTCAAGGGGTTTTAGCTTGAATACCATCTCCACAACTTCAGGCACCACATGGACCCCGTCAGGGATTATCTCCACGTACACGTCCGGGTCAAAAAGCCCGAACCCCGCAAGCCCCGGCTCCCGGTGGTGGAAGGGCCGCATGGCGTTAAACAGGTGAGTGACACACGTTGCCCCTGCCCTCTTTCCCTCGGCAGCCTCGGCGTATGTTGCATCCGAGTGTCCCATGCTCACCCTGATACCCATGTCCGCGCACTGTTCTATCACCCCGAGCGCGCCATCAAGCTCCGGCGCCACGGTCATGACCTTTATTATCTCCTTAAACCCGCCTGTCACCTCAGAGAGATTGTCACTCGTTGGGGCAAGAAAGCTTGCGGCATCAAGAGCTCCTGAACGCTCCGGGTTCAGAAAAGGCCCCTCAAGGTGCACGCCTAAAATACGCGCCACGCCCTCCTGTCTGTCTTCATTGTCTTCATACGGACCCTGCTCCTCCATGGCCTCCATCACCGCCGCCATGTCCCTGTGCATCTGGTCTATCTCTCCGGGGTAGATGGTGGGAAGTATTGCCGTGACCCCCGCCTGCCCGTAGAGCCCGGCCATGTCCTGGATGTCTCTTGCCGAGCCTGCCCTCGTGTCCAGAAGGCCCGCGCCATGGGTATGCACGTCTATTACCTCAGGGGGCTTCATCCATTTATAATACAACGCGGCAGCAACTATTTGAAGGCAGCCTTGTTTGTTCAATATGCCATTGCCCTTTTTCTCCTGCCTTTTGCCCTTACCCTTTAGTTCGCCTTTGTCCGTTGCATTATGTTTTTCACAGAAGCTAGTTCGCGCGTACGTCTTCTACTGATAGATGATATAATCCAGTAATGGAACAGTTCCTTAAAACCATCCCACTGACCTTCATACCCCTGTTCGTGGCCATAGACGTTTTCTGGCTCACAGGGTTCTTTGCGCCCTACACCCGGCAGATGGAGGCCCCGGCCAGAAGAAGGCTGGTACACAGGGCCATAGCCACAGCGCTCCTGGTCGGGCTTGGCTTTATCGCGATTGGAGAGCTTATCTTCCAGGTGCTTGGCATCACGGTGGACGATTTCAAGGTGGCTGGAGGCGCGCTGTTGTTCATCATCTCCATCAAGGAACTCACGAGTTCCGGGAAAGGCTCCTCTTTTATTTTCTCTGAATCTGCCGGAGCAGTGCCCCTTGGCGTGCCCCTTATCGTAGGGCCTGCGGTGATGACAACGTGCCTCGTGCTCACAGAACACTTCGGGCCCGCGCCCACGGTGGCCTCCTTTGTGCTGAATCTGGCCCTGGCCTGGGCCGCGCTGGCCTGGGCGCACAAGATAGTGGGCCGTGTGCGCGAGGACTACATAACAGCGCTGTCTAAGATAATGGCCATACTCCTTGCCGCCATCGCGGTGATGATGATACGCCTTGGCATAAC
>DAOWET010000291.1 GCA_030638335.1 Nitrospirota bacterium
ATGGACGCTGTTGTGGACGCCTTTGAGAGCGCCCATGAGGCAGGCACAAAGGTCCTTGTGCACGGGGACTACGACTGCGACGGTATAACCGCGACCACGATAATGGTCGAGGCCCTGAGCGCCTACGGCCTGGATGTGGAGTACTTCATCCCCAACCGCTTTGACCACGGATACGGATTCAACCTGCCAGGCCTTGAGTGCGCAAAAAAGGCGGGCGCGGGGCTCATCGTGACCGTGGACTGCGGCATCACCTCCTTTGAGGCCGCCTCCGCCGCCGCGCGAGAGGGCATCGCCCTTGTGGTCACTGACCACCACGAGCCCCATATCCCGGAGGGCGCGACAGAACCCCAGCTGCCGGAGGCACAGGCGGTGCTGAACCCCAAGCTCTGGCCGAGGGACGAGCAGAACCCCCCGATGAGCGGGGCTGGAGTGGCCTTCCGCGTGGCCCAGGCCCTTGAGATGAGGCGACCCGGGAAGCTCGACACAAACCGCTGGTTCGACCTGGCCGCGCTTGGCACCCTGGCCGATTCGGTCTCCCTTGTGGGCGACAACAGGATAATCGTGCGAGAGGGCGCAAAGAGGATAATCTCCCGTGACAGGCTGGGCATCGCCGCGCTCATGGACGTGGCCGGGCTGAGCCCTGAACGCCTGAAGTCAGGCAGGCTGCAGTTCACGCTCGTCCCGCGCCTGAACGCGGTGGGAAGGCTTGCCGATGCCACAAAGGCCGTGGAACTGATGACCGCCACAAGCCCGGGCGAGGCCGCTTCCCTTGCCCACGACCTCAACGAGTACAACAATGAACGCAAGAAGATCGAGGAGAAGGTATTCTCCGAGGCCTCTGCCGGTGTGGAGGCCCAGGGCGTGGAACCGGTCATAGTGATCGCCCGCGAGGGCTGGCACGAAGGCGTGGTAGGCATAGTCGCCTCAAAACTCGTGGACCGATACGGGTGCCCGGCCATAGTGCTCAGTATCAAGGGAGACAGGGCAAAGGGCTCTGCCCGCAGCGTTCCCGGCTTTGACATGCACAGCGCGCTTTCGGGCTGTTCTGAACACCTCAAGGCCTTTGGCGGGCACCGGCAGGCAGCGGGCCTCACCTTGAACGCGCAGGACCTTCAGGCATTCAAGGACGCAATGGTCCGCACAGCCCTGGACATGGGCGAAGAGCACGAGCCGGCCCTTTCCATAGACGCCGCGGTTACCCTTGGGGACGTGAGCTTTTCCCTTGTGGAGGAGCTTGGCCGCCTTGAGCCCTTTGGCATTGGCAACCCCGAGCCCGTGCTTGGGGCAAAGGGCCTTGAGATATTGAACGCGCGCGTTGTGGGCAATGGCCATCTCAAGATGCGCCTCAGGAGCAACTCCACATACATGGACGCCATAGTCTTTAACATGGGCGGCCTGCTGGGCACGGTTGAGGACACGCTCACCATTGACGCGGCCTTTGCGGCCACAATAAACGTCTGGGAAGAGCGCCGCAATCTACAATTAAACCTCAAAGCCCTTAGAGCATCCGAGGGTTCCTAAGCCTCAATCTAATCTGACTCGATCAATCTTGCTAAATGCACAAGTTTCTGGAGCAAGCCTTAAGTAAGAACAGACAAGAAAGTCCTCTTCTAAGAGTGTGTCAATCTATCCCTTTCAACAAGGTATAAGTTACACAGGCTCAGGGTTGTCTCCACCAATCGGTTTTTCTGGAGCAGCGCTTGTGGTTGCTACGGTTGAATCAGTAGCCTCACTTGTTACAGTAGGTTTCTTGCGGGAGTTTTTCTCTTTTTTGATAGCCCTGTCTATTTTCCTTATTGCCAAGCGCATTTCCTCACTATCAATAATTTCTCGCTTAAGCGTTTCTTCCTGGATAATGTCTTTAATGGTTTCGGTATCGACTTTTACCTTCCCGGAAACGATTCGCAGTTTCTTCCGTATGAAATTTAACACATCGTCTGACAATAGAATTGCAGAGATAGTATGCTTATTTACTACTTTAGAGTGCTCAAGATATGCTTCGATCACGCTTTTGCTTATAGCTTCTTTGGTAAGCATGAAAATTTTCTCAACAAGCTCCTTGTCTTTGGGAGAAGCATTTAAGAAATCAATTGTAAAAAGTTCTTCCGCCCTGATAGGCTTTGTGAAATGGACCTTAAAAACTTTCCATGTCTGTCCATTTGTGAGTATTGCCCAGTCAATGCCTTTAATTGCAGAATACTCAACTGCTTGCCTTAGGTGGTCTTCTTTCAGTTGGCTGCCAATGGCTTTACATTCGATCAGATATACAACTTCTCCGTTTTGTTTTATTGCGAGGTCACAGAATGTATTTCTGATAGCATACTCAGAGGTGATCTCAAGATATTTGTCATAGCCAAAAATGTCACTCAACATATCAGTTATTGCTGATACCGTATCGCTTTCATTAACATCATGTTTTAAAAGCTGTTCCATAATTTTAGTATATTTTTTTATTCCATCCATTATTCGGATTTCAACTTTTTTGGGAATTGACATGTTTCCTCCTTTTGTTAAATGGGTTGCGTAAATATTCTCAGCAACAAATCGTTACTCATATAAGCTGTACAGTACTACTTTAGTGGGAATAATGCAATATAGTATTCCCATTAAAGCTTGTCTAATATGGCTATCCCTTCATGTATGCGCTCTGGTAAAATATACCCTTATGGAAGAGACACCTTCAAGAGATACTGATGCGGAGACAGAAAAGAGCACGCTTATCCGAGACGCTACGCTGACGGGGGGCAGCTTCATGGCCTTTCTCGTCCTGTACATACTCATGCAGCTGTTCCTGCCCTTTGCCCACATGAAGGACCCGGTGCGGTTCGAGGTCACCCCTGGCACGACCTTCCGGGGGGTCACGGACACGCTTATCGAGAAGGACCTGGTGCGCGACCCCAACCTCTTCATAGCCATGGGCCGGCTCTCGGGCCTGCACAGGAGGGTCATCCCGGGCGAGTACTTCTTTCTCGGGCGGGTGAGCCCCTGGAACGTGTTCCGCACTGTGCGCGAGGGTCATGTAAAGCTCTGGGACGTCACATTGCTTGAGGGCGGCACCCTCGGGCGCATAGGCGAGCGCCTGGCCCGGGACGATCTGGTCTTGCCGGAGGATTTTGACCGGCTCAGGGCTGATCCGCTCTTTCTGAACACCCTTGGCATCCACGCCCCTACGCTTGAGGGCTATCTCTTCCCTGACACCTACAGGTTCGCGCGGGGCCTTTCGGCCCGGAAGGTGCTCGCCATGATGGTCAGGCGCACGCGAGTGGTGCTCACCCCCGAGATAATGGCAAAGGCGGCCGCCGTGGGCCTTGACGAGAACGGCTTACTCACCCTGGCCTCAATAATAGAGAAGGAGGCGAGGGTGGACAATGAGCGCGCGGTCATATCAGCCGTCTACCACAACCGCCTTAATAAGGGCATGCGCCTCCAGGCAGACCCCACGGTGGTCTACGGTCTGGAGGCCGGGACCATCGGGAACTATGGAGTTCGCTATCACGACCTCAAGCGCAAGCATCCCTACAACACGTATATCATCAAGGGCCTGCCCCCCGGGCCCATAGCCTCGCCGGGGCTGAAATCCATCCAGGCGGCAGTGGAGCCGGCGGGCGTGCCTTATATATTCTTTGTCTCAAATAACGATGGCACTCATGTCTTCACGGAAACATTTATAGAGCATCAGAAGGCAGTGGAATCCTTCCGCCAAAAGCGTGCCATAATCCGGCGCGAGCTAAAGAATCAGAAGAAATGATTGTGTGGTATAAAAGAGCATGGTAAAGAAACGCAAAAAAACAAAAAAGATATTCGTAGGCAACGTGCCCGTGGGCGGCGGTGCGCCCATCGCGGTGCAGAGCATGACAAAGACGGACACGCGCGACGTGCGCGCCACACTGAGGCAGATACGGGCCCTTGCAAGGGAAGACTGCGAGATAGTGCGCTGCGCCGTGCCGGACAATGAGGCGGCCCTTGCCCTTGGGCGTATTGTGAAGGGCTCGCCCATACCCGTTATCGCGGACATCCATTTTGACTGGCGGCTGGCCCTGGAGTCACTGAGGCAGGGGGTGGACGGACTGAGGGTGAACCCCGGAAACCTTGGCGCGCGCTGGAAACTAAAGGAAGTGGTGGCCGCCCTCAAGGACACCGGAGTGCCGGTGCGCGTGGGCGTGAACGCCGGTTCTCTGGAGAAGGACCTCCTTAAAAAATACGGCCACCCCGTGCCCGAGGCCCTTGTGGAAAGCGCTGCAAGGAACATCGAGGCCCTTGAGGAGATGGGCTACTCAAACCTGAAGGTCTCTCTAAAGGCCTCAAGCGTGCCTGCCACGGTTGACGCATATCGCCTGTTCTCAAAAAAATACCGCTATCCCCTGCACGTGGGCATCTCAGAGGCAGGCCCGGAGTTCCAGGGGATAATAAAGAGTTCCGTGGGCCTTGGGTTCCTGTTTGCGGAGGGCATTGGCGACACGGTCCGCATCTCTCTGACCGCGCAGCCCCAGAAGGAGGTGCGCGCCGCGTGGGAGATACTTAAATCCCTCGGGCTGAGGACGCATGGAGTGAACCTGATCTCATGCCCCACGTGCGGCCGCACCTGCGTGGACATGAAGGCCCTGGTGCGCGAGGCGGAGCGCAGGCTCAAACATATAGAGGAGCCTCTGACCGTGGCCGTGATGGGCTGCGCTGTAAACGGCCCGGGCGAGGCCAGGGAGGCGGACTTTGGCATAGCCTCCGGCCGTGGCGAGGGCCTTGTGTTTAAAAAGGGCAAGGTGGTGGCGAAGGTGCCGGAGGACATGCTCATCGATCGGCTCATGAAAGAGATGGGTGGCAAGGGATGAGTATGGAGGTGCTGCGCTCTCCAATTATGGTTCGAGAGGCCCTGTTCCCCCAGATCATGCGTGGCAGGAGCGTGGGGCTTGTGCCCACGATGGGCGCGCTCCACGACGGGCACATGGCGATAGTGCGCGACTCTGTAATGGAGAACGATCTCACAGTGGCAAGCATATTCGTAAATCCCACGCAGTTTGGCCCGGGCGAGGACATGGACAAGTACCCGCGCGACGTGGACGGGGACATAACCAGGCTCCGCGAGGCCGGAGTGGACATCCTCTTCATGCCCTCGGCCGCTGACATGTATGGCGAGGGGTTCTCAACCTTTATTGACGTTGGCCCCATTGCCGCAAGGCTCTGCGGCGCGTTCCGCCCCACTCATTTCAGGGGCGTGGCCACGGTGGTGGCAAAACTGCTTAATATAGTGACCCCGGAGCGCGCGTATTTCGGGCAGAAGGACTATCAGCAGTTCCTGATACTGGAGACCATGGCCCGAGAGCTGGACATGCCGGTGGACATGGTCATCTGCCCCACCATACGCGAGGGCGACGGGCTTGCCATGAGCTCAAGAAACGCCTATCTTTCTGAAAAAGAAAGAAGCGTGGCCCCCGTGCTTTACAGGGCTCTTTCCTCGGCAGCTGAAGCGCTTAAGGGTGCTGAGGCATCGCCAGCGAAGGCCAAGGCCATGATGGAGGATATGCTCAGGGCCGAGCCCCTTGCGGACGAGGTGCAGTATATAGGATGTTACGACCCCCATACGCTCCAATGGCTTGAGGAGTTCTCTGGAAGCGCCCTCTTGGCCGGGGCCATAAAGATAGGCCCCACCCGCCTCATCGACAACGTGCTTGTATGGAAGTGACCCGATTCTGCCCGCAGTGCTAAAACCCCGCGAAACAATTGACATTTTGCCGAAATTCATGATAATGTAAGCAAGTCGCCCTGTTATTGCGGCAGGAGGGTTTTTAACACTTGAGCACGAGCGTTCCGGACAGATGGATTCTGGCGTTTGCCCTGGCATGCGCACTTGCAGTGGCCCTTCCCGGGGCATTGTCAGCATATGATGACAACGGCACCCAGGAGTTCGAGCAGGTGGGCGCTTACTCAAAGCTGGAGAACGCCGCTACCATGGTGGAGAGCTTCAGGATGGAGGGCAAGAACGCCTTCATCCGCCAGAAGACCATAAACGGCAAGATGTTCTATGCTGTCATCATAGACCACTCCACCCCACCCCCGCCAGTTGAGCCCGGGGCCGCGCCACTTATCGTTGTGGAGCCTGAGCACCTCCAGGGCACGGCAGGAGAGATAATTCTCCCGACTTACAGCGGCATGCCCGGCTCGACCATTGCAGTCAATGCGGATACACCGCTATACAGTGCTCCTGAGGCCGATGCTGAGAAGGCCGGGGTTTATTCCTCCATCGGAGACGGCAGATACGCAAGCACCCTTGCCGGGTTCCATAAGGTCTGGTTCCCCTCGGTAGAGGAATACGGTTATGTAAAGGCCGAAGATGTACGCATTGTGCAGTATGCCCCTTCTGAGCCGGAGCCGGAGCCGGAGATCGTGGAAGACACCGGGCCGCACTTCCTCATCGTCCCTGTCACGAGCCCTGACAAGACCCGGTCCATCGAGATCATGTCGGACATCGAGCTCTACGACCGTCCCTTCTCCTCGGCCAAGCCCATCGGCACCTACGATGAGCTCAGCGGCGTGTTCATCAGGGAGTACATGGGCTGGTACGCGCTCAGGCTCCCGGACGGAAGCAACGCCTTTATCCGCATTGAGGACGCCACCCCTGTTGGCGCTCCCTAACGCTTCCTGAGTTCACTGCATCTGCGGCGCAATAAAGCATTCGACGTAGCTAAAGTACGCCGTCATACTTTCTTGCTTGCATCTACAGCAAATCAGAAAGCGTTAAGGTTTGCAGTTATTCGGGGCTACGGCAAAGAAGTAAATAAAACCCCTCCGTGAGGGGCAGAAACCGTTAAGTCTTACAGTTTCCGAATGAATGTAAAAGCAAAACCTCTTCCTGTAAAATGTTATTCAGATGCTTAAATATTAAAAGAGGAAAAACATATGGCACAGGTACGCAAATGTGATGTGGTCATAGCAGGCGCAGGCCCTGCGGGCGCGGCAGCTGCGGCCCGTCTTGTGGCGGCAGGGCTTGAGACGGTTGTACTTGAGCGTAGCTCGCCAGAGGGCAGGAGCCCCTGTGGCGGTGTGCTCTCGCCCCTTGCGCAGGCGCGTGTTGCCTCAATACTAGGCAAGGCTGCGCATGATATGGATATGTACTCTGACGCCTTCACTGGCCTGAACTTTCATTTCCCTTCAAGCGGAAACGCTTTCACAGCCTCCTTTAAACAGGGCCCGGCACGAAGGGTTACCCGCCCGAGGCTCGACAACCTGCTCATGGAGGCAAGCGGGGCAGAGGTTTTCTCTCCCATGGAAGTCGTCTCTATTAATAATGCAACAGAGCATCTGGAGGTGCATGCCAGGGGGCCGGAGGGCCAGAGCGTTTATCACTGCCGCGCGCTTATCGGCGCGGACGGGGCCGGCTCAACCGTACGCGGTCTTGTTTACACCGGCCTGGACACAGGCCCGGTCTTCCGCGCGCTCAGGACTTTACACCGTGTGATAGACAATCCCCTTGACCCTTCATATGTGCACGTCTGGCCTGATACGCGCTTCGGGCTTCTGGCATGGGCCCACGCGTGGGGAGAGCGTATGGTGGTGGGGCTTTTAAGGCAGGAGGGCCAGGACGTAAGCGAGCTGCATGACGAGCTGATGGAGCGCCTGGAGGAGGACCACGGGGTGCGCCTTGCCCCGCCGGACGAAAGCGCGGACGGAAGGGTTTTCATAGGCCCCGCGATTACCAACCACTATATTTTAGGCAAAGGCAGGATCGTCCTTACCGGCGAGGCCGCGGGTTTCATAAACCCCCCGCTTGAGGGACTCTCCACTGCATTATCTACGGGCGCGATTGCCGGAGACTCGGTGGCAAAGGCGCTTAAAGAAGGCAGCGAGCCCTCTTTAGTGTATAGAGACTTTGTTGCGGAAGAGGCTAGGAATTGCACTGACATGTGGAACGCCACAAGACTTCTATTTGGCTCCCCCCACGAGGCAGACATACGCGCGGGGTTCAACTCCATGAGCCAGGACGCTCAGCATGCGGTGGGCAATGACCTTATGCGTTACATGAAGATGTTTAAAAAATACGGGTGGGGGTGGCGTATGATATGGCAGGGGCTTGTGCGGCTCGTGCTTGGCAGGTATCCGGGGTAAAGCGCAAGTAGCCGTGCGCAATATCGGCAACAGAAAGGAAGCTTATGGCACAGGTAAAGATATACGCGCTAAAGGGCATGAGCCCTGAGCGTATGAGGATGATATCGGACGCTATCCACGGAGCACTGGTGCAGGCGCTTGGCCTGCCTGAGAGCAAGAAGTTCCAGAGGTTCATACTCATGGACAGGGAGTGCTTTATATACCCTGCTGACAGGAGCGAGAACTACACCATAGTCGAGCTGCTGATGTTCGAAGGCAGGTCGGCCGGGACAAAGAAGGAACTCATCAGGTTGATATATTCAAGGGCAAAGGAGCTTGCCGGGATCGATCCGGTTGATATGGAGATAGTGATTATCGAATCGCCCAGGGCCAACTGGGGGATCAGGGGGCTTCCAGGGGACGAGCTTGAGGTTGGCTACAGGGTCGATCTCTAGCCGTGGGCAGCCACGCCCCCTGTGGTAGAATCTAGATATGGCCCGGACGAAAAAACTTATGACGGATGCCATGTTCAAGCGGCTGGTGGCGCTGCGCAGGAAGATCCACCAGTACCCTGAAACCGCCTTCATGAAACGCTTTAAACCCTACGGCTGGACGCGCCGCACCCTCTGGCTCGGTTTTCTTCGTGTGTTCATGGGACGCTATCCAAAAGGCAGTTGGATGTAAATATATATTGTGATTTGTTTTGTTGTGATATGAAAATTAAATGAAATATACACTAAACACGATAGATAGAAGCATACCAATACAGATAATAACTAAAAGGTAGAAAAACACTAATAATATTTTATCCCAGATTTTGGGTAACACAGTAGTTTGAAAATATTTGCATACAACAAAGGACTCAATTCCAAGAGCAACAAAGAAATACCCAAATACTGTCATCCTGCTTGGTATTCTTAAAAGCAAAGTGTCAACAATTATTTTTTGATCCCATTCAATAGTTGTTATCCCTGCTAGATAAGCACCAATGCAATGAGTAATAATGTTAATTGTAAGAATTGAAGTCCCAAATAATGTTAAAGCCAGAGACCAGAATCGGGCCTTCTTACACATGGCGTCTCTGGTGCCAAGTAATGCAATGCCCCAGAATGCAATAAGTCCAATTAACTCAAAATGGTCCCCAGTCATAGTTAATTATATACAACAATATATTATTTATTTTGTATAAGCATGCAAACCCACTCCCCTCTAATTATGACAAGAGCTAATCAGTGATCTGCGCTGGGGTACAGTATTAGCCTTTTTGCTTGCTACTAAGCCCTCTGTGGTAAAATCTATGTATGGCACGGACGAAAAAACTCATGACAGATGCGATGTTCAAGCGGCTGGTGGGCCTCCGCAGAAAGATCCACAAGTACCCGGAGCCCGCCTTCGAGGAGCGCCGTACTGCCGCTGTGATCACCGGATACTTAGACAAGCTCGGCATCCCATACCGCGCAGGCCTTGGGGGGACGGGTGTTGTGGCACGACTTGGCGATGGCGGCTCCAACTTTCCCACAATTGCCCTGCGCGCGGACATGGACGCCCTGCCCATACAGGAAAAGACCGGGCTGCCCTTCAGCTCAAAGGTGAAGGGGTGCATGCATGCCTGCGGCCATGACGGGCACATAGCCATTATGCTCGGCGCGGCGGAACTCTTAAAGAAAAACCCGCCCGAGGGCTCTGTTGTGTTTATCTTCCAGCCAGCGGAAGAGGGCGGGGCAGGGGCCCTGAAGCTCGTGGAAGAGGGCGCGCTTGAGGGCGTGGACATGATATTCGGGGGCCACATAGAGGGCCGTTTCAAGGTGGGCCAGATAGCCATACGCCCGAAGGTGGATACGTCTTTTACGGACGAACTGATAATCCGCATAGTGGGCAAGGGAGGGCACGCCGCGCGCCCACACGAGACAGTGGATGCCATACTGGTGGGGAGCCTCTTTGTGACCGCGCTCCAGAACATCATAAGCCGTAACGTGAACCCCACCAC
>DAOWET010000254.1 GCA_030638335.1 Nitrospirota bacterium
GCTGACCCCGGCCTTGACGGACAGGACGGCGCGCTCAATGACCTTGTTGCCTGCGGTCCTGGCCGTGATGTCCAGGCGTTCGAGAATGGGCACGCCGCTTGAGGTGAGCGTCCCCATGGTACGAGTGAACTTTGAGACCGAGACCTTCCTGATCAGGTCGCCCATTATGGGTATCTTGAGGGCTATGGTGTCGGTTACAAACTTGCCCTTCTCGGTCCTCCTGAACGCCTTGAGGGCCTGTATCGCCCCGAATACACCTAGACCACATGCCCACCAGTAGACCTTCATGAAATTACTAAAGGCAACAACTATCCGTGTAGGCATGGGCAGCGTGCCTCCAAGGGAAGAGAACATGTCCTCAAAGACCGGGACAACTACTATCAGGATAATGCTGACAACAAAAACGGCAATGGTGGAGATAGTGATGGGGTAGACCATGGCCCCCTTGATCTGTTTCTTGAGCTTTGCGGCCTTTTCCATGTAGGCGGCAAGCCTGTTGAGGATGGTATCAAGGATACCGCCGGCCTCGCCCGCGGCCACCATGTTGGCATACAGATCGGTAAAAACGTTGGGGTGCTTCTTGAGGGCGTCGGCAAAGGTGGCGCCACCCTCAACGTCGTTCTTGATAACGCCAAGCACCCTGCGCATGACGGGGTTTTCCGCCTGGCCGGATATGACATCAAGGGCCTGCACAAGGGGCAGGCCGGCGTCGATCATGACCGAGAACTGGCGGGTAAAAACGACGATGTCCTTGTCCGAGGCCTTGCCGCCGCCGCCGAAACTGAACTTCTTTTTCTCCTTGGGCTTGATCATGCTGGGCGTGATGCCCTTGCCCTTGAGTTGCATCTGGACGGCTTCGCGGCTCTCGGCCGTTATCTCGCCCTTTTCAGCCTCGCCAGCCGAGTTCTTTCCTGTCCACTCATAAACGGTAGCCATCTGTTACCTCGCGCGCGCCGCGGACTCGACCTTCTGGATCATGTTCTGCATCTCTTCGGGCACCGTGGAGTTGGCTATGACGTCCTCCTTGGTCAGTGTCCTCTTCTGGTACTGCTCCAGAAGGCTCTGGTTCATGGTCTGCATGCCGAACTTCATCTGCCCGGTCTGCATCATGGAATATATCTGGTGTACCTTGTCCTCGCGGATAAGGTTCCTTATGCCCTGGTTTGGAATGAGGATCTCCATGGTCATCACACGGCCCTGGCCCTTGCTCTTGGGTATCAGGCGCTGTGCCACGATGCCCTCGAGCACAAAGCTCAACTGAACGCGTATCTGGTCCTGCTGGTGGGCCGGGAAAACGTCCACAATACGGTTGATGGTCTGAACCGCCGAGTTCGTGTGCAGGGTGGCAAATGTAAGGTGGCCGGTCTCTGCCACCTTAAGCGCTGATTCTATGGTCTCCAGGTCCCTGAGCTCACCAATGAGCACAACGTCGGGGTCCTGTCTGAGCACAAACTTGAGCGCTGTTGTAAAGCTCACAGTGTCTGTCGCGATCTCGCGCTGGTTTATGAGGGACCTCTTGTGGTTATGGACGAACTCTATGGGGTCCTCTATGGTTATTATGTGATCTTCCCTCTCAGAGTTGATCTTGTCGACCATAGTGGCAAGGGTGGTGGACTTGCCCGACCCGGTGGGGCCGGTGACCAGAATGAGCCCGCTTGGCTTCTTTGACATCTCGGCAAGTATGGGTGGAAGGCCAAGCTGCTTGAAGTTCTTGATCTCATAGGGGACCACGCGGAAAACGCCCGCTGTCGAGCCCTTCTGCATGAAGAGGTTGCCACGGAAACGGCTCAGCCCCTTGAGGCCGAAGGAGAAGTCCAGTTCGCTGGTTTCCTCGAACTTGTGCTTCTGGGCATCGGTGAGCACGCTGTAGCACAGGGCCTTGGTGTCAGCCGGGCCAAGGGGTTTGAGTTCCTGGCCCTTGGGGACCAGCGGGCGGAGCTTGCCGTTTACCCTGAGCCTTGGAGGCGAAGCAACGGAGATGTGCAGGTCGCTGGCCCCGATCTCGCCCATCAATTTCAACAGATCGTATAGTGTAGCCATTATTTATTCTACCTCATCTCAGGGGATTTAGTGAAGTTATCAAGCTGTATCTCAATGTCAGGGAGAGATAATAAAACAATGCATCAGTCAGCCATGCTGACCCTTAGGACCTCTTCTATGGTGGTCACGCCCTCGGCGACCTTCGTAAGCCCGCTCATCCTGAGGGATTTCATGCCGGTTTCGATGGCGGCCTTCTTGACCTCCTCGGAGGAACCGCCTTCCAGCACAAGTTCCTTCAGGGTCTCGTTCATCAGCATGACCTCGTAAACGGCCACGCGGCCCTTGTACCCGGAGCCGTTGCAGGCGTCGCAGCCCTTGCCCTTCATGACCTTCACGGTCTTTGCCTCTTCCTCTGAAAAACCCACCTTGATGAGAGCCGCCTCTGGCGTGGGGTCCTCCACCTTGCACTTGATGCAGAGGCGGCGGGCAAGACGCTGGGCAAGTATGACCAGCACGGAGGAAGCGACCAGGAAGGGCTCAACACCCATGTTCAGCAGGCGGTTGATTGTGCTCGGGGCGTCGTTGGTGTGCAGCGTGGAGAGCACCAGGTGGCCTGTGAGCGCGGCCTTGATGGCAATTTCCGCGGTCTCGAAGTCCCTGATCTCCCCGACCATTATGATGTCCGGGTCCTGCCTGAGGAAGCTCCTCAGCGCTGCGGCAAAGCTCAGCCCGATGTCCTCTTTGACATGCACCTGGTTGATGCCCATGAAGTTGAACTCCACCGGGTCCTCGGCAGTGGCTATGTTGATGTCGGGCTTGTTCAGGTACGCAAGGGCGGAGTACAGGGTCGTGGTCTTTCCAGAGCCCGTGGGGCCGGTGACCAGTATCATCCCGTAGGGACTGTCAAGCGCGCCCAGGAATTTGTCCATGGCGGTTTGTTCAAAGCCGAGCTTTGTGAGGTCCACCTCGAGATTTGATTTGTCCAGGATCCTCAAGACGGTCTTCTCTCCAAAGAGGCACGGTAGCACCGAGACGCGGAAGTCGATATCGCGTTTCTTGCCCAGCTTGAGCTTTATGCGCCCGTCCTGGGGGAGCCTGCGCTCGGCAATATCGAGCTTGCTCATGATCTTAAGGCGTGAGGTAAGCGCGGCCTTTATCTTGGTGGGCAGGTTCATGACCGTGTGGAGCACGCCGTCAACACGGTACCTGACACGCAGGGAGGTCTCGTAGGGCTCCACATGGATATCGCTGGCCATGGTCTTGACCGCATTGACCAGAATACCGTTTACGAGCTTGACAATAGGCGCATCTATCCCGCTCTCGCCAACGATCTCATCTTCTACCTCTTCAACTGTGTCAACATTGTCAAGGGCGCTGCCCACAACGTCGTCGAAGTCGTCCACGTCCACCATGGGACCATCTTCCATCTCTCCAAGGCCACCTGCATCGTCGGCCATATCATCGATGGTGTAGTCCTTGGCCGAGAGTATGGCTGCGGAGTCCGCGGCCTTTTCAGCGGCCTTCTGGTCCGACTCCTTGGCCGTGGAAACCACCGCGCCCTTGCCGCCGTAGTAGTTTCCTATGGAAGACAGTATGCCGGACTCGCTGGAGACTGCGACCTCCACGTTGTATCCGGTCATGAACTTCACGTCGTCGATGGCGAAGATGTTGGAGGGGTCTGCCATGGCGATGGTGAGCGTTGCGCCCACGCGGGCCACGGGCATGATAGTGTACTTGCGGGCCATCTCAACAGGGACCAGCTTCACCACCGCCCCGTCTATCTCGTATTCGGTGAGGTTGATGGCAGGCACACCGAACTGCTTGCTCAGGAAGGCCACAAGCTTTTCCTCGGTAATGTAGCCGAGTTTCACCAGGCTGGTGCCAAGCCTGCCCCCCGCCTTCTTCTGAAGGGTGAGGGCCTGGTTTAGCTGGCCGTCCGTAATTATCTTGGCTCCCATGAGCATCTGTCCAAGCTTTGCCATAGTCTTAAAAATAATAGATATGATAGGTACTTGTCAAATATTTCTAAAATATTTCTCGCATGAACAAGTGTTTTTATTCCTCTGAATATCCAAAAATCGCCGGAATTCCTATGCCCAGGGCAAATCTGATAGAATGTAGATCATGCTGAGGACCCTGTTTATAACGCTCTTGACCTGCCTGGCGCTCATGGCTGTATCGCCTGCCACGGCACTGGGGCCCGAGGTCACGGAGCATGAGCTGGACAACGGCCTGAAGGTGCTTCTGGCTGAGGACCACTCATCCCCGCTGGTCATATTCCAGATATGGTACAGGGTCGGGGCCCGCGACGAGATATCCGGCCGCTCGGGCATCAGCCACCTGCTTGAGCACATGATGTTCAAGGGCACAAAGCGCCATGGCACAAAGGTGCTCTCCCGCACCGTAAACAGGAACGGGGGCATGGACAACGCCTTTACATCAAAGGACTCCACCGCCTATTTTCAGATACTCCCCTCTGACAGGCTTGAGATCTCGTTGAAGTTCGAGCCCGACAGGATGAAGAACCTTTTGATCAAGGAAGAGGACGTGCTGGCAGAGCGGCTTGTGGTGATGGAGGAGCGCAGGCTGCGCTACGTGGACAACCCCCAGAACGCGCTCTTCGAGCTTGTCTCGGCCACTGCCTTCACCTCGCACCCCTACCGCCGCCCCATCATCGGGTGGATGGAGGACTTGAGGAGCATCGAGCGCGAGGACCTGCTGGCACACTACAGGGCCTACTACTCCCCGGACAACGCGGTAGTCGTGGTTGTGGGGGATTTCAACTCCGGGGACCTGCTTAAGGAGATAAAGAAAAAATTCGGTAAGCTAAAACCCCTGCCAAGGCCAAGGAGCCATGTGAGCGCGGAGCCCGGGCAGAAGGGGCAGCGGCGCGTCATGCTGAAGCGCACCGAGACCCGGCTGCCCTACGTGATCGCCGCATATCATGTGCCGGGTTTTCCGCACGAGGACTCCTACGCGCTTGAGGCGCTGGCGGAACTTCTCTCCGGAGGCAAAAGCAGCAGGCTCTACAGGGCGCTGGTACGCGAAAAACGGCTTGCACTCAGCGCCTATGCCGAGTACGCGGGCATGTACAAGGACCCGTACCTCTTTTTCCTGGGCGCAACGGCTTCGGCCAAAGCTTCAGATAATTCCGGGGCAGAGGCACTTGAGCAGTCCCTTTATGAAGAGGTGGAACGCATAGCCTCCAAGCCTCCGGGGGAGAGGGAGCTTCAGAAGGTCAAGAACTCACTTGAGGCTGATTACATCATGGGGCTTGACTCGCTCTACATGCAGGCCATGACCATCGGCATGAGCGAGATGCTCGGTGACTGGCGGCTGAGGGACCAGTACGTGCAGCGCATAAGGGCCGTGAGCGCGGAGGACGTAAGCCGGGTGGCGAAAAAGTATCTCACCCAAGACAACCGCACCGTCGGAGTGCTGACCCCTGAAAATAAAGAGGAAGGGAAATGACCAGAGCGCGCATATATACCGCTGCCGCCATTGTCCTGGCGCTTATGTCCATCCCCTCCATTGCTATTTCTGCAATGCTCGATGCCACGCGCACTGTGCGTAAGGACGGCCTCGTGCTCCTGCACGCAGAGCGCACAAGCCTTCCGCTTGTGCATGCGGTGATGATCGTGCGCTCAGGCGCGGTGGACGACCCCGCTGAGCCCGGGAAAGGCCTTGGGGGGCTTGCAAGCCTTACCGCCTCTTTGCTTACAGAGGGCACTGGCACCAGAAGCGCTGAGGCCTTCAGCGAGGAGGCCGGTTTCATCGGGGCCTCCATCGGGGCCTCCGCCGGTGCCGACTATACGACAATAAGCCTCTCTGTTCTTAAAAAAGACATTGACAAGGGATTTGAGCTTCTGGCCGAGGCACTTATGGACCCGGCCTTCCTGGAAGAGGAACTCACGCGCAAGAAGGCCCTGGTCACAGGCTCGCTCATCCAGAGCCTCGAGAACCCGGACTATGTGGCATGGCGCGCATTTGCCAACACGGTGTTCGGAACACACCCCTATGGCAGGAACACCTCAGGCACCCCCGAGAGCATCGGGCGCATAACACGGGACGATATAGCGGGCTTTCACAGGATGCACTATACGCCGGCAAACTCCATACTGGCTGTTGCCGGGGACCTGGACGCAGGAGAGCTTGAAGCCCTGCTTAAAAAACACCTGGGCACGTGGCGCGGGACCTTCACAGGCACAGGCACAGGGCCTGAAAAACCTGCGCTCCCGGCACCAGCGGCTCCTGAGCCCCGGAGGGTACTTAATGAGATGGACATCACCCAGGCCAACATCTACTTCGGGCACCTGGGCCTGAACCGCTCGCACCCGGACTACTACGCCGTACAGGTCATGAACTACGCCATGGGAGGAGGGGGGTTCTCCTCCAGGCTCATGGACCAGGTCCGCGATGACATGGGACTGGCCTACGGCATACACAGCACCTTCAGCCCCTACATGGGCTCGGGAGTGTTCTACGTGAACGTGCAGACCAGAAACGACTCGGCCTTGCGGGTGGTGGAGGTCATACGCTCCATAATCAGCGACGTCAGGGACAACGGCATAACAGAGGACGAGCTCGACGCTGCAAAGGCCTATCTCACAGGGAGCTTCCCAAGGAGGCTTTCCACCATCGGAAAGACCACCCGGTTCCTAGCGCTCGTGGAGTACTTCGGACTCGGCCTTGACTACCCTGAGGAATATATAAGCACCATCAACGCCCTTACGCTTGATGACATGCGCAAGGCCGGCAGGAAATACCTGCGCCCGGCGCGCGCTGTGCTCTCCATTGCCGCTGACCTGGAAGAGGCCGGACTCGATAAAAAGAAATAGCTCAGCACCAGAGGGGTTTATTACCGTATGAGAAGATGGCATGCGCTTGCAGCTCTGGCAGTTCTGGCAGTCCTTGGACTCTCGGCCTGTCTCGGGGCGATGGATAAGGATTCCCGCTCTATCCCCCAGGCACACACGATTTGCTCCGCCTGCCATGCGTTCTCACAAGAGACGGGACGCGCAGGTCTTCAAAACAATGTTACGCCCGATGAGCTCTGCACGGGCTGCCACAGTGATCGGGCAAAGGCAGGAGAACACAGGGTGGGCATGCCATTAAGTGGGGTGTCCTCAACACTTCCCCTTGTGGATGGGCTCGTAGCGTGCATTACCTGCCATGAGCCACACGGGCTCTCTGGCTTTCCTTCGCTTTTGCGAACAGAACCAGCTACCCTCTGCAATCGCTGCCATGGAAAATAGTTTGCATTTTTCGCAACCCGGAGCTATAAAACCGGATATTTCGGGAGCGGCTTCCTGGAAGGCCTGTCTCAAATACATTGGACAGTCTTGTTTTGAGAAAAGATGCACAGTTTCATTTACAGGCAATTACCTTGATTCTTAAAGATATTCTCTTTGATGAAACCTGTTGGAACACATCTTGCTTGACTGATTCAATAACCATTTTCTGAAAGGGGATGCGCTTCTGCTCATTCTGTGATATGTTTTGGGAAATACGTATCAACGATGAAAGGTGTGGGGCGCCAGATGTATCAACGCTGAAAGTAAAAGGGGGGGGCAATGAAAGGAGAGTTCTATTATGAAGAGGATCATCGCAGTAATTTTTGCATGCTGCCTGGCTTTGCCCTTTGCCCTGGCGGCGGACGCGGCTGATATCGAGATCTCGGGCGCAATCGAAATCGAGACGGGTTTTGTGGATGAGAACAACGTAGAGGGCGTGGACATCACCACCGCCACCGTGGAGTTGGGATTTACGGCAAAGGTGAACGACAAGGTGGACGCTGAGGTCGTACTGCTTTACGAGGACGACGGCGCAGAGCCCCTGGGCGTGGACACGGCCACGATCACCTACCAGATCAACGACGCCGTGCACTTCAAGGGCGGGTTGACCGCGCTCCCGTTCGGGGACTTCAACACCTACCTGATCTCAGACCCCGTAACCCTCGTCCTTGGAGAGACCGTGGACACCATAGCGGCCGTGGGATACTCAACCGGCGGCATCGGTGTTGAGTTCGGCGCGTTTAACGGCGACGTATGGGACTCCTCCACGACTGAAGAGAAGGTAGACAAGTACTACCTGGCCGTGAGCTACGAGGACGAGGGCTCCGGCATCAAGGCCGGGGCCTCCTATATCACCGACATCTCCGAGAGCGACGGCATGCAGGATGCGCTCGGCGGTGGCCCCGTTGATTCCTACGTGGCCGCCCTTGCGCTCTACGCGGTCTACGACGCAGGGCAGATACACGCAAGCGGCGAGTACATCACCGCCATAGGCGAATACGACGCCGCCGACCCGGTTGGCGAGATCTCGCCCAAGGCGCTCAACCTCTCCGCGGCCTATGACGTAAACGACAAGATTCAGGTGGCCGTGGGCTACGGCAGCACCACTGACGTCCCCGGCGCGCCGGAGAGCGTGATCGGCTTTGCGGCCCACTACGAGATCGAGGACAACACCACCGTGAGCGGCGAATTACTGAGCGGCGATTACGAAGGCGGCGGCAGCCTCACAGCGCTTACCTTCCAGCTTGCAGTGGGCTTCTAGACAATACCTGCATAAAGGCGGAGCCGAAAGGCTCCGCCTTTATCTCTTTAGGCGTTCTTTTTATTGTTTTTATTCAACAAGTTAAAGCTACATGATTTATTTAGTTGTCATATCAACCTTTATATGCTATTATTTTTGCATGAAGGTAGAGAAGGTGATGATAGTACGCCACCTCATGCGCCTGGGGGCTTTCATGGAGCGCGAGGGCAGCAGGGCCCTCATTCCCACCAACCTGACACACCAGCAGTTCCTTGTGCTCTCGCGCATATCAGAGCAGGGTTCGTTAAGCCAAAAAGACTTATGCGACAAGATGTTATACGAGAAGTCAAATGTCTCAAGGATCATCAAGAGGCTGCACTCGCTGGGGCTTGTCCAGATAGAGCCTGACAGTGAGGACGCAAGAAGACAGGTGATCAACACCACGGACAAGGGCCGCCTGACCATTGCCCAGGGCAAGGGGATCATCTCCGATAGTGTCGAAAGGTGGTTCAGCAAGCTCACTGACTCTGAAAGTACGGAAATCCTCAGCAAGCTTATCTGGCTGAACACAATGATGAGATAAATACGCCTCAATAATAGTTGCCCTTACAACCATTATATTTATGCCTTTATTTTCTGTTTTTATTCCATGTGTTAAGAGACTATAATAAATGCGCAGAACCATGTGCCATGACTCTCATTACAGCAGATTGTGCACTAACCCGCTCATTTCACGGGGCCACGGGCCCCTCTTACACTTGAATTCGACGGTTATCATTTAAGTCCGGTCGTCGCGACTGATTAAAGTAGACAAACTCGATACAAGAGACATAGAGTTGGAAACACCTCCTTAGAAGGAAACAGGCGTGTAGCCCCCAGTTTAAATGGGGCCCGTGGCCCCCGTGCTAAAATGCCATATGCGCAAAAGACCCGCTCTAAAGCGAAAACTCGACGCCCTGTACAAGGATTATGACTTCAGAGGCCGCCTTGAGAACGACCCCATAAGCCTGCCCGCAAGGTACAAGGACAAGGCTGATATAGAAGCTGCGGGCCTTATCGCCTCCTCGCTGGCCTACGGGCGAGTGGGGCTGTTTCTGCCAAAGGCCACGGAGCTCCTTGATCGGATGGGGGAGCACCCGGCCCTCTTTGCCGCAGGGGCCGCGCCCGCGGACTTGCTTGATCTGACAGAGGGGATCAGCTACAGGTTCCAGCTACCGGCGGACCTGGCGGCCTTCATATACTGCATTGGCGGCCTGATCAGAGAGTTCGGGGGCCTTGAGGCCGCCTTCATGGAGGGGATGAGCCCTGAGGCCGTGGATACCGGAGAGGCACTGGCCCGGTTCATGGGCCTGCTGGCAATGGTGGATACTTCGGCCTTTTATGGCGGAGGCCGGAGGGGAGATGGGGGCAGTGCCCCCTCCAGAGGGCTAAGGCAGCTCATGCCCTCGCCTGCCACCGGAGGGGCGGCAAAGAGGGGATGTCTGTTCCTGAGATGGATGGTACGAGGAGCTGACATTGATTTCGGGCTCTGGCAGGGTGTGGGCGCCAACAGGCTGGTCATCCCCCTTGATACCCACATTATGCGGGTCTCGCAGTGCCTGGGGTTTACAAAAAGGAAATCGCCGGGATGGGCCACAGCGGTGGAGATAACCCGGTCATTAAGGGCCCTGGAGCCCGATGACCCCCTGAAATACGACTTCGCCCTCTGCCACAGGGGTATACAGGGCCTATGCGCCAAAGGCTTGTGTTCTTCTTGTGATCTCACACGCTTTTCAAGATAATAAACCTGCACTGAATAACATCATCTATTTTAAGCGGGGTGGTTCCCACCCCCACTCCCCTAGGGGGTCACGGACCCCCTTTACTTGGCTCTATAATCTACCAGCCCAGATAAGACCCCTCCGTGAGGGGCCGCTTCTACGTAAGATCATGATGCCGGATGCGCGCTCATTATCCGTATTAAACAAAGTGGTGCGACGAACCCGCTCTTCGAGTCTACCCTTAATCTGAAGCCATGTTGCTCTAGCGTTCACGCAGGGGCGCGCAAAAAGGCAAAAAAAGAGGCACTCGGATCGAGTCTAGCCGACCGGCCCAGATACCCAACCTTCATAAGGGCGGAACGGGTGAAGCTCAAGGATGATATTTTAATTACCCGAATCTCTTCGTCAGGCGCGCGAACCATCGTTTTGAAAGATTGAATCAAAGACAACTTCTAACTTAAGGGGAAAGACAGATAATAAAACATGTCCGACACTGCAACAGTCGGACATGTTAATTGTGGCGGAGGTTGCCTGCGGTGTCGTAGGAGTATGATACGCCGTTTGAGACGGCGGGGGTGGCGTCCGTAAGCTGGCCGTTTGCGTCATAGGTGAATATCACCTTGCCCGCGAAGGCTGTGGACGCAAGGATGCATATGGCGATAACCGCCATGATAAATACCCTATGCATTGCCGCTTTCTTCATTGCACTCTTTTAATTTCTATCCTTGTTCTCATTTCTCTTCATCATCCACATCATCATCTCTTTTGCATTCTGAATCCAAATCTATGCCAAAAATAATGCTTATTAGTTGCACAAATGCACATGCCATAACAGAGGCAAACATTGTATAGCTTGTAAGCATTAGTCTGTCTTGAGCACCAAGTTTAAGAAAAAGAGTATCTTTCAATGAAATACTTTCCAAAAAATATATGTTAGATACAAGCTGGGATACAAAAAAGGCTACACCAAGAAGAAAGAGAAGTGAAATTGATTTAAGACTAACAATTCTATTTAAAACAAAATATGTTGTTACTGCTAATGAACCAGCAATAATAATAAGACATTCAATTATGAAGAGAATGTCCATATTTATTTCAACCTCCCAAAACTAATTAATTGCAGTCTACCAAAAATAGGGACACATCCCATTTTCTTAAACGTGATTGCAAGAAGCTGTCTCATAACCAGTGTATTATGCCGCGAAAATGGCGGATTGTAAAGAAATTACAATTAAATCGGGTGTGTAAATAGAAACAAGGCCGCCTCGGATCGAGTCTGACGACTTCGGATCGAGTCTGACGACCTGCTACAGGCGGCCTTGATAATCTCAGACGGCTATGCGCAACAACGCAGGGGCCACGAGCCCCTTTTAAAACATATTAGCGCGCCTGATTTGCTGTAGATTCGAGGCGCGCCCTTATGAAGGTCAAGCCGTACTTATGCTACCGCGAATGTCGCGCAACAAAGAAGATGCAGTAAATCAGGCGCGCTAAAGGCTAGAGGCCGGGGTGCTCGGAGTACTCGTCCTTTACCTTGAAGACCTTTGTAAAGAGCTTGCTCATGGTGCCGTGCTCGAACTCTGCGACGGCCTCAAGCTCTCCGCAGTCCAGCCATACGCCCTCGCACCCGGAGCAGCGGTCTATCTGGATGCCCTTGTAGTCTATGGTGACAAGGTCCATGCCGCACTTTGGGCACTTCATATAATGGATTTCCTTGAGCTTTGCCTTTTCCCCTTCAGCCATCTTCTCGTGCTTTTCCTCTTCAATGGCCTTCTTGCGCTCGTACTCCTCGCGAGCGAAATACTCAGCTTCATGATCCGCAGGCTTGTGTGCTGACATGGTATCGTCTCCTTTCACTGTATTATTCCTACAAACATCCTAACATTGATAGTGATACACTGCAAGGGAATTGCACATGCTTGTGGTAAACTTACCCATGCCTGTATACCTTATAGACGGCACAGCCTTCTTATACCGCGCCTTCTACGCCATCCGAGGCCTCACGGCCCCGGACGGAACACCCACAAACGCGGTCTTCGGGTTTACGAACATGCTCTTGAAGCTCATCCGCGACAAGGGGCCCGAGGCACTGGCCGTGGCCTTTGACGCGGGGGGGAAGACCCACAGGCACAAGCTGTACGACAAGTACAAGGCCCAGAGGCCCGAGACCCCTGAGGAGCTGAAAAGCCAGTCCCCCCTTGCCCACAAGATGCTTGCCGCGCTTAACGTGCCTGTGTTCTCCATCCGGGGCGTGGAGGCGGACGACATTCTTGCCACGCTTGCAGAACAGCAGAAGAGACTGGGGCATGAGGTGTTCATAGTCTCCTCGGACAAGGACATGCTCCAGATCGTGGACGCCCAGGTGCGCATCTACGACCCCATGAAGGACAAGGAGACCGATGTCGGCGGGGTGGAGAAGCGGCTGGGTGTGCCGCCTGAGAGGGTGACCGAGTACATGGCCCTGGTGGGGGACGCCTCGGACAACATCCCCGGCATAAAGGGCATAGGGGACAAGGGCGCTCGGGGGCTGCTTGAGCAGTTCAAGAGCCTTGAGGAGCTTTTTGAGCACGCAGACGAGATAGAAAAACCCCGCATGAGAAAGCTCGTGAGCGAGGGAGTTGAGGCCGCCCGCATGAGCATGGCTCTTGTGGAGATAATGCGTGATGTCCCGCTTGAGCAAATGGACCTGTCAATGCAGGAGCCCGACCAGGAGGCCCTTAGTGCTCTGCTTACTGAGCTGGGTTTTACGTCCCTTTTAAAACTCCTGCCAAAGGGTACCGCAGGAAAAAAGAAAAGCGAAAAGGAAGCCAGGTACTCCTGTGTGCTGGATATGGCAGAGCTTAAGCGGGAGGTCGCAAGTATCAGTGGGTTCGTAGGACTTGATACCGAGACCACAGGGCTGGACCCCATGAGTGCACTGCTGGTGGGCTTTTCACTGTCCAGAGGGGATAGCGAGGCAGTGTATGTGCCTGTAGCACACAACTACCTTGGTGTGCCCCGGCAGTTGGACAAGGCAGAGGCCCTTGGCGCCATAACCCCTGTCATGGAGGACCGGAAGGTCTCAAAGGCCGGGCATAACATTAAATACGACCTGCTGATACTGGCCCGCGAGGGGGTGGAGATCAGAGGCCCGCTCCTGGATACCATGCTGGCCTCGCACCTGCTGAACCCGGAGCGGCAGAGCCATTCGCTTGAGGCCACGGCGCTTGAACACCTGGGCTGGACCAAAAGGCCATATAAGGAAGTAGCGGGCAAAGGGGGTTTTGACGCGGTGGAGCTTGAGCAGGCCGCGGACTACGCTGCCGAGGACGCGCTGCTGGCCTGGGAGTTGAAGGAGAAGCTCTTCCCCGCACTTGAGCGCGAGGGCCTGATGGAGCTTTACTCGACATTAGAGATGCCCCTGATAAGGGTGCTTGCGGATATGGAGGCGGCAGGCGTGATGGTGGACTCGGAGAGACTTGGGCTACTTGGGCGTGAGCTTGAGGGGCAGATGTGCTCGGTCAGGGACAGGGCATGGATGCTGGCCGGCGAGGAGTTCAACCTCAACTCCCCGAAGCAGCTTGGGCACATACTCTTTGAAAAGCTCGGGCTTAAGCCGGGCAAGAAGAAAAAGACCGGCTACTCCACTGACGTAAGCGTGCTTGAGAGCCTGGCCACAGAGCACGAGCTTCCGGTAGAGCTGCTGGCGTGGAGGAGCCTTTCGAAACTCAAGAACACCTATGTGGACGTGCTGCCAAGGATCGTGAACCCTGACACTGGCCGGGTGCATACCTCTTTTAACCAGGCGGCCACTGCCACCGGGAGGCTCTCAAGCAGCGAGCCGAACTTGCAGAATATTCCGATCAGGGGGGACTGGGGCACACGCATCAGGGAGTGCTTCATCGCGCCCGAGGGCAGCCAGATACTCTCTGCCGACTATTCGCAGATCGAGCTTCGGGTGCTTGCGCACCTGAGCGGGGACGAAGCGCTCGCCCAGGCCTTCACCAATGGCGAGGACATCCACACCCGCACCGCCGTGGCGCTCTTCGATGTGGCCCCCGATAAGGTGGGCCCGGAGATGAGGCGCACTGCAAAGACCGTGAACTTCGGGGTGCTCTACGGCATGAGCGCCTTCGGCCTCGCAGCGAGCCTGGGTATCACACGCGCTGAGGCGGCGCATTTCATAGAGGAGTATTTCTCAGCGCATCCGGGCGTAAGCGCCTTCATTGTGCGCACGGTGGAGGACGCGAGGAAATGCGGGTACGTATCCACTATCATGGGCCGAAGGAGGCCCGTGCCGGAGCTTTCTTCAAGCAACCACAATACGAGATTGCTGGGGGAACGGCTGGCAGTGAACACCCCTGTGCAGGGGAGTGCCGCGGACATAATCAAGCGCGCCATGCTGGATATCCATGAGACGCTCGGGCGCAAGGGGCTCAAGACCAGGATGATACTGCAGGTGCACGACGAGCTTCTGTTTGAGGTGGCAGGCGGCGAAGAAGACGAGGTCGTGCGCCTTGTGGAGCAGGGCATGCAAGAGGCGGTGGAGCTTACCGTGCCTCTTGTGGTGGAGCATGGCATGGGCAAGAACTGGGCCCAGGCCCACTGAGCATTATTTGCCCCACTGAATTTAACCCATTGACGAAGGGCCCAAGTTGGAATAGAATATTGATAAAATACCCTGTTTTTTTTCGCAGGGCATTATCGTTCCCAAAACACATATGGAAGGTGGCATATGAAGGCAAGCGATCTGAAAGAACTCACTGTTGCGGAGCTTAAAGGCCTGGCCAAGAAGAAAAAGATCAAGCTCTCTGCTGGCAAGAAGGACGATATCATAAAGGAGCTTGCCAAGGCATTGAAGACTCCTGCAAAGAAAAAGGCTGCTACCAAGAAGAAGACCGCGCCTAAGAAGAAGACTGCCACGAAGAAGAAAGCTGCCCCTAAAAAAGCTGCTTCAAAGAAAAAGGCGCCAACCAAGAAAAAGGCTATCGTAAAGAAGAAGGCCGCCGCCAAGAAGACTACAGCTAAAAAGAAAACCATCAGCAAGGCCAGGGCTACGGCTGAGAAGAAGATAAAGAAGGCCACAGCCACTGCCAGAAAGAAAGTGAGCAAGGCCAGCGCAACAGCCAAAAAGAAAATGACCAAGGCTACAGCATCTGCAAAAAAAGCGGTCAAAAAGGCAACTACCGACGCTAAGAAGTCGGCTAAAAAGGCCACTAAAACCGCAAAGAAATCCGTGGAAGAAGCCACAAGGACTGTAAAGAAGGCCACGGCCTCTGCGAAGGAAACCGCGAGGCGTGCAACAGCAGACGCAAAACAATCTGTAAAAAAGGCCGCAAAGACCGTAAAGGAAAAGACTGCCACGGCCAGGAAGTCCGTGGAGAAGGCCACTGAGGTCGCGAAGAAATCACTGGAGGAGTCAACAAGGGCCGCAAAGAGTTCCTTTGAGAAGGCTGAGCCCGCACTGCGTGAGGCCGCGAAAAAGGCAAGGCCAAAAGTGATGGAGGCCGTGGAGCGCGTGGAGGAGGCCGCGAAAAAGGCAAGGCCAATAGTGATGGAGGCCGTAGAGAAGGTGGAGGAGGCCGCGAAGAAGGCTGCCGAGAAAGCGGCCCCTGCCATAAAAAAGGCTGCTGAGCAGGCATCTGAGGCTGTAAAGAAGTATGCCCCGGCACTGAGGCCGTCATCCGAGGTCGCCACAAAGCCTGATCAGGTGCCCCAGCTCAAGGAGGACTTCCCTGTCTCGGACCGCACATACTCCAGCGTGCTCGCCCTTGCAGTCTCGCCCCACAGGCTCTTTGCCTGCTGGAGCCTGCCGGAGAAGGTATCCTCATCCGAGGGCACAGTGAAGCTCGAGGTCCATGACGTTTCTGGCACGGACGACACCGGGGGCAAGGTGGTCCGGGTGACGGAGATGCCTGTCATGGAGAGCTCCGGAGGGGTGTTCCTTAACGTCTACCCTGGCAGCGAGTTCATCGTGGACGTGACATTCAGCGGCGCGCCCGAGGGCCAGAGCCCGCGCCTGCGCTCAAACCGCGTGAGCACGCCACCGGCCAAGGCCTCGGCCCCCGCAGCGGGAGGCTCTGTAATGCCTGAGGAACACTTTGCAGGCACGGCCGCAAAGGAAGAGGACTCCACGCAAGAAGAGGAGTTTGGCTACGAATAGAAATACTCAGACGTACTTCGGGCGCGGATGCACCTCATCTGCGTTGTTACACGACATTCGCAATATAGGGATACAGGTCGGATCGACTCTGCCGACTTCATGCCGCGTGCCTAGCATCTGAGGCACCCCGCACCCGAATTCCTCGGTTAGACAAGTTACCAGCGTTTTTAAAGGCAAAGAATTAAAGGGGAAAATCAAAGGCAC
>DAOWET010000133.1 GCA_030638335.1 Nitrospirota bacterium
AGACAGAGCCATGGGGCATAAAGGTCAGCACTGTTGAGGTCAAGAACGTGGACCTTCCCGAGAACATGCAGCGGGCCCTTGCCAAACAGGCAGAGGCAGAGCGTGAGAGGCGGGCCAAGATCATCCATGCCGAAGGAGAGCTTCAGGCATCAGCGAAACTGGCCGAGGCAGCGAGCGTGATCGCGACCCAGCCCTCTGCCATGCAGCTGCGCTATCTTCAAACCCTTACAGAGCTTGGGATGAGCAAGAGCTCGACAATAGTCTTCCCCATGCCCATAGACTTCCTCGGTTCGTTCAAGAAGGAATAGTAAGGGCAGGGCAGGGCGATAAGTCCAGGCTGGCAAGAGAAGCGGAAGCAATTTAAAAAGGCAGAGCGCGCTGGGGGCCTGCAGGGTTGGTCAACCTCTAAACGGCGGAACAACTACTTGCAGCATCCGCAACGAACGGTCTTCCTTTCCCCCGCGCTGCTCTACCCTTGAAGTTCTCTCCCGGGTCGTTCGGCTCCTGAGCTTTCTAAAGTGGCTGCCAGCGTGGAGGCCAACTGCAACCTCCGCTATCAAAGGGCAGGGCAACTTCTTCCCCATGTCCCTTGAAAAGACAGCCATCCCAATTGCTTGGTCTCTGGACCAGACGATCCCGGGATTTCTGTTTCCCTAATTAAAATTTTAGTCCTGATTTCTGCGCGCGTCAAGAACTATTGCAGGAATAAATAGGTGTTATAAGAAAAACAAAACAGGTCGGATTCTGACTACTTGGAATGCACCAGGGGGCCACGGGCCCCTTTTACACTTGAGGACGACGGTTGAACTTTAAGACCTCTCGACTCTGGTCGTCGCGACCAAACTCCCCCACCGGAGGTGGCTCTCACGCAGTGAGCCACGGGCTCCTTTATTCCATGCTTTTCACAATACCCCGTGGTCTCGGGATCGAGTGTCTTGGGCGACTCGTGCCGACGTGCCCACAGGGAGGTTTATTTTTTCTTCATGCGAAGGCGTCCGGCAAGCCCTCCGGTTATGTAGGTCTCTCCATCCGCGCCTATCAAGACTCCCTGGAAGCCATGCTCCTCAAGCACTTTTATGCCCTTCTCCGGCCCCATCACGAATATGCCTGTAGAGAGCCCGTCGGTGTAGGTTGCAGAGTCCGCGATCACCGTAACGCTCATCGAGCCCTCAGCAGGCTGGCCTGTGCGCGGGTCGAGTATGTGGTGATATCTGCGGCCGTCCTTGATAAAGAACCTCTCGTAGTCGCCGGAGGTGGATATGGCCTCGTCATTTAGTGAAAGAGAGGCAATGAAGGAGTTGGGGTCGTCAGAGCGCGGGTTTTTGATGCCAACGCGCCATTCTGTGCCATCGGGTTTTCTCCCATACGCACGGATATCACCGGAGACTGACACGAGCGCGGCAGATATTCCCTGAGCCTTCAATACATCTATGGCCGCGTCAGCCGCGAAACCCTTGGCTATGCCGCCAGTGTCAAAGCTCATCTCAGGGCGGCCGAGATACGCGGTGGAGTTTTCCGTATCGATCTCAAGAGCGCGGTAGTCCACCTTGTCCAGAGCCGCCTTAAGTGCCTCAGGCTCCGGCAGTGTCTGTTCATTGAAATCCCACTGCCTTATCACAGGGCCAACCGTAGCGTCAAAAGCTCCGTCGGTCCAGTCCGATATTTCCATGGCTCGCTCAAGTATCTCAAGCGTTGGCGCGGACACCCTGACCGCCTTCTTGCCGGCGTTTCGGTTGATCGCGGCTATCTCGCTGTCCTCGGTCCAGAAGCTCAGCAGACCCTCTAATTCCCTGATCTTGCTAAAGGCCGCCTCTATCGCCTTGTCCGCCTGTTCAGAGGACCCCGCGGCCACGGTGACGGAGACGTTGGTGTGCATGATGCTTGCGCGCTTACGGAAGAGCTCGTCCGTGGATTGGGATTGTTTTTCCAGCTCCTTCTGCTCAGCACATCCCGCCATGATGGCCATTATGGCCATTATGAACAGCGCCATTACCAGTGTTGTGATCTTTATTGGGAGAGATCCCCTCATGCCGCCGCCTTGTCTCTGGCTATCTTCTGCGAGAGGTACTCACCAGTGTGCGAGCCCTTTGTGGCCGCCACCTGTTCGGGCGTGCCCTTTGCCACGAGCCTGCCTCCTGCGTCCCCACCTTCGGGGCCAAGGTCAATGAGGTAGTCAGCGCATTTAATGACCTCGGGGTTATGCTCAATTACGAGCACAGAGTTACCCTTGTGCACCAGAGTGTTAAGCACGTTCAGGAGGCGCTCGATGTCCACAAAGTGCAGGCCGGTGGTAGGTTCATCCAGGATATAGAGTGTCTTGCCGGTGCTTTTTTTGGAAAGCTCTCGTGCGAGCCTGAGCCTTTGCGCCTCGCCGCCTGAGAGGGTTGGCGCGGGCTGCCCGAGCTTTATATAGCCAAGGCCCACGTCGTCCAGGAACTCCAGCTTCTTCTTTATGGCAGGAATGGGAGCGAAGAAATCGAGGGCCTCTGATACCGTCATCTCAAGCACCTCGAAGATGCTCCTGCCCTTGTATTGGATGTAGAGTGTCTCGCGGTTGTAGCGCCTGCCCCGGCAGTCGTCGCATGGCACGAACACGTCCGGCATGAAGTGCATCTCCACTTTTTTTATGCCGGCGCCCCCGCAGGTCTCGCACCTCCCGCCCTTTACGTTAAAGCTGAACCTGGAGGATTTGTACCCGCGCACCCTGGACTCAGGCAGCGCTGCGAACAGTTCGCGTATCAGGGTGAGAACGCCGGAGTACGTTGCCGGGTTGCTCCTTGGCGTGCGGCCAAGCGGTCCCTGCTCAACACATATTACCTTGTCCAGCATATCCATGCCCTTTATTTCCCTGTATGTCCCAGGCGCAGTGTCTGACCCCTGCAAGTGTTGTTTGAGTGCTTTGTAGAGTATATCAAAGACGAAAGTGCTCTTGCCTGAGCCCGAGACCCCCGTGACACATGAGAGCACCCCAAGGGGGACTGCGGCGTCCATGTTTTTAAGGTTATGCTCCGTGGCGCCCATGACCTCGATAAACCCTTTGGGTTTAAGCCGTTTCGCAGGCACCGGGATATGCTGTTCCATGCTCAGGAACCTCCCGGTGAGGCTCTCGGGCGTGTTCTGTATCTCCTCGGGAGTTCCCATTGCAGTGATCCATCCACCCTTGAGCCCCGCGCCCGGCCCCATGTCGATGATGTTGTCCGCCCAGAGCATGGTGTCCTCGTCGTGCTCAACCACTATCACGGTATTGCCCCTGTCGCGTATCCGCGAGAGGCTCTCAAGCAGTTTGGCGCAATCCCTCGGATGCAGCCCCATGCTCGGCTCGTCAAGCACGTAGAGCACCCCTGTGAGGTTCGAGCCCATCTGTGTGGCAAGCCTTATGCGTTGCGCCTCCCCGCCTGAGATCGTGCGGCTTGATCGGTCGAGGCTCAGGTAGCCAAGCCCTACATTTAGAAGGAAACCGAGGCGGTCCCTGACCTCTCTGAGTATGCGCTCCGCTATTATGCCCTCCCGCTCAGCAAGCCTCAGCGTGTCGATGAACTTCAGCGTGTCGCTCACCGGAAGCGCTGAGAACTCCGATATGTTCAGCCCGCCTATCTTGAAGTGCAGTGCTTCCTTTCTGAGCCTGAGCCCGTTGCAGCTCTTACAGGATGCTCCATTGTCCTTTGGTTCCCCGGCCTCTTCTTCATATTCATCCTCCACCCCGAGCCCTTTGCACTCAGGGCAAGCCCCGAGGCGCGAGTTGAAGGAGAAAAATCGCGGGGTCACGTCCGGGTAGCTGATGCCGCATTTGGTGCATGCCATTGTTCTGCTCAAGGGTATGTCCCGGTCCTCGTCAGTGAGGTTGATTATCACCGTGTCCGAGTACCTGAGCGCGATCTCAATGGAGGAGCGTAACTGGCGCTCTATGTTCTGCTTTATCTTGAGCCTGTCTATGGCTATCTCAATGGTATGGCGCTTATGCCGGCTGAGCTTGATCTCGCTTGTGAGGTCTCGCATCTCCCCATCAATGCGAGCGCGTATATACCCCTCGGCGCGCATCTCCAGAAGTTCCTTCCTGTACTCGCCCTTGCGGTCGCGCACTATCG
>DAOWET010000296.1 GCA_030638335.1 Nitrospirota bacterium
GCGTGCGCCCGAGGCCACAGGAGAAAGCAACCCAAGAAATGCGCCCGCTGGACATAAATACCTGCACCAGAGGCGGGGGACCCTTATCGAGCCGATCATGGAGATAGCCAGCACTGCCCAGGCCAGTATTGTTCCGTTGAATGAGAACAATGTAATGTAAGGCTCGAACGCGCCAAGCCCCGGCCTGCCTGATATTAAAAGGACAAACGCCATGACAACGAGTACAGGATACTTAAGCCTCCTGTAGCGTTCGTCACGGGTAGCGTCTATCTCCCATTTTACGGCCGGAAGCCTTCCCGCGAACTCAAAGATCGCGCCAAGCGGACAGAGCCAGCCGCAGTAGACACGCCCGGAAATGAACACGCTTGCAACCGCACCCACAACGATAACCAGCCACAAGGGGTCTGAGGACAGCCTGCCAAGCAATATATTAAACAGGTGCAAGGCGGTAAACGGGCTCGAAAGCCAAAACCCCACGACAACCATACTAACGACAAGCAGGACATCCCTCACCCTCTGGGCCGCGTTCATCCTTGCCGCATATACTGCCAGAGCGAAAAGCACAAGCAGTGCAATCCAGCCAACGGATGCCGTCCTTCCTCCCGTGCCGGAGGACTTCACGTTCATCCCCAGTATCTTCCGGGCCGCTATCACTGAGGATTCCCTTACCGTGTCCGCGAGCGCCTCCACGCTCACAGTGGCCCGCGTTATGGCGTCAAGGTCCATGCCAACGGCAAAGGGGTCGGTTACCGGCTTGCCTGCAAAGGACATGGCGTATCCGGGCTCAAGCATGCTGTGCACAAAATTGGGGGTTTCCTTGTGGGAGACGATCTTTATACCTCTTATCACACCGTCAGGACCCATTACCACAAGGGTCTTTATAGGCCCTGCATATCCCCTGATGGAGGGGGTGACATCATGGGAGTTAAAGGCCAGCGTGCCGTCAGGTGCCCTGTAATGAGGCGGTTGGCCTCCCTTTGCGCCAAAAACAATGCCAGGGGCCAGGTCTTTAAGCACCCCGGGCTCATCCACCTGCACTCCCGGAAGCATTTCCCTTGTCAGCCATCCGCCAAGAAGCGCGATGCAGATAGCTGCTGCCACAAGAACCCTTACCCTACGCATGGCGCACCGTCCCCACAAGCACGGCTGAGAGTGTCTTAAGTACGGCAATGAGCACCAGTGCGCCAGCCAGCCCTGACACAGGAACTACCAATATGGAAAAACACAGCGCGCCCAGAAAAGAACCTGCGAGGTCCACGGCATATAGCCTGCCTGCGGGTTGAGTTCCGGAAGCGAACTTGATAGCCTGAGAGACGAAGGCAAACTGCGCTCCGGTAAACAGCCCGGCAAGAAGGCTCACTGCATAGAGGGCCGCGGGCATGGAGATGATGAATATGGCGGCAGAGGCAAGCACGGCAGTGAGAACATCAAGCACAAGTACCGCCCTCAGGCCCTTCACAGGGATGGTCCTTGCGGATATTGAGCCCAGCGCCATCCCCACCATGAAAAGCGCGCTTAAAAGGGCGAACATCTCATACACATAGCCGTATGTGGCCTGGAACCCGAGGATTATCACTACCATGAACCCCATGGAGGAAAACCCCGCAACACTCACAGCGTAATATGGCACCTTGCGCTCCCTGCGGAACACAGCAGCCCCAAGGGCCAGAAAGAGCATGGCTATCGCTGTAGAGGCATGAGGGCCAAGGTCAAGCAGACGGTTCAGCCACCTGGCGTCCTGTGTCTCGGCCCAGAGCATCAGGTTGTAGAGATACGCGATCGGGCGCATATCGGAGTTTCTTGCCCCCACACCCTCAAGCCTGGCTCTGAATGCCTCTGTGCGCTCAGGTGTAAATGCGTCTTCAAGCAGGTACTGCCTGAAATACTCTGTGTCAAGGACGCGGCCCTGGAATCTCCTCACAAGAGCCTGGGGCCCGGTATCAATGGCCTTATCAGAGGCCAGAAGAAGCCCGTACTCCTCAGTGGACACTTCAGTATGCTCAAAGACCTCCCCAAGGGAACCGAACACGGCACCGCTTGCAAGCCTCATGCGGCGGCTGACATACCCCGATGAGGTCGGCACGTGGAGGGCAAGCACCCCGCCCTCTCTTAAGGCATGGGACGCTTCCCTGAAGAATTCCTCGGTGTGCATCCTGTTGCTGCTTGCCGTGTCCATGCCCGAGACGTTCACTATGATAAGGTCATACATGGCAGGGCCAACGGACTTCAGATACGCCCTTGCGTCCTCCACTATCATCCTGACCCTTCTGTCCACTGTGGCGGACGAGTCATCATTGTCAAGATATTTCATGGAGAGCTTCAGAAGGAGCGGGTCCATCTCCATGAAATCCACTCCGTCAATGGAATACTTGAGATACTGACCGAGCTGGGCCGGGGACCCTCCCACCACAAGTACTCTGAAGGGCCTTGGATGCACAGCCATTGGCAGGTGCACGCCCCTCTCCTCAGTCTCCCTGTCAGGGTATGAAAATGCCGGGTTGCCGGAGCTGTAAAAATTATACTGGCCCTCGCGGCTCGTGACCACGATCTCTGAGTACCTGGACTGGGCGCGCTCGATGATCTCTCCGCCATGCATTGTGGAGGGCATTGTCAGGAGCATGCCGGCAAACGCGGCCACGGGTATTGACACAACAGCAAAAGCGGCCTTTTTATCAAGAAGCAGGGCCCCTGAGGCAGCCGACAGCACAGAGAGCCCAAGCACGGTAAGGCCGGGCCCCACCCGCCCGGACAGGACAAAGGAGGACACCATGCCCCCGATAAACGCGCCAAGGGCCTCAAGGCCGTATACAAGTGATATGGAAGAGTCCCTTCCCCCCTCACCTCCAATAAAAGCGACTGCAAGGGGGAACTGCGCGCCAAGCACCAGGCACAGGGGCAGAAGCACGCAGAGAGTAAGCAGGAACGTATTGCCAAGGGAGAGTGCCTGTCCACCGGCCCCGCCAAGGGCGCTCATCAGATGCGGCACGCCCCAGAGCACAGGCACTGCGAGAGCCGAGACCACAAGGAAGGAAGCGCCGAATGCCCATGCGCGGGTGAGTCTTTCTCCAAGGAGGCTGCCCGCACCAACACAAAGCAGCCAGATGCCAAGCGTGATGCCTATGTCCAGCTCATTGCCCGATGACGCGCTCAGGAGTTCCCTAAGGAGCACTGCCTGGAGCGTCAGGGAGATAAACCCCGCTACACAGACCGTTATGTGCCTATACATTAGTATATGGGGCATATATGATTTTACCCAAGCCAGGCGCTCCTTGACAATGGCTTGACAATAGTACGGGGCATGAAGATATAATATTTACTCCGAACAGGGGAGCATTCTCTGTTTCGGCACGGGGCTGTAGCTCAGTTGGGAGAGCGGTCGAATCGACAGGTCGCCGGCTCTGATACTGAGTTGGTTTTACTTTAGGGGCTGTAGCTCAGTTGGGAGAGCGGTCGAATCGACAGGTCGTCGGCTCTGATACTGAGTTGGTTTTACTTTAGGGGCTGTAGCTCAGTTGGGAGAGCGCCTGAATGGCATTCAGGAGGTCGTCGGTTCGATCCCGAGCAGCTCCACCATAAGACAAAAAGAGGGTCAACTCAACGAGTTGGCCCTTTTTGATTAGGAGGCTTATGGTATTTCACGTCTATATTCTCAGAAGCGATTCAGGCCGCTCGTACATTGGGCAAAGCAAGCACCTTGATGAAAGGGTTGCCGAGCATAACAGCGGTAAAAGTAAGGCCACCAAAGGTAAGGGGCCGTGGAAGCTCGTATATTCAGAGGAATTCGAGACACGGGCAGAGGCAATGAAAAGGGAGAAATATTTCAAGACCCAGACAGGGCGACTCTGGCTAAAAGAGCAAGCATATTTATAATGACATTCAAGAGGCTGAGAGGCCAAAGGTCTCGAAGGTCGATCCGACCCTACGCCTTTGGCTACGACGATCAGCTCCACCATGGGAATCTAAGGAATGGCTCGTAATAGCCAGCCCTTTTTTTATTTCACAGAAGTTTTAATCAAAATCCGTTTATAATGTATATTAAATCTTACTGAGGTCTGGAAATGAATAAATGGATAATCCCTGTAATAGCTGTCATGGCAATCTCAGCCTTCGCTGTGATCATGGTCTCTGACGAACCTGAACGCGAACCCTTCGGGCCGCAGGGAACGTGGGTGGAGATAGCGGGCACCGGAGGCATCTTTTATCACAAGGAAAGCCTCAGGCGCGAAGGCAAGATGGTATACGTGAAGCTCAGGAACGAAAACCCTGTTGCATTAAAAACGCTCAATGCAACAGACATCCTGTTCGAGGCGGCGTTCTATTGCAACAGGAACAAGGTAAGGACTCTAAGCAAGATCATACGCTATGAAGACGGGGCCATAGAGGCTGACGACGAGAACTACCTGGAGGCCAACCCGGACACAGATGAACTCAACGAGACACAAGACCTGATGGACATCAGCACCACACAGGACCTGCAAGTGGCCTTCTGGACGTTCTGCGAGTAACCATATTAAGAATATCTGGTAAAATGTGA
>DAOWET010000009.1 GCA_030638335.1 Nitrospirota bacterium
AAAGGGACGGATTTTAGTAAGATAACGGTTGAGCAGGTGGCATGGGTGGAATCACGTATTAATGGTAGACCCAGAAAATGTCTGGGCTACAAAACTCCAGCAGAAGTCGCTACTGTTGCACTTGCTCATTGAATGTGGGTATCAAAACCATAAAATATAAATACAAATAGAATGTAAGTTATTGTTAGCCTGTAAGCAATTGTAATTACCGACAACACTGCAGGGGCCTTTCCCATTTCTGAATACTCAGGATTGTCTTTTGTAAGTAACCGGGCTAATATCAGGAAAATAATCACACATGTTATAACAGCAATCGCCAAAGCGATCCAAAACTTTTCATAAATCCTTACAGATGCAGCCCCAAGGATTATTGGAATGTACAAAAGAAGAATAAGTAAGTTAATCTTGTTAGTTTTCCTTGGATGTTCTTCATCAACATCTTTTCCAAGGTTCTTTTTTATCAAATGAAATACTATTGCACCAATAGAACCGAAGGTAATGACGCAAACAGACAACATAAGAATTTTCTCGCTAAGACTTACAAGCATCCTCGAGCCTCCAAATACAGAACACTGTTATTGGCAGTCCAACAAAACCTTCAAGACGCCCTTTTGCTGGGCGTGAGCAAATGCTTCCCCGGCCTCGTCTATGGGATAGGTTTCACTGATGAGCGAACAAACATTAATCTTCTTCTCGGCCAGGGCTTTGATTGCCGGGGCGAATGGGCCGCAGCGGGAGCCGATAACCGTAAGCTCGTTTATAACTATTGGCGCGAGGTTGAGCTTGGCCCATTGGGCCACGGTGCTCTTGAGTATGACCGCTCCTCTTGGACGCAGAAGGGAAAGCGCCTGCTGAAAACCCTCCGCAGTTCCCGTGGCCTCAACCACAAAATCATACGGGGCGTCAGGACGCCCTTTGCTTGAAAGCCAGGTCTTCACGCCTTTTGCCCCTGCTATCTCCATCTTGTATTCATGATGCCCAAGGAGCGTGACCTCGGCCTGGGTGTATTCCTTGAGCACAAGAGCGATCAATAACCCGAGCTTGCCATCGCCCATCACAAGCACACGGTCGCCCTCCATGAACTCCACCTGCTCCAATACCTGAAACGCGGCAGCCAGAGGCTCGACAAACACGGCCTCCATATCAGCAACTTCGTCAGGGACCGTATGAAGATTGTGTATAGGGAGTCTCACGTACTCGGCCATGGCCCCGTCCCTGTTCATGATGCCAAGCACCTCCCGCGACGGGCAATGCGAGGGCATCCCACCAAGACAGTAGGCGCACTTTCCACAGTAGAGGTTTATCTCCCCCACCACGCGTTTTCCCTTAAGCGACTCATCAGGCGCGTCTTCCACCACGCCAACAAACTCATGTCCGAGCACGCCCTTATACCCCATGTACCCGTGCACTATCTCAAGGTCCGTGTTGCAGATGCCCGCAAGGCTCACGCGAATAAGGGCCTCGCCCCCTGTGGAAGCAGGCACGGGTACCGGGTGGTCTGTGGCAAGGTGCAGAGCGTCGTCAAATACTACAGCTTTCATTATTTAGCAGTCCTCATAATGTTCATATGCTTTCCAAATCAACCCGCGTATTGCACGAAGGGCGGGCTAGCTTATCTCCAGCACTTCTATATCAAAGTTCAGTGACTTGCCCGCAAGCGGGTGATTGGCGTCAAGCATGACCGCCTCCTCCGTGACCTCGCTTATCATGGCGTCGAACTGCCCTGACTCCGGGTGCTGCATGGTCACGGCTACACCCACCTCCGGGGTGATGTTCTCCGGGAAGTCCTTGCGCCCCACGCGCACCACCATGTCGTCCCTGCGCACGCCGTACGCGTCCTCGGGCAGGATGTTCACGCTTGTGGTCTCCCCAACGGCCATGCCCTCCACCGCGCGCTCAAACCCCGATATCATCATGCCAGCGCCCATGGTGAACTCAAGGGGCTCACGCCCCACCGAGCTGTCAAATACCGTTCCATCGTCGAGCTTGCCCGTATAGTGGACCTTTACCGTGTCTCCCTCGCCTGCCTTTTTCATCAAATCCTCCGCAATATCGTTATTATCGTTTTGACAATTATAACAGAGTTATGGACTTCTACACTGCAGGGCAATATAATGATGCATGGACTTTCTTGAAGTTACATACCCTGTCTCCGGCGTGACCATAAACGTCCTCATCCCGCCGCTTATAGCCTTTGTGGTCGCGTTCTTAAGCTCCATAGGCGGGCTCTCGGGCGCGTTCCTTATACTTCCCGTGATGGTTAGCGTGCTGGGCTTTGCCGGGCCCTCGGCAAGCGCAACGAATTTCCTTTTTAACATTGTAGCCATACCCGGAGGAGTATACCGCTACTGGCGCGAAGGCAGGCTCTTTGGCCCTCTGGCCTGGCCACTGATAATCGGCACAGTACCCGGCATACTCGTTGGCTACTACCTGCGCATCTCCGTGCTGGCCGACCCGGACAGGTTCAGGCTCTTTGCCGGGTGCGTGCTCGGCGTGATAGGGGCCAAGCTCATCTGGGAGGCCGCCTCAAATAAAGCATCAAAAAGCAACATGACCCCTGGATCAATGCCCGAGGTCAGATCATGTGGACTCACAAAAACAGAACTCGTGTTTGACGGGGCTGACTTCAGTTTCAACCCGGCAGTGATCATTGCTGTCTCATTTATTGTAGGAGTGATCGGGGGCGCCTACGGTATCGGCGGCGGCGCGCTGCTCGTGCCCTTCTGCGTGATGGCCTTCGGGCTCCCGGTGTACGTTGTTGCCGGGGCCGCGCTCATAAGCACCTTTGCGGCCTCTGTGGCTGGCACCGCGTTCTACAGCCTGATCCCCTCGTCTATTCCCACAACACCTGACTGGCTCCTTGGGCTTTCCTTCGGCCTTGGCGGTCTTTGCGGCACGTACCTTGGCGCGCGCTCACAGAAGCACCTTCCACACAGGCTCATCAAGGCAATACTCGCCGTGCTCCTTATGGGCATAGCGGTCAAATACGTGTTCGGGCTTTAGCCCGCAAGAAGAAGCACACCAGCCCTGTTAACCATTACCATTGACAAGCGTTATTCCCTGCTGTATATTACGGTATGCCCCACAGAGAACCGCATGGCAGGAGGAAACCTCCTCAAAAGGGAGCAAAGCCTTATCAGCTCAAGGGCCGTGTATGGGTGGACGGCCCGGAGGGGACCTTCCTCGGCTACGGAAGAATCGTGCTCATGGAGCGCATAAAGGAGCACGGCTCCATCACCAAGGCCGCTAAATCCATGGACATGTCCTACCGCCACGCCTGGGAGCTTGTGGACTCCATGAACCAACAGGCTCCAGAGCCTTTTATCATCACCTCCACAGGAGGGAAAAAGGGAGGCGGAACTGTTGTTACAAAGGAAGGCGAGAAAGTGATAATAAAATTCTGGAGGACACAGGACGCGCTAAGGCGCTTTTTGGAAAAAGAAGGCATAAAATACGAGTTCACAGAGAGCGGCAAATGAAGAGAACGCTCATACTGGCCCTCCTTCTCTTCTGCATCCCGCTCATATGCCTGCCGCTCATATGCCTCCCGGCGGCCTCTTCCGCAGGGGAGCGCCTGATACTTGCCTCCACCACAAGCACCCAGAACTCAGGGCTACTGGACTACCTGAGGCCACTAATAAAATCAGCCACCGGCATAGAAGTCCACGTCGTAGCCGTAGGAACCGGGGCCGCCCTTGAGATGGGCAGGCGCGGGGACGCGGACGCGGTGCTCGTGCACGCAAAAGACCTTGAGCTTGAACTCGTTAAAAAGGGTTACTTCGTATCCCGCAGGGACGTGATGTACAACGACTTCGTGATCATCGGCCCAAAGAGCGACCCGGCAAATGTGCGGGGTTCCTCCAGCGCGGCGGATGCATTCAAGAGAATAAAGGGGGCCCGTGGCCCCCGTGGCTTCTTTGTTTCGAGGGGGGATGATTCCGGCACGCATAAAAAAGAGCTTTCGCTATGGGCAAAGACCGGAATATCCCCGGCCAGCCTTAAAAAAGAGGCCTGGTATCTTGAGGTGGGACAGGGCCAGGCAAAGACCCAGCGCATTGCAAACGAAAAGCAGGCATACACGCTCACGGACCGGGGCACATGGCTTTCAAAGATGGACTCCCTTGACCTTGAGGTGCTCTTTGAGGGCATGCCTGAGCTTTTTAACCAGTACGGTGTCATGGCAGCAAACCCGCAAAGGCAAAAACACGTCAACTTTGATGCAGCTATGGAGTTTATTAAATGGCTCACCTCGGCAAAGGGACAGGGTGCAATAGAGAACTATCGCACCCCGCGGGGAGACCGGCTCTTTATCCCGAACTACAAGGAGACCCATGGGAACGCTGGGTAGTGCACTAGCACAGGCCTTGGGGCTGCTAGCCAACCCAACGCCAGAGCTTCTGGCCATAATATGGCGCACTTTAAATATCTCCGGCGGCGCGCTCATGCTTGCGGCACTGTTCGGGCTGCCCATTGGGGCGGCGGTGGCGCTCTGGAGGTTTCCTCTGCGGGGGGTGCTTGCCGCCACACTTAACGCACTGATGGGCCTGCCGCCAGTGGTGGCCGGGCTATTTCTGTACGTCATTCTCTCCCGAAGCGGCCCCCTGGGGTTCATGGGCCTTCTCTATACACCGTCAGCCATGGTCATAGCCCAGTTCGTGCTGGCGCTCCCGCTTGTGGCAGCGCTTTCGTCATCAGCGATAAAGGCCGTTGACCCCTCGATACGCCTTGCCGCGCGTACGCTTGGGGCCACGCCCGCACAGGCAACGCTCGCGGTCATCAAGGAGGCACGCTTTGGCATTCTCTCGGCCCTGATGGCGGCGTTTGGGCGCGTGATGGCCGAGGTTGGCGCGGTGCTGATCGTTGGAGGCAACATAGCCGGGTATACGCGCGTAATGACAACCACCATCGCGCTTGAGACGGACAAGGGGGATTTCTCACTGGCACTGGCCCTTGGCCTGATACTGCTCTTAATCTCCATGGCCGTGAACATGAGTGTCCATTACTTTCAAGGGAGGGCGCACGTTGAGCGTATCGCTTGAACTTAAGGGCATGGGGCTCTCCTACGGGGACAAGGCCGTGCTTAAAGACTGCAACGCAAGCCTTGGTGCGGGCATTACGGTCATCATGGGCCCGAACGGCTCGGGCAAGTCCACGCTCTTGAGGGCATGCGCATTATTGGAGGAGCCAACGGAAGGAGAAGTATATTATTCAGAAAACGGCAAGAACCTCGACCATGACATAGCCCTTCGCAGAAGGCTCACCCTTGTGCTCTCGAGGGGCGGGCTCTTTAACGCCTCAGCGCTCAGCAATGCCGCATATGGGCTCAGGGTGCGGGGTGTGCCAAAGGTCAAGCG
>DAOWET010000274.1 GCA_030638335.1 Nitrospirota bacterium
TCTATTTGATCAGGATTGGTAGTATTTTTACTTAACTCAGGTTTAATGCCAGGTATTAAATCCATCTTAGGAGGCCCCGTGATTATAATGTACCATAATGTTATTGGTACTAAAGGTCTGCTAGAATATATGTCATATTCAGTACTTTGAAGAGAATTAAAATATAAGGTAAAGGTAGTTTGTCCTATCCACCAGTTTAGCTTTTTTGTTATATTTTTAATGCTATAGGAAAATCTAAACCCTCTTCTATTATGATAAGATTTTGAATGAGAGAATTGTATTGGGTCCATAAATTCTACTTTTATTATCTCTTTTCTTTTTGAATCTTGTTGGACTTTCACACTATTTTCTCCAAAAAAGAAATCAATACTATCTAATATAACTCTCTTTTGTTCACGATAATAAGCGAATTTCTTAGGGTTTTTTATTGTAGCTTTTGGATTTATACCTGTATAACATAAAGTATTATTATCATTATTTAATGTATTTGAAATATCTTTAAAATTATATATCTCGTGAGGAAGAGCTAAATATATTTCTCTAAGAATGTGGCTTTCAGAAGGAACCGCCAAAACTTCCACAATGCCTTCTTGCATTACAGAAGCACTCCCATCCTTTTTGAGTAAGAGATATTCATGATAGAAAATTATTTCAGTTTGGATATCTCTATTATTTTCGTGAAAGCATAAAGTTATAGGCATAACTTACAATCCTTCTGTTTCTGAAATGTTGTTATTGTGGATCCGGACCCATTTTACTCCCATATTCAAAGTAAAACTTATTTATATATTTTTCCCCTTTCTATACATATACCTTATATAATTTGCAATTTATTATCAATCTTATATTTTATCTTCACGCAAGTCCCAAATCCTTATACAATATATATAAACCCCCTTGTTGACATTATAGAAATAATTGTAAGGCAGATTAATAGGAAAATAGGGACATGGTGTTAATGGGGACGGTTCTATTTTATTTCCCCCATCCCCACATCCGGACATAATTAGGGACACACACCTATTTTCTCCCTTATTTATCAACAGTTCACTAAAAACCAGCCCCACATCCCATTTATTCATATTCCCGCGATAGCAGTTGTTCCGTTAGTCCGATGCTTCTGTCGTCAACAACTGATTGTAGTATTTGCCTCCCCCCATGTCAATCCCTCAAATCCCTGTTGCCTTTGCCGCCATTTGCTGATATGGGCAGCCCGCCCGCATATAGCAATAAGCCCGCCCCCCGGGTTGAATGAGGATCGGGCTTATTGCATTCAGTTCAATGGCTACGCAACAGCCATTTGCATTCTAGATATTTTTTATAAAGGTCTCAATTGGTACGGCCGCGAAGCTGTTCATCTGCACAGTGCCGCGCGCGCCGAGTTCTATCGACATCTTCATCACCTGCTCAGGGTCGTGGGCCTCCACAATGCTCAGGAAGTCATATTCTCCCAGGAGGGCGTATTGCTCGCGGACCTTAATGCCGATACGCTTAAGCTCCTCGTTGACCTCAAGTATCCTGTTCGGGTCCTTCTTAATGCTCTTTCTACCCTCGTTGGTCAGACTGCTCATTATGATATAAACTCCCATGTGCGATGCCTCCTCCCTTTGGTTATTAACGTTTACACATAAGTCATTGTACCACCTTCGGGAAGAAGTCATAACAGCGAAAAACAGGAAAAAGGGAAAAGGGTAAAATAGAAAGGGTAGAACAGGGACACACCCCTGTTTCTACAGTACAACTTCTTATCGTTTTGTTATCCCGCCTGACCGAGGAATTCGATCGATAAAAATATAATAGTCGATCGTTCGAACCTTAGAATCCTTATCCGACCGGGTGCGGGGTGTCGAAGAGTCGAGCTTGCGAGAGTCGATCCGACTCTATCCGACCTGTATCCCTATGCAGTGAATGCTTCGCAACAAAGCAGATTCGGTATAGCCAGCCCCGAAGTCCGCCTATAGGTACATATTCTCTATACGGGTGAGGCGAGCATCAGGTTATATATCTGCTATCTTCCAAAATCTTTTCTGTCTCTGCTGGTGTCCGATTTCTTCTTTATTTTTTGTTCGTGCTTCTTCACCTTCTGCTTCTTGGCCTTATCCTTATCCTTCTTGCCCCCTTTGTCTCCCATTGCGTAACTCCTTTCGGTGAAACTGTTAAAGGATTACCATGTGAAACCCTCATCTCAAATTAGTATATCACAGGCGGGAAAAACAGGAAGAAAAAATTATATGCTATTCCTTGCGCCCCACCCGTTCCACTTCGAAGGGTATCGGTTCAGTCGTTGTTTTTACCCTTTATCTAATTTCGTTGTTGTTATTTATTAAAGACGAATGTTCGCGCGTCTAACGCAGAGATTCGGGTACGAGGTGCCTTAGATGCGAGGCGCGCGACATGAAGCCATACTTATGCTATTGCGAATGTCGCGCAACAAAGCAGATGAGGTGCATCTGTGCCCGAAGGCCGTCTATTTATTTAATTATTTAGAAGCGAGCCATACAATATAATGGCTTCCGCCGCGAGAGCCCCTTGCGCGCACACGGTGCTCCTCCACCCTGAATCCCGCCCTCCGCAACCGCTTGATGAATACAGTATCAGTGCCGGCAGACCACACGGCCAGCACTCCATGGGGCCGTAGTGCTGCATAGGCGGCGCCAAGGCCGGACTGTGTATAGAGCCAGTCATTACCCTTGCGGGTCAGGCCGTCCGGTCCGTTGTCCACGTCCAGCATGATCGCGTCATAACCCGAGCGCCCGGAGCCCGAACTCGCAGAACGTAATATCTGTGCCACATCTATCACCTTCACAGTAACCCGTCTGTCCTTGAGTGGATGTCCAGCCAGATGAGACAGATATTTCCTGTTCCAGTCCACCACCGCTGGTACGAGTTCCGCCACAACACACTGGGCCTTTGCGCCAAGCTTGCCAAGGGCAGCCGTAACAGTGTATCCCATGCCAAGCCCCCCGATCAGGATGCGGGCGTCCGCGCGGTCCTTGATCTTTGCGCACGCAAGTTCTGCAAGGGCCTCCTCCGACCCATAGACGCGGCTGTTCATGAGTTCCACGCCAGCAACCCTGATCGAGTACTCCTCATCCCTCCGGTGCAGGCTCATTTCCTGGCCGTCGCCCGGCACCTCGGTGCTGTCCAGATGCTCCCAGGGGATCATAGTCTCTCCTCATGGCATATATGTAGAGTGTTTAAACGCATCAAATGAATTGTAGCAGAAATACATTGAACTTCTCCCTGCAAGTCAACAGTGAGATTAATTGTTGTTCCCGTGTCATTAAAAGGTATCTCTTGACAAAATAGCCATAATCTATTTACATAGTGGTGTGAAAAAGATCATCATCATAGACGATATCAAGGACGTTCTGGAGAAAGAGAGCACCTTCTTCGACCGCACAGGCGTGGATGTCCACCCCGTGCCCACAAACTCAGAGATCCCGCAGGCGCACCGCGATATCAATGCCGACCTCATCGTGGCCTACCTGGACACGCCCGAGATGAGCGTGGAGGAGCTCAGCTTAGCCGTGCGTAAAGGCGACACGCGCCCGGACGTCCCGATCCTTGTTATCTGCCCTGAGTCTACTGACTGCTTCGACCGCCTGAAGGACTGCAATGTGGACGCGTTCATCAAGTCCTCAGCCAGCGTGGACTCCCTGCTGGGCCATGCACACGACCTGCTCGATATTCCCGTGCGTGCCGGGTTCCGCGTGCCGGTGAAGGTATCAATGAGTGTCACATGCGAGGGCATCAACCCCTTCCTGGGTTTCTCGCAGGACCTGAGCGTGGGGGGAATGCTCCTTGGCACGGACAGGCGTATAAACATCGGCATCAGGCTTGCCTGCTCCTTCATGCTAGAGGAGAAGGAGGCTCTCAAGGTGGAGGCCGTGGTCGTTCGAGTTGTGGGCAGGATGAAGAAGGACGTGGCGAACTTCTATGGCCTGGAGTTCATCAAGATGACCCCGGAACTTGCCGCAGAGATAGAGCAGTTCATCCAGAGGACCACAGTATAACTATCAGAGCTTTCTTGCAGAGCTTTCTGGCATTTCCCCCGCTGCCTTTGTTAACACTTTCTTCTCCTGTTGTTGACTTGGGTCGGCTGACATAATAGTATTTAAGCAGTAATAGCTGTATATGAGGGACCATAGCTGGATATGGAAAACACAGAAGGACAGGGACAGAGGGACGGCGTCTCAAGGATAAGGGTGGAGCGGCGCATCAGGATCCGCAGGATGCAGACACGCAGGACAGGGATGCGGAGGCTCTTCATCGAGTCGGTGGAGGAGGATAGAAGGCATTTTGCCCTGAGGCGCATGGCCAGGAGGAGGGCCTTGTCAAGGCGTCGCGATGACAGGCGCAGGGGAATGGACAGAAGGCTACGGAGCTAGGCTCCCCCCTCAATAAAAAACAGAACCCCGCCATCAAGCGGGGTTTTTTCCTTATGTGCTGGGCTTATGTGCTGGGTAGCAACTCTAGGGGACCTCTAAGCGTAGATCTGGAGACCGGCCCTGAAGAGGTCGTCGCTGGCCTGGCTGCACCACTTGACCTTCGCGTTTATTGGTGTCTGGCTGACGTTGCCGAGGTAGATCCTTATGTCCGTGGATTCGTTGATGCACTCCTGGGTATAGATGCATGCGCCGGAGTCGCTGATATTGGATATGAGCCCGGATTGAACCGCGTCGCTTGAGTCAGGCGAGCTCAGGACATAGATGATCCCGCCCTTGGTTTGCGTCCTGTCTTCTTTTCTCTTGCTGTCCATTTATATCTGTCTCTCCAGAACCTTAGTTATGTAAGATCGAATATGTTTATATTATATCAGAAAGCCCCTTATGGGCAAGGGGTAAATGACAGATAAATGGCAATATAAGGATTATAAGGATCAACAGGAAGAACTCCACCCGGCAGAAAGGGTGAAAATACATTACCGGTTTACAGAAATAGCGGGATGTGGCTCATGGGGTGTGTAAGGCAGTACTCTAGTTGTTCAGCAGCAGACCCACCCTGAAGAGGTCTCCTTTGTCCCTGGCGCACCACCTGACACTGGCCTCCATGGGCGAGGCGCTTATCTCCCTGAAGTAGATCTTGATGGTCTCTGTCTCCTTGATGCAGTCCTGGATATAGATGCATGCGCCGGAGTTGCTGACGTTGCATACGAGCCCGGATCGTATCTTCGTGCTCGATTCGAGCGATGGCGTGACATATAGTATTCCGCCCGTTGCCTGGATGCGTTGCTCTTTTCTGTTTTCCTCCAGCATTCAGCTCTCCTTTCCTGACAAACAATATAACATATCGACAGTTTCGAGATCCGGATAAATCATTTAGAAAACAACGAGGTTAGAACTTCGAAACATCTAAACCCTGAGCCGGTCCCCAGTGCTTTGCATACCAGAGAGGAACTTTATCCTTATCTCCTGTGTTGTTGGCCACTGTTTCCAAGTGTTCCTCCTCAGTCCCGATGAAGGAGGCTTTCACAGTAAACGCTATCCTCTTGCCCCACAGTGCCTTCTCAATGTCCATGCCCAGAGAAGAAAGTGTCCGGGACGGTCATGTCCTTCTCTGGCTGCCCGGTTTCAAACTGCCGGCCCCCTGATTTAGCAAACCATAAAGGAACAAAAGTATTAAATCCCTTGACAAAACATTGGAAATACACTTACATAAAGGATGAAGAAGGTGATCGTAATCGACGACATCAAGAACGTTCTGGACAAGGAGAATTCATTCCTTGACCGCTCGGGCATAGAGCTCTACCCCGTGCCCTCCAACGCCGAGGCGCTTTTAGTGCATCGCGAGATCAAGGCCGACCTGATAATAACCTACCTGGATATGCCGGACATGAGCGGTGAGGACTTCTGCGAGGCCGTGCGCAAGGACGTCTCCTGCTCAAAGGTCTCCATCATCATGGTCTGCCCCAGCAGGTGTAACTGCGATGAGCGCTTGAAGGCATGCCGGGCTGACGCCTTTATCCAGCCGCCGGTGAGCGCGGACGTGCTCCTGAGCCAGGCCCATCTCCTTCTGCACATACCCTCCCGTGCGGACTTCCGCGTGCCTGTCAGCGTCCGGATAATGGGCGAGGGCGAGGGCGAAATGAAGCCCTTTCTCGGGTTTTCAGAGAACATAAGCGTTTCTGGAATGCTGCTTGGCTCTGACCGCAAGCTTGCCATGGGCACGGAACTCAGCATATCGTTCATGCTTGGCGGGAAGGAGCTTATGAGGACCGAGGCCACGGTGATGCGCGCCAAGGACAAGCCAAAGGAGGGCGCGCCAAACCGCTACGGCCTGCGATTCAAGGGCGTGACCCCCGACGTCGCCACGGACATCGACCGCCTGGTGCGCGGCCTGTTCGAGAAGAAATAACCTCAGCCCCTGCGTATCTCCTCGGGCAGCCTGTCTATCCACCCCTTCTCATGCACCGCCCAAAGACCTGCAAGAATGGCCTCAGCCGCGTCGTGCCTCAAAGAGGTGGGCCGCGCGGCCTTGCTCCATTTTATGACCCTCCGCGCCAGGGTGTCCGCCCGCCGCTTGGCCTCAGGGCCGGTTCTTTGATGCCTCGGAAGCATGAGCACGCCCCGCCATGTCTCAGCACTCACGCGCATCAGCTCATGCCCGCGCCTCAGGGCCTCGCGCTCCCAGATGTCTGCCACCTGTCCCCCGCCTTCAATGACCACGACGGACCCTTCCGGAAGCTCCTTAAGTATGGAGTAGGCGCCCTGTTTCAGACGGCTCAAGCCCCCGAAATTGCTTGAACGATACCATTTAAGCCGCCCGTCGGCACCAAACAGGGCCAGCCCGATCCTGAGACCCGCGTCCACGGCCAGTAACTGTTTCTCACCATTATCCTTATGGGACATAAGGGATTATATAACACGCGCACGATCTATAAGGATAGAATGATTGCCGCAGGACCATAAGGAAAGCTTAAGTCAAAGTACGTAAAAGATTCTTTTTAAAAAGGGTGAAGTGTCTCCGTGCCTTACCCCTTAGTTTGTCGTTGTCTTTATTTTGTTTAAAAAAAGGAAAGTTCGCTTGTCTGACGCAGAGATTCGGAATCGGGATGTAGTAGCTACAAGCCAGGAGACGCGACCAGCCACGGGCTGGACTTAATTGCCTCTCTAGTGTGTAGCAACAAATTAAAGGGGGTCCGTGACCCCGAGCGGCGCATGGCGCAGTAGATGCTGCATATCCGGTTTCGAAGATTGTCTCTTACTTATTTGTGGCGGCTTCTTTTATAAGGGCCTGTCCCACGATGTTTCTCTGTATCTGGTTGGTGCCTTCGTATATCTGGAGTATCTTGGCGTCCCGCATCATCTTCTCCACCGGGTATTCCTTCATATAGCCGGCCCCGCCCATGACCTGTACCGCGTCGGTGGTGACCTTCATCCCCGTGTCAGTGGCAAAGAGCTTGGCCATGGCCGATATTTTGGCCACGTCCTTTGCGCCGGTGTCCATGTACCTTGCAGCCGTGTACACCAGTCCGCGCGCGGCCTCTGTCTGGGTGGCCATGTCAGCAAGCATGTGCTGCACTGCCTGGAATGCGATGACCGGCTGGCCGAACTGTATGCGCTGGCGGGCATATGCGATGGCCTCGTCAGTGGCCCCCTGGGCCACGCCCACGCCCTGTGCGCCCACGCCCACGCGGGCCTTGTCCAGGGTCTTCATGGCCACGATAAAGCCCATGCCCTCGCGGCCTATGATGTTCTCCTTGGGGATGCGGCAGTCCTCCATGATAAGCTCGGTGGTTGCGGAGCAGCGTATGCCCATCTTCTCTTCCTTCTTGCCACAGGAAAACCCCGGGGCATCCTTCTCCACTATGAAGGCCGAGGCCCCGCGCGCACCCTTGCTGCGGTTGGTGATGGCGATGATGGTGTAGATGTCGGCCTCTCCGCCGTTTGTTATCCACTGTTTGGTGCCGTTGAGCACATATTCGTCGCCGTCGAGCTTGGCCGTGGTCTGGATCCCGCTTGCGTCGCTTCCGGCGTTGGCCTCGGTGAGGCCGAAGGCCACGATCTTCTCGCCCGTGGCTATGCCCGGCAGGTATTTTTTCTTTTGCTCCTCAGTGCCATAGAGCAAGAACGGATAGGTGCCAAGGGCGTTTGCGGCATAGGCGGTTGAGACGCCAACGCACGCCCTTGATATCTCCTCGATGGCGATGCACATGGCAAGGCTCCCCATACCCAGGCCGCCGTACTCCTCGGGGATATAGATGCCCAACAGGTCGCTAGTACCCATGGTCTTAAGTATCTCGCGCGGGAACTCGTCGCGCTCGTCAAGCTCCTGCCTTACGGGGACGACCTTCTCCAGGGCTATCTGCCTGGCCGTCTCCTGGATCATCTGCTCTTCTTCGGTAAAGAAATAGTCCATTATCCCAAACCTCCCCGGGCAGTGCCTTCTATTGCCCGTTTCCGGTGATGTTTATAAGGTATTTTGCGGCTATGCACTCAAGCGTACAATGCGCGTCTTTTCCATCCTCTAAAAGGCCCAGGGCCTCCATGTCGCTCTTCCAGGCCATGTCACCAGGAGCGAGCAGGCACTTGCTGCCAGGTTCGTACGTTGTTGAGACCTTCCCGCCTGCAAAGAAATAATACTTTCCATCCGGGACCACCTCAACAGGGTACTTGCGCATGGCGGGAGGGAAGTCGGCTGGCGTGAACCAGAGCTTGATCTCGCGCTCGGCGTCTTCCAGGTTGGCCGAGGCGTGGATGAGGTTGTCCATCCTCTCGCCAATTTCGAGGCCGTTTGGGTCAAGAAGCGGCACGATCGTACCCAGGGAGCGGATGCATCCGGGACGCTCCTCGCGGGCGTTATGCGGGTTCGTAGGGCCGCAGAGGCTGCGTATCGCCTTGACCGCGTTTGTGCCTTCATATACAAGCGCGATCACCCTCCGCCTCCAGGGCGCGTCCGCGTAATGCAGCTCTCCCATTATCTACTCAAGCAGCGAGGGGTAGAATATCTTTCCCTGGTGCTCGGCATAGTGCTCCTCGGCCAGCATTTTATCCACATGGACTATCTTTGCCGCGCTGAAGCGCAGGCCGGAATGGAACTCCGAGAGAAGCGAGAGCACGTATCCGGTAAGGGAGTTCTTCATGGCGTCGGGCTTTATAAGTACCAGTGTCTGTTCAAGTCCCTGCTCTGACATCCTATTTATTCCTTCCTTGATGCGTTGTTTTCCCTAAAGTTTATCATTGTCGCAATGCTAGAGGTTTTCCACAAGCGCCTTCACGGCCTTTGCGGAGGCCTTCAGTAGCCCGGACTCCTCGAGCGAAAGCTCAAGCTCAATGACCTTCTCCGCGCCCTTTTGGCCAAGCACCACAGGCACCCCGGTGTATGTGTCCTCCACCCCGTACTGGCCCTTCAGGAGTACTGAGCACGGGAGCGTGCGCTTTTCGTCCATGAGTATGGAGCGCACCATCTCGAAGGTGGAGGCCGCAGGTGCGTAGAAGGCGCTTCCGGTTTTAAGGTGCCCTACTATCTCGGCCCCTCCGCCCTGAGTGCGCTCTATCAGGGCCTTGACCCTGTCGGCTGGTAACAGTTCGTTTATGCTGATTCCCTTTACCGTGGTAAAACGCGGCATGGGCACCATGGCGTCGCCGTGTCCGCCCATCACGAGGGCCTCGACGTCCAGCACGGAAACTCCCAATTCCCAGGCCACGAAGGTGCGCATCCTGGCCGCGTCCAGCACGCCGCCCATCCCGATCACCCGCTCCGGGTTGAACCCGGACTTCTCAAGGGCCACGTGGGCCATCACGTCCATGGGGTTGGTGACCACTATTATGATGGCATCGGGGGAGAGCTTCACCGTCTCCTCCGTTACAGAGCCCA
>DAOWET010000099.1 GCA_030638335.1 Nitrospirota bacterium
AGGGACGGATTTTAGTAAGATAACGGTTGAGCAGGTGGCATGGGTGGAATCACGTATTAATGGTAGACCCAGAAAATGTCTGGGCTACAAAACTCCAGCAGAAGTCGCTACTGTTGCACTTGCTCATTGAATGTGGGTGTGTATATAAAGGAGGTAACACGCCATGATGTACTTGAGCTTGATAGCGTTGGTCGTAGTCATATACTTCGTTGTCTCAAAGTCAACCGTCCCGGCAGGCGGAGGCGGATGCTGCGGCCACTCACACCATGAAGACGAACAGACAGACACGCCTGAGAAACAGGCTTGATAACTATGCTGGAACCATAGTAAGGACCCGAAACCCTCAGGAGGCGTTCCATGAAACGATTTATTGTGCCCAGAGTTGCTCATTGCGGCGAAGGCCACAGTTTTAAGTCCCGGGCATGACCCTAAACTGCCCACACAGTTCAGACTGCTTTTCTCCCCCCTCCCCTACCGCCTCCCCTACCCCTCCCCCGCGCCTTCCCCGCGCCTTCCGGGCTTCCTGAATATTCAGGGGTGACATTATTATTTATAGTGTTAGAATATAATTACGAAAGGCAGGGCATGCCATGAAAAAACTGAACTGCTGGGAATTCATGAAGTGCGGCAGGGAACCGGGCGGAGCCAATGTGGATGAGATGGGCATCTGCCCTGCCACGCAATGCAAGAGCCTGGACGGTGCCCACGGGGGCAAGAACGCGGGCCGGGCATGCTGGGTGGTTGCCGGCAGCATGTGCAAAGGGAATATTCAGGGGACATTCGCCATAAAATACCTGGACTGCAGCCGCTGTGAGTTCTACCGGTATGTCAGGGAAGAGGAATCATGGAGGTTTGCAAACGTAGGCGAGTTGCTGATGAGAATGAACAAGGACGAGGAATGATCCGAGACACCGCGCCTGCCAGCCAAAAACCTGACAAACCTGCACACGCTCAGTAGTTTATTTATATAAAACATCTCCTCATACCGCACTCATTATCCATCCTTCTGATCTCGGCCTGCGGTGACATGCCTCCAACGGGGTCACGGACCCCTCTTACACTTGAATTCGACGGTTATCATTTAAGTCCCAGCCACGCCGGTCACGGACCAGCCACGGGCTGGACTTAATAGGTCGCCACGACCCAGTCTCATGGAGACTTCCACTTGCTCCCTCTGGGAGCAGAAATGTTTCCTTCGAAGGATCAACAGGAACGCTGTAAAGATGAGATGCTGCGTTACTTCTGCTGGAGACGCTGGAAGCTGTGCGCTCCAGTGCCAACGGGCACACCGGCTTTGCTCCTTCCAGGAGCCGTTATGTTTTCCTTCGAAGGATAAACAAGAACGCTTTAAAGATGAGATGCTCTCGTTACTTCTCCTGAAGAGGTTTGGGGCTGACGGCCTTCAGTTAAAAGGGGCCTGTGGCCCCCTCCAGTTAATACGAACCCGTGGCTCACTGCGTGAGAGCTGCATTGCTCCCTTTGGGAGCCGTATTTGTATCCTTCTAAAGTGAATATTATTAATACAGGGAAAGGTTCTACGTTACATATCCTGTAAACGTTCGAGGCGGCTGCCACCAGTTAAAAAGGGCCCGTGGCCCCCTTCGAATGATCAACAGGAACGCTTTAAAGATGAGATGCTACGTTACTTTTCCTGAAAACGGTCGAAGCTGACGGCCACCAGTTAAGAGGGTCCTGTGGCCCCGGGGCTAGCTCCAGTCGGGGATATTGTCCCCACTGTCCAGCCCCCTGAGCATATCTTCAAGCTTCCCGATCATTACGTCATCAACCTTTGCGGAATAGTCAATGCCCTTGCCGCTGACCGTAAGCTCAGTGCCCTTGTCATCCATCTCTGCAAAGGCGCGCACGATAATAGTGATAACGTCCATTTCAGGAAATCCGGTGCGCTGGGATATGTCCCGATGGCTCAGCCCGTCACTTGTGCCGTCCTTCAACGCCTCCAGCACCAGCTTAAGCACTTCAACCTTGCCCTCGTTATAGTCCATGCCTAGATTATACATGGGAATTCAGACACTGGCACCCCCTTTTTTTGCTCCTGCCACGCGCGATGCCGAGGCATGCTAAGCCGAAGCCGGGCCGTCCCGTTTTACAAGTGATCGGAAAAATGAACCGGAGCGGAACCGCCCCGGGGACTTCCATTACATGCCCTCTAGCTCAGCTTGCTCAACAGAAGCACTGAGAGCTTGAACTTGCTCTCCTCTTCCTTGTTCACATGCTCGTAGAAATCGCACTGCCTGCAAGAGGAGATTCCCTTCGCAAAAAGCCCCTTGACACTGCCGTTACAGAAGGTGCCGGCAACAACCCAGCAGGCACGCCCGGCGTTGACCCCCCCGTGCTCTCCATTGAGCCTGGTCTCGGAATACACCTGGCAATCCTCCCTTGCCCCGCAACCCTTGAAATCCCAGCAGTTTATCTTCATCTCAGCCCCCCATATGAATATTCCGGGTACATTACCCTGCCTGTAACAAAGCAATAACAATGCCAACCACTAACCCACTGAATAACAATGATTTCTCCATCAGATGTCCTCCAGGGCCAGGCCTGATCGGCCCATCAGATACATAAAGAACGTGTAACAGACTACATAGCCTGCTATCAAGACAGGGACCATTGACAACGGCTGGGCAATAACACACCAAGCGGTCAGGCAGGCCCTTACGCCTTATGAGGCGCTGCACCCGCATGGAAGATGGAACATTACTCTTCAAGCTTGTTCCACAGAATGACCGAGACCTTGAAATCATCCTTCTCCTCATCATATACGTGCTGGTAGAAATCACACTGCCTGCAGGATTTGATGCCCTGGGCAAACTCTCCCTTGATCTTCTCACTGCAGAACGAGCCCGCAACCATCCAGCAGGCCCTCCCGGCGTTGACCCCCCCGTGCACTCCATCGAGCCTGTGCTCGTTGAAGGCGGGGCAGTCCCTCTTGTGACCGCAATCCTTGAACTCCCAGCAATTCTGTTTCATCTCCTTACCCCCGGTTGTGACATTGGCATGTCTGTCTTTATATCCCTCGATAACCTTGCCCAAATGTCACTTCCACCATACCATAAGTTGCAATTACGATGCCAGAAATCATAATGCATTGATTAACAAGCATTAATCAATATTCCACCACCTGATTTTCCGTGTAATGACGCATCGGGGATTTCCCGATGTGCAATATGCCCCACATTTTCACTATTTAGGTGCGTGATTGTTAACAACCGCGATTATCATATATATC
>DAOWET010000082.1 GCA_030638335.1 Nitrospirota bacterium
ACGAGATGGTGCGCGGCCGGGGGATCGCCGGCGGCATGGACGGCATCCTCTACAAGAACACGCTTGCCACATACACCCATATCCACGCCACAGGCTCGCAGGCCTGGGTGGACGGCATGATAAGGGCTGCCTCTACCCATGCCGAGGCCCGGTTGAAGGGGTGACGCAGGCCCGGGGACATGCCACACCTGGATGGACGGCATGCTCAGGGTGGCCTCTGTTTCTGTCCATGCCGAGGCAAGAGCTAAAAAATGATCTGCTCTATCGCTTTACCATTATCCTGATATCTGATAATATCTTCATCATGAAAAAGACATCCGAACTGAAAAATGCCATTGAGGAGATGCTTGCCAATGGCGATATCGAGGGCATTGTCAATATGTCAAAGCACGCGCGGGGAGTGGTCCGCACCCTCATCGGCATGACATACGACAAGGCCCGGGCCTCAAGCTGGCGCGCCATGGATGCCATTGGCCGCATAAGTGCTGCCGAGCCTGAGCACAAGGCAAGAAACACGGTAATGCGCCTGCTGTGGATGATGCGCGAGGAGTCGGGCACCAACCCCTGGAGCGCGGCCGAGATAGTGGGCGAGATAGTGGCGCGAAGGACCGCTTCCTTTGAGGACATAGTGCCCATAGTGATCACTTTCGCCGAGGAGCCGATAATGCGCGCAGGCGCTATGAGGGCCATGAGCAGGATAGGCGCGCAAAAGCCGGAGCTGGTGCGGGAATTCATCCACCTGGCCCTTGAGCACTCAGCGGACAAAGACCCGCAGGTAAGGGGCTATGCAGCGCTTGCCCTCAGGGCCGCGGGCGGAGCTGATGCCGAAGCTTTACTTGAGGGCCTGGCTGGTGACAGCGAAGACTTTCTCTACTATGACGGGCGCGATCTATGCCAGTTGCACGTATCAGATGCCGCCCGGTTTAGCCCTAAAGATTATCTGTTATAATACCCGCGAGTCCCGCAACCATCAGCATATGTACGGTCTTGTGCGACTTGCTCTTAAAGCCCATATCGCGACTTGTAATAATTTGCCTGTGGCAATGAGGGAGGAGGTCGGGCATATGCGCAGAGTTATTGTTGCATGCGCCTTGATCCTTTCATTGTGTGTTGCCGCATCCGCGGAGGACTGCCTTCAGGTCACTGAGGGCTGCACTCCTGTTGTGAGCTTTGAACTCCACGACGTTGAACTCAGGGGTTTTTTGGAGTCTGTTGCCCTTGAGTACGGCATCAACATGGTCATATCCTCGGAGGTGGGCGGCCAGGTAAGCGCGAACCTCAGGCACGTGGACCTCTTTGACGCCATCGATTCCATCATCTCAAGCCGGGGATACCTGCGCCGCGAGATAAAGGGCGGCCTCATGGTGGTGGAGCCCGCGGGGGAATCGGAACTCAGGGAGCGCGACCTTCTTGTAAAGGAGTTCCGGCTCAGATATGTTGACGTTATGGACTCAGGCATAATGAACACCGTAAGCGGGGTCCTGAGCAGGCGGGGCAAGGTCATGTCGGTTGAGGGCTCAAACTCCCTCGTGGTCAAGGACGTGGCAATGGGCATTGACCGCGCGGAGGCCCTGCTTGCATCCCTGGACATGGAACCCCGGCAGGTGATAGTGGAAGCAAGGATGGTGGAGATATCCAAGGGCAGCGCAAGCGAGCTTGGCATAAACTGGGGCGCCAGCCATTCAAAGACATCGGGCGACGTGTTCGGGGGCCTTGGCACAGTGGAGGAGAGTTTCGGAGTGAACCTGCCCGATGTGCAGGGCGATACTGCAAGCCCCGGCGGGGTGTTTGGCTTCAGCGTGATAAGCGACCGGGTGAGCCTTGACCTCAGGATTCAGGCCCTTGAGACAGCCCGCGAGGCCCGCACCGTATCGAGCCCCAGGGTGCAGGTTGCCGAGAACACAGAGGCCGTCATTGCGGACGGGACTGAGATACTGGTTCCTTCAGCTGATACTCAGATGGTTGTTAGTGGTGGAGAGGGAACGGTTGAGGGTGTCGATGATGAGTTGAAAACCTTCCGCGCGGTACTGGGGCTTTCCGTGACACCGAGGGTCGTGGCCCCCGGGCGCGTGGCCCTTAAGATCGAGGTCATGCGCGAATGGTTTGATTATGAAAAGGATGTGGAAGGTTTTCCGCCAAAACTCACAAAGACAGTAAGCACGAACCTTATCATTAATGACGGGGAGACCATCGCCATCGGCGGCATAGAGACGGGCATGGATGCCCAGAGCGAGGCCCGCGTGCCCCTGCTCTCGCGCATACCCTTTCTGGGGGCGTTGTTTCGGAGCAGGGCAAAAGAGGCCGAGATGAGGGAGCTTGTGATATTCCTTACGCCGTTCATTGTAGGGGAGGAATCCAATGTGGCAGGAACCGACCAGACTAAGATAATTCCATAAGGAAGATCTTCAGGGAGAATCTGGGCGTTAAGCCAGGCGAGCGGGCCGAGACTGTAAGGTAAGATAAGAAATGGTTAAGCCTGCTTATTGATAAGCCTTGAGATGGACTGTATAATCGCCAGTGACACGAATAAAGTAGGGGAGGACGAGGATGTGGCAGGAACCGATCAGGGCCATAAGGAAGATCTTTAGGGAGAATCTGGGCGTTAAGCCAGGCGAGCGGGTTCTGGTCTACACGGACAAACCCACCCGGCGCGAGAAGCTCACTCCAGGCGAGGCCGGAAGGCGCGCTGATCTCAGGGACGTGGTGCATCTGTTCGAGGCGATCGGAAAGGGGCTATGCCGGGAGCTGAGGTTTCATGAATACCCCGCAGGCGGGGCCCATGGCAAGGAGCCGCCGCGTAAGGTCTGGGAACTCGCCTTTGGCCGCGCGGCTGTGGAGGCCATGGACGAGGCCGGGGTTTTAAAGCCCATTATCTCAAAACGCGCAAAACCTGAGCAGTTGGAGACAGCAGTAAAGATAATAAAAAAACGCAGGCGTTCCGCAGTTGATGTAATAGTCGCGCTCTCGAACTTCTCCACCAGCCACACCACCTTCCGCACGTTCCTTAATGAACTCTGCGGCACTCGCGTTGCAAGCATGCCTCTGTTTGAGATGGCAATGCTCTCCGGCCCCCTGAGGGTGGACTACCGTGAGATGAGCCGCCTCACGCGCAAGGTGGCAGTGCTCCTGACAAAGAACTCGCAGGTGCATATCACCACCAGCGATGGCACGGACATAAGGTTTTCCATTAAAGGCCGCAAGGGCGAGCCTGATACGGGTATGCTTGCTGGGGAGGGTTCATTCGGGAACCTTCCGGCAGGCGAGGCCTACCTGGCCCCTGTGGAGGGCACGGCTAATGGAAAGCTCGTTATCCTGTGGGCTCCTACAAGGAGGCTGGCCTCCCCGGTTACCGTGACGGTCAGGGACGGCAATGCCGTAAAGGTTACAGGCCGTGAGCCATATGTTAAAGAGCTTGATGCTCTTCTTAAAAAACACAAAGGCAACTCGAATATCGCCGAACTTGGCATAGGCACGAATCCCCTTGCCACCAGGCCGGATAATATTCTGGAGAGTGAAAAGATTCTTGGCACCGTGCATATGGCCTTTGGGGATAATAGTTCTTTTGGAGGGAAGGTTAAGACCCCCTTCCACCAGGACTATGTGTATTTCAGGCCAACGGTGACGCTAACGAACTCAAAAGGCGAGGAGACGCTTCTGCATAAGGACGGGAAGCTTCTTGTTTAGCGTTCCCTCTGTGATTTGCGCCTGCTACTAATGATCCTATAGAAGATTGGAGATAATTATGAGAAAGATTGTTTATACGGTAATGGTATGTGTGCTAGTTATTTGTTCAAGTAATAATGATGCCTCTGCCAATAATTCGAGGGAGACTCTTCCAGGAGAGTTAATTCCCATTGCCAAGAAACATAAATGTGAGCAAGTACACGATTTCTACAAAAATAGGCCAGGCAAAGTAAATCCGCCATACGTTTATGGATACCTGCCGGGCAATAAGGAAGATAGTGCTGTTTTTTGGTGCAAGTTATCTAATGATAATTGGAACGGGAAATTAATTTTATATTCAAAGAAAGAAATTCCTGAGAAGTATAATTGCCCCGAAATAATTGATTCTAATGATACACCAAGAGGCCTTACAATTTATCGTGGTGAATATGTTGAGTTAAAGCATTTTATATATATGAAAGATTATAAAAAAGACGTGCCTGATATTTTGCTTGACAAAATGGTTGGGATATTAAGCTCTTATGATGGTGTGGAGTCTTTGTATTATTGCTATAAAGGCGACTGGCTTGTGCGAGAGCGTCATTAATATTGAGATATTCTTCTCTTTTATAGGGATGAATGGACACATTATTAAGTTATAAGGAGGATATTTATAACTGCACAAGCACTTCAACTGATAGGGTTGAAGTGCTTGGTATTGACAAGCCTTTCATGTAATATGTGGACATAGGAGAAGATCATGTCAGCCATAGTGGTTATAGTCACGGCGTCTAATGAAGAGGAAGCCGCGAAGATCGGGAAGGCATTGGTGGATGAGCGGCTTGCGGCCTGCGCGAACATCGTTCCAAAGATAAGGAGCATCTATCGGTGGGAGGGTAAGGTGCAGGACGACCCCGAGACCCTGATGCTCATCAAGACCACGGACGGGGCATTCGATGCCCTCTTAAAACGGGTAAAGGAGCTTCATTCATACTCAGTTCCCGAAATAATAGCGTTGCCCATCGGCGCTGGCTCCTCTGACTATTTGTCCTGGATAGAGGACTCAACCGGGCCTGGATAGAGGAATCAGCCCCAGGGCTGAGCGAATAAGGTCGTCACGACCCGACCAGCATCCTCCTAAAGTAATAAGGCTCAATACAATAAACCAGCCCTGTCAGCAAACTTCTCTTTAGAAGGAAACTCGCGTGTAGCCTCAGCTAGAAAAGGGCCCGTGGCCCTCCTGCGCCCCCAGCGCTTAAAGTTATAGAGTTAATAAATTTAAAAACTCCTATTTAAATTAATCGGTTACGACAGACAACAAAAATCTTGACAATGTATTCATTAGGTTATATATTTATGTTAAGTACTTATCGTTACCCATATCGATACTTATAGTGGACGGAAATAAGGGGAAACCGTATCCACTTCTTTTAAGCCAAAGGGGGAGGGCCTGAGGAGTCGCTGAAACATTTCATGATTATAGGGACAGGATTTTTGTGTTAACCGAGAGACTGAAGAGGGGAAAGTATGGAGATTAGCAGACGTAACTTTCTCAAGTTCTCCGGAGGCGCGGTAGCTGCCGGCGCTGTAGGCGCGGGGGTTGTTGCTCCTGAGGAGGCCAGGGCCGCGGCACTTCCCATAAGGGATGCCAAGGCCACGACCACCATCTGTCCGTATTGCGCTGTGGGCTGCGGCATTGTCGTCCACACCAAGGGCGGCAAGGTGATCAACACAGAGGGTGACCCGGCTCACCCCATCAATGAGGGCACTCTGTGTTCAAAGGGCGCCTCGCTGTACCAGTGGATCAACAACCCCACGCGTATCACCAAGCCCCGTTACAGGGCAGCTGGGGCCAAGGAGTGGCAGGAACTGGAGTGGGATGATGCCATCGACAGGATAGCCAAGCTGGTCAAGAAATCCCGCGACGAGTCCTTCAAGAAGAAGAACGCCAAGGGCCAGGTGGTAAACCGCACCGACGCCATTGCTTCGGTGGGCAGCGCCGCCCTTGACAACGAGGAGTGCTACCTGCTCCAGAAGTGGCTTCGTTCCCTCGGTCTGGTGTACATAGAACACCAGGCCCGGATATGACACTCCGCTACTGTTGCGGCTCTGGCAGAGTCGTTCGGACGCGGTGCAATGACGAACCACTGGATAGACATCCGTAACTCGGACGTCATCCTCATCACAGGCAGCAACGCCGCTGAGAACCACCCCATCAGCTTCAAGTGGGTGATGGAGGCGGTGGCAAAGGGCGCAAAGCTCATCAGCGTTGACCCGAGGTTCACCCGTACAAGCGCGAGGGCGCACACGTACGCTCCCATACGTTCGGGCTCGGACATCGCTTTCTTAAACGGGATGATCAACTACATCTTCGAGAACAAGCGCTACGACGACTTCTACATCCAGAACTACACCAACGCCCCGTTCCTTGTGGACGCGAAGTTCAAGATGCCGGGCGAGCTTGACGGCCTGTTCTCCGGCTACGACGAGTCCAAGCGCAAGTACAACAAGAGCACATGGAAGTTCCAGACTGACGCAAAAGGCGTTGTGAAGAAGGACATGAGCTTTAGCAACAAGTCCAGCGTGTTCCAGCTGCTCAAGAAGCACGTATCGCGCTACACGCCGGACGTGGTCTCAAGCATCACCGGCATGCCCAAGGACAAGATGATCGAGATCTACGACGCCTACACCGCCACGAGCGAAGTGGGCAAGTCGGCCACGATCATGTACGCCATGGGCTGGACACAGCACACGGTGGGCACGCAGAACATCCGCGCAATGGCAATGATCCAGCTCATGCTTGGCAACATGGGAGTTGCCGGCGGCGGCGTCAACGCGCTCAGAGGAGAGTCAAACGTGCAGGGCTCAACTGACCACTGCCTGCTGTGGCACATCCTTCCGGGCTACTTGAAGACACCGAGGGCATCGAACCCTACGCTTGCGGCATACAACAAGAAGTGGACACCCACCACCAAGGAGCCTCAGAGCGCCAACTGGTGGGGCAACTATCCCAAGTACTCGGTGAGCCTGCTGAAGGCGCACTATGGCGCGAACGCCACCAAGGCCAACGAGTTCGGCTACCAGTGGCTGCCTAAGGCCGACGACGGTGTGAACTACTCCTGGCTCATGATCTTCGAGCAGATGATGCGGGAGCAGTTCACCGGATTCTTCGCTTGGGGCCAGAACCCGGCATGTTCGGGCGCCAACGCCAACAAGAACCGTGCTGCCATGGCAAAGCTTGACTGGCTCGTTAACGTAAACCTCTTTGACAACGAGACCGGAAGCTTCTGGCGCGGCCCGGGCATGAAGCCCGAGGAGATCATGACAGAGGTCTTCGAGCTTCCCTGCGCAACGAGCGTGGAGAAGGAAGGCTCCATCACGAACTCAGGCCGCTGGGCCCAGTGGCGCTACAAGGCCGTGAACCCGCCCGGGCAGGCAAAGCCCGACAGCTGGATAATCAACGCGCTTTATAACCGCGTGAAGCAGCTCTACCTGGCAGAGGGCGGGGCACTGCCGGATGCCGTGACCAAGCTCTCCTGGGACTACGGCTTCAAGGCCGCTGACGGCTACATCCACGATGAGATAGACATCCACGAAGTGGCCAAGGAGATAAACGGTCGGTTCATGGAGGACACCGAGGTCAAGGGCAAGAAGTTCAAGAAGGGCGACCTCGTGCCCACCTTCGGATGGCTCCAGGCCGACGGCAGGACCTCAAGCGGCAACTGGCTCTACTGCCAGAGCTACAATGGCGACGGCAACAACATGGCCCGCCGGGGCAAGGCCGACCCCTCGGGGATCGGGCTCTACCCGAACTGGTCGTGGTGCTGGCCGGTCAACCGGCGCATCATCTACAACCGCGCAAGCGTTGACGCCAACGGCAAGCCGCGCGCCCCGCACAAGCCGGTCATATGGTATGACGGGGCCAAGTGGAGGGGCGACGTGCCTGATGGCGGATGGCCGCCTCTAAGCAACAAGGCCAAGACAAAAAAGGCCTTCATCATGAAGCCCCACGGTGTGGCAAGCATCTTCGGCCCCGGACGTGCGGACGGCCCATTCCCCGAGCACTACGAGCCTCTTGAGTGCCCGGTACAGGAAAACCCGCTGCACGGCACAAGGATCAACCCGGCCTCGAAGATATTCGGAGACGAGTTCGCTTCCTGCGATACGCGTTATCCGTATGTGGCCAGCACCTACCGTGTGAGCGAGCACTGGCAGACGGGGGTGATGACAAGACACCAGCCCTGGCTCCTGGAGATGCATCCCCAGAACTTCTGCGAGATGAGCAGGGAACTGGCCAAGGAGACGGGCATCAGAAATGGCGACAAGGTGAAGGTCACCTCCGCACGTGGAGAGGTCATGGGCATCGCCATCGTTACCGAGAGGTTCAAGCCGTTCAAGATCATGAACAGCACTGTC
>DAOWET010000151.1 GCA_030638335.1 Nitrospirota bacterium
CGCGCTCTTATTATGGGAAAACAACAGGCATCATGACCCCGCCTTTCAGGTCTACCCTTATAAGAAGTTGTTTGCTTTGGCGTTCACGCAGGGGCGCGCAAAAAGGCAAGGATAGAGGCACCGACCCAGATGCCCTTCAAAGCGGAACGGGAGAGGCGCAAGGAAGATAATTATTAGAAGAATGTTTGATGCTTTAATGGAAATGTTTTTCTAGAGTTTGAAGCTTGTTGAACCCTGCTCTGAGGCATCGCTCTCTTCGAAGTTCTCCTGGCAGTCTCTGCACCTTGTTGCAAAGGGAATGATCTTCAGCCGCCCGGGGCTTATCTCCTCGTCACAGTCGTCGCAGACCCCGTAGGTCCCATCGTCCAGCTTCCTGATGGACTCATCAAACTTGATGACAATCTGGCGGTGGGATTCGAGGGCCTTGAGTTTCAGGGTGTCTGAGAGCTCGAACACGGACCAGTCGCCCGTGTCCAGCACTTCTTCCACGCTCTGGCGGTCATCGCCCTTGATGTAGTTTGAGAGCTCTTTCCGGGTGTCTTTGATCACCTGCTCGCGCAGGTTGATGAGCGTTTTGCGAAGTTCTTCGTCCCTTTTGCCTGAAGGGGACGAGGGTGAGCCTTTTGCGCCCATTGTGCTATTCCTGGGCCTCTGCCTCTGCCCCTGTATCTTCCTCGTGAATCTTCTGGATGCTTCGCACTGAGATGCCGGCCTCTTTAAGGGCCTTCTGTACATCAGCGGCCTTTGCGTCCTCAACCTTGAGCATGTAGTTGATGTTCATGATCATACCTCCATGATCTCTTCTTCTTTGTGGGCCACGGTCGCGTCAACGTTCTTGACGAACTCGTCCGTCAGTTTTTGAATCTCATCAAGACTTTTCTTCAGGTCGTCCTCGCTTATTTCCTTGTCCTTTTCCAGCTTCTTCAGTGCCTCGTTGGTCTCGCGGCGGTGGTTTCTGACAGAGACCTTGGCCACCTCTGCGCGCTTCTTCACGACCTTCACCAGGTCCTTGCGCCGCTCTTCGGTAAGGGTGGGGATGTTGATCCTCACCACCTTGCCGTCGTTTGAGGGTGTGAGGTCCAGGTCGGATTTCATTATGGCCTTCTCGATGTCCTGTACTATTTTCGGGTCCCAGGGCTGGATCATTATGGTCCTGCTGTCGGGAAGGCTCAGGGATGCGGCCTGGTTGAGTTTGGTGGATGTTCCGTAATAGTCCACATTGATGTGGTCCAGGAGCGCCAGCGAGGCCCTCCCGGTCCTGATAGCGGCATAGTCCTTCTTCAGGGCTTCTATTGACTCTTCCATGTGCTTCTTGGCGTTCTGTCTGATCTCACTGTCCATGGTCGTCTCCGATGTGGGTGCCTATATGTTCTCCCATGAGTATCTTTCGTATATTTCCCTTGCCCCTGATATTGAATACCATAATTGGCAGAGAGTTGTCCATACAAAGTGATATTGCGGTGGAGTCCATGATATGCAGGCCCTTCTGGAGGACATCTATGTAGGAGATGTTCTCGAACTTCGTGGCGTCGGGGTTCTTTACGGGGTCATCGGAGTATACGCCGTCCACCTTGGTGGCCTTGAGGATGATCTCGGCGTTTATCTCAACGGCGCGAAGGGCCGCGGCCGTGTCGGTGCTGAAATACGGGTTTCCGGTGCCGGCGGAGAAGATGACCACGCGGCCCTTTTCCAGGTGCCTCATGGCCCTGCGCCTGATGTAGGGCTCAGAGACCTCCCGCATGTCAATGGCTGAGAGCACCCGAGTGTCCACATTGATCTGCTCAAGGGCGTTCTGAAGGGCCAGGGCGTTTATGCTTGTGGCCAGCATTCCCATGTAGTCCGCGGTGACCCGCTCCATGCCCTGGGTTGCGGCCTCTATGCCGCGGAAGATATTGCCGCCCCCGATGACCACTGATATAGCCACACCAAAGGCGGCTGAATCTTTTATCTCCTGTGCGAGGAAGTTTACGGTGGCGGGCTCGATGCCATAGCCCTGGCTGCCCATGAGGGCCTCCCCGCTGAGCTTCAGCAGTATCCGCTTATAGGTGGTCTTACTCTTCCCCAAGCTGCATCCTGGCGAAACGCCTTATGCGGATGTTCTCACCGATCTTGGTGATTGAAGCTTCAACAAGCGCCTTGATGGTCTGCTTGCCGTCGTCGTCCTTTACGAATATCTGGTCAAGGAGGCAGATTTCGGAGAAGTACTTCTTTACCTTGCCTTCCACGATCTTGTCAATGATGTTCTCGGGCTTGCCTTCAACCTGGGCCTTGAATATCTCTTTTTCCTTCTCAATGACATCCGCGGGCACGTCCTCGGAGCTTACGTATGAGGGGTTTGCCGCTGCAATGTGCATGGCAATGTCCTTGCAGAGGGTCTGGAAGCCGGCATTTTTTGCAACGAAGTCGGTCTCGCAGTTCACCTCCACCATTACGCCGAGCTTGTCCATGTGGACGTAGGTTGCGATGATGCCCTGGCCGGTCTCGCGGCCTGATTTTTTCTGTGCAGTGGCAATCCCACGCTCCCTCATTATCTGGATCGCCTTTTCTATATCACCTTCAGCCTCGGTCAGGGCCTTCTTGCACTCCATCATGCCCACGCCGGTGGATTCTCTAAGTTCTTTGACTGCCTGAGCTGTTATTGCTGCCATTATTTCTTCTCCTCCTGCGTCTTGGCTGTTTCTTTGCTCTTTGCTTCTGGGGCTTCTTTGGCCGGGGCTTCTTTGGCCGGGGCTTTTTCAGCAGGGGCCTCTGAGGTCTTGCCCTCCGCAGCCGCAGCCGCTTCGTCAGCCGCAGCCTTCTCGTCAGCCGCTATTTTTTCCTCAGCAGCCTTGGCCGCGGCCTCTTCGGCCGCCTGGGCATCTTCGATCTTCTGGCGGGCTTCCCTGCCCTCGATGATGGCGTCGGCCATCTTGCCTGAGATGAGGTTGATGGCCCTTATGGCGTCGTCGTTGCCGGGGATCACGTGGTCTATGAGGTCCGGGTCGCAGTTGGTGTCCACCAGCGCTATGATGGGGATGTTAAGCTTGCGGGCCTCTGAGACCGCGATGTCCTCGCGTCTTGGGTCGATGATGAAGACCATGTCCGGCTGTTTTTTCATTTCCTTGATGCCGCTGAGGTTCCTGTCCAGCTTCACGCGCTCCTTCTCAAGCTTTGCGCCTTCCTTCTTTGTGAGGGCGTCGAATGTGCCGTCCTCTTTCATGACCTCGATCTTTTTGAGGCGCTCGATGCTCCGCTTGATGGTAGTGAAGTTGGTGAGCATCCCGCCAAGCCAGCGCTGGTTCACGAAGAAAGAATCGCTGCGCTCCGAATGTGCCTTTATGGCGTCGTGGGCCTGCTTCTTGGTGCCCACAAACAGCATGGTGGCCCCGTTCATGGCGGATTCCTTGACGAAATTGTATATCAGGTCAAGGCCCTTCATTGTTTTTTGAAGATCGATGATGTAGATGTCGTTGCGCGCTCCGAAGATATAGCGCTTCATCTTCGGGTTCCATCTCTTTACCTGGTGGCCAAAATGAACACCTGCCTCCAGAAGTTCCTTCATAGTTACTACGCCCATCTGTGCTTCCTCCTTGCATTTCGGTTATTCCTCCGCCCCGTCCCGGCCCTGGTCTTGCGACCAGTTAAATCGGGCCTCCCCCGGCACCCACCTCCCCGCAGGGGCATGGTGAGACCAGCCAGGGTTTGATAACGAAGCGTGCGTTATCGGTCAAATAATATATCATACTGCTATATATATATCCACTATCAGGTATATACATATATATACAGACGTACTTCGGGCACGGATGCACCTCATCTGCTGCGTTGCGGGGGTCACGGACTCCATTTAACTTGGGTTATATGCATTGAAAGGCAAAAGTAAGTCCAGCCCTTGGCTGGTCGCGCGCCTTGCATCTGAGGCTCGGATCGAGTCTGCGAGTCGAATCGACTCTTCGACACCTCGCACCCGGTCGGATAAGGATTCTAAGGTTCGACCGATCGACTATTATATTTTTATCGATCGAATTCCTCCGTTAGACAAGCGAACTTTCCTGATCAAAAATAAAAAGCAATAAGATAACAGCAAACCAAAGGGAAAAGGCATTATCTTGGAAAGGGTCGTGACCCCGGCCTTACATGAGATAGGACAGAGAGGCTGTTTGTAAAGGGCAAAAAAAAAAAGGTGAAGGTCCCGTTTGAGACCTTCACCCTGTGCGTTTTATGTATATATCTTTACTTGACGGCGTCCTTGAAGGCTTTGCCAGCGGTGAACTTCGGGCTCTTTGAGGCCTTGATCTTGATCGCCTCGCCGGTCCTGGGGTTCCTGCCCTGGCGGGCCTTCCTCTTTGTGAGCGTGAAGGTGCCAAAGCCTACCAGAGTTACCTTCTGGCCTTTCTTGATGGATTTTGCAATGTTGTCGATCATTGAGTTAAGTGCGATCCCGGCTGCTGCCTTCGAGATGTCGGCATCCTTGGCCATCATTTCAATCAGTTCTGCTTTTGTCAATTTCGTCCCCCTCCTTCGGTTATCCAGTTTTATTATGGTGGTTTAATATTCAAGTGTAAAAAGTATCAACCAACCCGTTGAAA
>DAOWET010000248.1 GCA_030638335.1 Nitrospirota bacterium
ATAGGCGCCTGCCACGCAGGCACGGTCTTCAACGCGGAGGCTGACGAGGCAACGCTCAAGGGCACCATCAGAAATACTGATAAAAAGACACGCGATCTTGTAATACGGGAAATTAAAAAAACCGCGGAGGCCTTTGCCGCGATGCATGACGCGAAGATAGAGGTGGAGATAATAAAGGGCTACCCCCAGGTGGTGAACCACCCCCGGGGCTACACCCTTGCGCGCGATACGGCGGAGGATATGTTTGGCAAGGAGAACGTTGTGAACCTTGAAAAACCAAGCATGGGCGGTGAGGACTTCGCCTATTACCTTGAGCGCGTGCCCGGATGCTTCATACGCCTTGGCGCAGGAGGCAGTGGTGTCGTGCCCGCGGCCCACAGCTCCATCTTTGATTTCAACGAGGAGGTCATCCGCGTGGGCGGGGCCTTCTTTGCGGAACTTGCCCGGCGCACGATCACGAGCCTCTCCGGGGGCAATGGAAGTGCCGGCTGAGCTCGTATTCAACAAGAGTGCCAAGGGCACCGTGGGGGTGGAGCTTGAGCTCCAGCTGCTGGACCGCAAGAGCCTGGAGTTCAGGGACATAGCCCCCGAGGTGCTTGGCGCGCTTCGCCCCCGTTTTGGCGAGCGCGTCAAGGAAGAGTTCATCAAGTGCATGGTGGAGCTCAACACCCGCGTATGCGCAAACGTGGCCGAGGCAGAGGCGGACCTCATGGAGACCACCGAGGCCCTTGGCGAGGTATTGGAGACCCACGGGGCCGTGCTTTACGCCTCAAGCCTGCATCCATGGGAGAAGGGCACGGGCACGAACCTCTCGGGCAACCCCCGCTACGAGCGCATTCTCAAGGACCTTCAGATCGTTGGGCGCAGGTTCATAACCCAGGGCCTGCACGTGCACATCGGCGTGGGGGATGCGGAACGGGCCGTGCGCATAAACAACCACATGCGCATGTACCTGCCGCTTCTGCTCGCGCTTTCCACCAGCTCGCCCTTTTATGCCGGTGAGGTCACGGGCCTGTATTCCTACCGCACGAAGCTCTTTGAGGCCCTTCCCATGGCAGGGCTGCCGGATATGATAGAGGGCTGGGAGGAGTTCAGGTCCTTGAGCGCGCTTCTGGTCTCGGGCGGCATTATCGAAAGCGTTAAGGACCTCTGGTGGGACGTACGCCCGCATCCGGGTTTTGGCACCGTGGAGGTGCGCATCTGCGACCTTCCGGCAAGGTTCAGCCAGACCATGGCCCTTGTGGCCCTCGTACAGGCCCTTGTGGCCACGCTCGGCTCTTCAAGCGTGCACCCGGCCGCGCGAGTGCAGATGCAGATACTTCGCTCCAACAAGTGGCAGGCCACGCGATACGGCCTTGACGGGGTGTTCGTAAACCCGGTCTCAGCCACGCGAAAGCCCATCCGCGAGGCAGTGGCCGACCTTCTGGATTTCGTGCGCCCGGAGGCTGAAAAGTTCGAGACCCTCCATTACATCAAGAGGATCGAGGACATACTTGAAATGGGCACGGCGGCCCACCGCCAGATAGAGATATACGACAGCAACGGTGGTGATTTCAAAGGCGTGATAGAGACCATGCGCGGGGAGTTCCTGTTGTGAGGGGTGCCGTGGCCACTGGCCACGAACTCACAAGCCGCGCTGCGGCAGGGGTGCTTGAGGCCGGAGGCAATGCCTTTGACGCTACCGTTGCCGCGGCCTTTGCCGCCACGGTCACAGAGCCCTGTCTCACCAGCCTTGGCGGCGGCGGGTTTCTGCTTGCGCATAACGCATCTAAACGCACGGACGAGCTATATGACTTTTTCGTAAACGCACCCGGCAGGGGGAGTACCGGAGTCTCTGGTTCATCTGGTTTCCTGCCCATAGACGTGGATTTCGGCTCCACTGTTCAGGAGTTTCACGCAGGCGCGGGCTCTGTGGCAGTGCCTGGCATGCTAAAGGGCCTGCTTCAGTGCCACAGGGAACTCTGTACCATGGAGATTTCAGACCTCATAGCCCCTGCTGTTGAATACCTTGACAAGGGCGTGCCTTCAAACCCCCTGCAGGACTACCTCACCCGCATCCTTGAGCCAATACTCACGCTTACGGACTATGGCAGGGAGATATACAAGGGCAAGATAGGCGGCACGCTCTATAACCCCCTCTACAGGGAGTTTCTGCTGCTAAAAGGCCCTGAGCACTGGGTTGATGCGTTTGAGGGCAGGGGCGCGGACGGGCTTGAGGCTGTGATGCAAAAGGCAGGGGGCACGCTTACGGCCATGGACATGCGCACCTATGCGGTGTTCAGGAAGCAGCCCCTGCGTTTTTTCTACCGGGGCATGGAGGTGCTGACAAACCCCGCGCCCTCCTTTGGGGGCACGCTCCTGAAGGTAGCGCTCCGTGAGCTTGAGGCCCTTGAGATGTCTTCAATGGACTCCGCAGGATGGGTGGCCGAGCTTGCCCGTGTCATGGACATGATGAACCGCTCGCGCTCTGGTGTGGGCGGGACGACCCACATAAGCGTCATGGACGCCGAGGGAAACGCGGCCTCGCTTACCAGCTCCAACGGCTCGAACTCGGGCATGTTCCTCGGTGAGACGGGCGTGATGCTCAACAACATGATGGGCGAGGACGACCTCCATCCGGACGGGTTCCATGCAATGACTCCGGGGGTGCGCGTGGGTTCCATGATGAGCCCGGCGTTCATCAAGCGCGGCGAGGACATTTTGGCCGTGCTCGGAAGCGGGGGCTCAAAGCGTATCAGAAGTGCCATGCTGCAGGTCATCACGAACCTCCTCGACCGTGGCCTTGACGTGCAGGCAGCGGTCGAGGAGCCACGGATTCACCTGGATGACGAGGGCGTGCTGCAAGTGGAGCCGGGTTATTCTCCTGCCGACCTCTCGGGAGTGCGGGACAAGTGGTCCGTGAACCTCTGGCCGCGCAAGGACCTCTACTTCGGTGGCGCGCACGTGGTAATGGCCGACGGCTCCGGATGGGGGGACTCCAGGCGCGGCGGCCATTATATAAAGATTTGACGCTTCCTGAGTTTACTGCATCTGCGTCGCAATAAAGCATTCGAAGTACGAAGAAGTACTCCTCGGATCGAGTCTTCGACTTCATACTTTTTTACTTAAATCTACAGCAAATCAGAAAGCGTTGAGGTTTGTAATAAATTGACGCTACGGCAAGAAAGTTATAAAAGGGTGTCCGTGACACTCCGTATCCCCAGAACGATCGAGGCTGGACGCTCCAGTTTAAAGGGGCCTGTGGCCCCTCATATAACTTCTTCATAATATGTTCACCTTTGCGCTGTACCCTAGAGATCAAGAAGATGTGCAGGCAGCACTTGAGGGGGAATATCATGCGAAACATACTGATATATATCCTGATGGCAGGACTGGGGGTGTTACTCATGACCAGCGCAATGCAGGCAGAAGACAGGAGCGGCTATGAGCGTGCCGTGTTTGCGGGCGGGTGTTTCTGGTGCATGGAGCCGCCCTTTGAGAAGCTCGACGGGGTGGGTGACGTTATATCGGGCTACACTGGCGGCCACAAGGACAACCCCACGTACAAGGAAGTCTCAAGAGGGGGTACGGGCCACCTGGAGGCAGTAGAGATATACTATGACCCCAAAAAGGTCACCTACGAGAAACTGCTTGAGGTGTTCTGGCGGCAGGTGGACCCCACCGACCCCGGCGGACAGTTCGTTGACAGGGGAGAGTCCTACGAGACTGCCATATTCTACGTGGGTGAGACACAGAAGGCCTTGGCCGAAGAGTCAAAGAAAGCTCTTGATGCATCGGGCAGGTACGACAAGCCAATAGTGACGCCCATAGTGGAGGCAAAGACATTCTACCGTGCGGAGGAGTACCATCAGGACTACTACAAAAAGAACCCGCTGAGGTATAAATTCTACCGCTTCAACTCCGGGCGCGACCAGTTCCTCAAACGCATCTGGGACAAGGAGGCCCCCGCAAGCCGGATGGAAGGCCAGATGGAGCAGAAAAAGTACTCAAAACCCTCTGTAGAGGAGATAAAGAGAACGCTTACTGCCATGCAGTTCAAGGTCACACAGAAGGACGGCACCGAGCCGGCCTTTAATAATGAGTACTGGGACTTGAAGCAAGAGGGCATCTACGTTGACATCACAAGCGGTGAGCCCCTGTTCAGTTCAAAGGACAAGTACAAGAGCGGCACTGGCTGGCCGAGCTTCACCAGAACGCTTGTGGCTGACAATATTGTGGAGCGCTCTGACAGGAAGTTCCTGATGCAGCGCACCGAGGTCAGGAGCAAGAACGGTGACTCGCACCTTGGCCATCTGTTTACGGACGGTCCCAAACCCACTGGCCTGCGCTACTGCATGAACTCCGCCTCACTGCGGTTCGTGCCTGCGGCGGACCTCGAAAAGGAAGGGTACGGGGAGTTTGCAAAACTGTTCAACTGAGCACGGGCGATGGATCTGCATTATGTCAGAGGCGTCTGCTTTCTCACTTGATCTGACAGGGAAGTGAACCTGCCTGAGGAATGCTCAAAGAACTTTCTGTATGCTGAGCACAGATGGTTTGAAAGGTCCTTTCCACCAACAAGCCTCTCCCTTGGGCAGCCGCCTCTGCAGAGCTTCAGCCACTGGCATGAGTTGCACATGCTGTGTATATTTGCCTTTTTCAGTCCGAAATTGCGCTGTGCCTTGGAATTAAGCATCTCAAGCAGGTTGTCCCTTGATACATTGCCAAGCTTCATGGAATGCTCAACATAGAAGTCACACGGGAAGACGTCACCATTGTGCTCAACAAGCAGGTAGTTCCCGCAGGATGGTTGCATAGTGCAATCAGCCGGATTAGTGCCAAGGTATGAAAGAAGTATGGAGTCAAAAAATCTTATTGAACCCCTTGAGGATTCGCTCTCAAAGTCAGCACACCACAGGTCGAATAATCTACAGAGAAAATCTCCATATTTGTTTGCCGGCACCGAGTAATCCGCCATTTTCGAAGGATTCGCTTGGTTCTTTTCCACGCATGGAATGAACTGCATATGACGAAGACCCGCTTCTTTGAAAAAAGAATATATCTCATCGGGGAATCGCACGGAATAGTCGTTCACCACACATAATGCATTGACAGCTATCCTTCCATCCAGCATTCGCCTTGCGCTGTCGAAAACCTTCTCCCAAGACCCGGTGCCTTCTGCAAACTTCCTGTACTTGTCATGGATGTGCTGAGGCCCGTCAAGGGATATGCCCACAAGGAACTTATATTGGTCCAGAAAATCTATCCAATCGTCATCGATCAGCAACCCGTTTGTCTGAAGCCCGTTACAGACGGTCTGCCCCTTACCGTATTCCATCTGTGCCTCCACGACCTTCCTGAAAAAATCCAGTCCCATCAGAGTGGGCTCTCCGCCCTGCCACCCGAAATATATGTCCTCGCTCTCAGCCTCCAGCGCCTTTCTGACAACAGCACGCATAGTCTCTTGAGTCATGGCGTGTTTCTTGGTCTTTGGGAACATGGAGGTTTTGCGAAGATAAAAGCAGTAGGTGCATCTTAAATTGCAGTCAGGCCCGGCAGGTTTAATGAGAACCGACTTGAGTGGCTTTTTAAGGTGCTTTTTCATTGGAATTAACAAGTTGCCTTATGTCAACGGCCTGAGTCTTTGGAAGCCATTTCTTCAGTTCTTCCTTCACAGGTGAATACTCAGGATTGTCAGACAGATTTGTCCATTCATTCGGATCATTTAAGTGATCATACAGCTCTTCACTGCCATCATGGTATCTTGTATAGCGCCAGCGTTCTGTTCTCAAAGAATGATTATTGTCCCTTGTCGATAAAGCAGGACGATCCCACCTTAAGTTGGGGTTACGTAAAAGAGGAAGTAAGCTTTGCCCCTCAAGGCCTTCTCTTGGACTAAGTCCGCATAAATCAATCAAAGTTGGATAAATATCAATCAGGCTTACTGGTTTGGAGCACTTGGCAGAATCGATTCCCGGGCCTGAAATAAACAATATGTTTCGTGTTGATTCCTCCCATAAGGAGAACTTTTTCCAATACAGTTTTTCGCCAAGATGCCATCCGTGGTCGCTCCAGAGGACTACAACAGTGTTGTCAGCATAAGGGCTGCTATCAAGAGCATCAATAACTCTACCAACCTGTGCATCAACGAATGCTACGGTTGCCAGGTAAGCGGCAACAGCGTTTCGCCATTGGCCATTGCTTGTTATGATCTCGTGATTAGGGATAATAGTTTTATAATTAACGATTTCGTTTATTGCAACTTGAGGGACATCTGCAAGGTCATCATTCTTTACCTTTGGAAGAGATATTATGTCAGGCGGAAACATGTCAAAATATTTCTTTGGTACAAACCAGGGAAGATGAGGCTTTTTGAAGCCAACTCCGAGGAAAAATGGGGCTTTTTGCTTTTTTTGTAGTTCCTGTTTAGCCCAATTTGCAACCTTGCCATCGCCCATATCTTCATCACCTATCTTTTCAGGCATAGGCCCCCAAGTTATTCGCTTTCCAATCTCTTTGGGATACATTTTATTCGATATATTATCCTTGCTATGCTTAGGTTCATCCGGTACATTCTCAGACATCGAAGGGAAGTGTTCATGCCATGAAGGAGGGTCGGGCGTTCCATGAAATATTTTCCCACCGCTTACCGCCCTATATCCATGCTTCATAAAATGCTGAGGGATAGTAACAGCATTTTTTAATAAATTGGGGCTTGCTGGGTCTCTGAATAATGGATGGTTTCTGTATTGACCGGTTGTAGAAGGCTGCAGACCAGTCATTAGGCTTGTTCGTGAAGGGCCGCAAAGAGGTGCAGAACAATGTGCATTTGTAAAAAGCACTCCTCTTTTTGACAGCTTATCTATGTTTGGAGTTCTTGCATCAGGATGCCCGCCCATGCAGCCCACCCAATCATTCAGATCGTCAATCGCTATAAATAGCACATTGGGACGTTTCTCCAGCTTGATATCGCAACTGAAAAGGGAAAGCGTTGAAGCTGCTCCCATGAATTTTATGAAATCCCTTCTTAAGATAGCCATGATAATTTATTCTAACAGATAACCCGCTCCGCCTTTGTAAATTATTGTTACCCAGTTCTCCTTCTTCTTTCCTTCACCAACTTCGTACCCATGCCACAGTTATCCGTGTAAACTACCTCTATGAAGGCGACAAAGGTCGTAGGAGAGGCCTCTAGGTTCGATTATCGTATTCACCAATCAGAGGAATTTATTCTTTTTATCAGCAAGTGCAGGAGCGTTCTTCTTTGGAAGCCATGCCGCCAGTTTCTTCTTGATCTCCTTGTACTGTGGATTTCCCGCAAGATTATCCCACTCATTAGGATCATTGTCGTGGTCATAAAGCTCTTCACCACCATCATGGTATCTTGTATATCGCCAGCGTTCAGTTCTAAGTGAATGGTTGTTTTCCCTTGTGGACAAAGCGGGGAAATTCCATTGCATGTCAGGGTTGCGTAAGAGAGGCATCAGGCTTCTGCCTTCAAGCCCTTCTTTTATTTTCAGTCCGCAGAGGTCGATCAGGGTCGGATAGATATCCAGAAGGCTGACCGGTTTAGAGCACTTAGAAGGTTTAATCCCAGGGCCGGAGAAAAACAGGATGTTCCGGGTAGCTTCCTCCCAGAGTGTGAACTTTTTCCAATACAGTTTTTCGCCAAGATGCCATCCGTGGTCGCTCCAGAGGACTACGACAGTGTTGTCAGCATAGGGGCTGCTATCAAGAGCATCAATAACTCTACCAACCTGTGCATCAACAAATGCAATGGTTGCCAGGTAAGCGGCAACAGCATTTTTCCATTGTCCGTTCTTGATTATCTCGTCATGGTATGTTTTTTTGCCTTCAATCCGCACGAATTCACGAGCAGCCTTTGGCACATCGCTGAGGTCGTCATTTTTCACAAGAGGAAGAGTTACTTCATCTGGAGGGAACATCTCAAAATATTTCTTTGGAACAGACCAAGGCAGGTGCGGCTTATGAAAACCAACACCCAGAAAGAACGGTTTAGATCGCTGCTTTTTCAATTCGCCTATCGCCCATGCCGCCACCTTCCCGTCAGACATATCATCATCACTGATGTCCTCAGGCATAGGCCCCCACATCATTTTCCTTGCTCTACGCTTTCCATTGAACATTGTTTCTACGATCCCTTTGGACATTCTAAGCTGGAGAGGGTCTCGTGGATGCTCTGCTTCTTTCGGCTTGTTCATGCTCATTGAAGGGAAATGATCATGCCATGAAGGAGGGTCGGGCGTTCCATGAAAAATCTTGCCGCCACTTATAGCCCTGTACTCGTGTTTCATGAAATGCTGTGGGATAGTTATTGCATTTTTAAGAATATCTGGTGAATCAGGGTGCCTGAATAACGGATGATTGTGGTATTGGCCGGTTGTGGATGGCTTAAGACCGGTCATCAGACTGGTTCTGGAAGGACCACAAATTGGCGCTGAGGTATGCGCATTTGTAAAAAGCACTCCTCTTTTTGACAGCTTATCTATGTTTGGAGTTCTTGCATCAGGATGCCCACCCATGCATCCAACCCAGTCGTTAAGGTCGTCTATGGCAATGAAAAGAACGTTCGGCCTTGATGAGGGCAATGAGCTGGAAAAGGCAAATTGAGGCATTGCTCCCATGGCAAGAGATGCAGTAGACAGTTTTATGAAATTCCTTCTTGAAATAGACATGATTAATGTTATAAGAGTTTCTTTTTAACCTGTTTTCTTTCTTCGCTCGGTCACGGACTCACCACCGATTCCCCAGTTGTCCGTGGGCACTTCCTCTATCACCACAAAAGTAGTCGCCGGGTTCTTGCCAAGCTCTGTCACAAGCACGTCCGTGACGCCCTTGATGACCCGCTCCTTCTGCTCCTTGGTGGGGCTGTTTCCGGCTATCTTGATGTTAACAAAGGGCATAGCGTCCTCCGTACATATATGGTGCGATGTTATTACTCTATTGTCTTGATGGCCGCAAACCATGCCGAGGCCGCGGCCTCCAGGCCCTCGTCATTGAAGTGGCATGCGTCATAGCGGTATTTCTTGCCAAGGGCGTCCGTGTCCGGGCCAGAGAACACCCCGGGGTTGTCCTCGGCGATCTGCCGCTGGGCGCGCCTTATGTCGTCGCTCTCGTATCTGCCGCAGAGTGTTGTGAGGGATACAAACACGGGCGTGTCCACGCCGCCTGAGCGAAGTGCGCTGAGCATCACTTCGAAGTCTTCCTTGTATGCCGCGCGCGAGGTCCCCTCTATTGCGTCGTGCTCGCCCTGCATCCATATCAGGTGGGTAAACTCAAACCCTGTTGCCATGGGACCCCTGAGTCCGGAGGCCAGCTTGTAGTGCACCCTTCCGCCGGGCCTCCAGTCAGACACCTTTGTTGTTCCTGCCCCTACAGGCACAAAGAGCACCCGGTCGTAGAGGCCCGAGGCGATCACAATGTCTCCAAGCCGTGTCCATATGCTTCCGCCATGTCCCTCAGCCCCGGGCAACGGGTCCGCGGCCTGGAAGCACTTGCCGTTATAAAAGCTGTAGACGCCGTGGGCGGACCTTTTTGGGGTAAGGCCGAAGTTGGCGGAGTTTGACTGCCCGAAGACCAGGGCCACCATGAGGCGCCCCTTGCCCATGATGGATATGCAGTCCACCTCCACAGGGCCTTTTGAGAGCGTGGCCGCCTGCGCCTGCCCGGCAGACAGTAGCACCATCAGCGCGAAAGCAGAAATTAAAGCGTATGAGCGTAATAATCTCATAGGATTAATTATACCAGAGGGGCGCGAAATGAGTTTTGATCCAAGTGCTGACGTTTACCTTCTAATTAAAAACAAAAAGATTCTCCTCCTAAGAAAAGGAGTTTATTTAATGAGACCAGAAGCCCCAGATTTTAGCATGACGAGTGGTTCATAAGCCTTTCCCCTTGGATTGTCTTTGCCTTGTTTTTCAAAAAGGAAAGTTTGCTTGTCTGAGCGAGGAATTCGGGTGCGAGGTGAGGTAGATACTAGGCGTGGCCTTATGAAGGTTAAGTCATATCCCTATATTACGAGCGCTTCACAACAACGTAGATGCCTCGCATTCGCGCCCGAAGACCGCCTGTTACTGCATTAATTTGGAGACAGTGGGGAATTTGCTCATGTCCGTGTGGGGCAGGAACATGGCGGACATGTACTCGTCCATGAACCCCCCTGATACGGAGAGCTCCATGTAGGTCATCATCGAGGCCACCTCCTCGGCCTCCTCCCTCAGGGCGGGCGAGAGCAGGGTAAGGTAGGCCCCGGCCACTGAGGTGTTGCCAAGGAAGCTGAACTTCTCCTCGGGCAGGTCCGGCAACATCCCGAGTATTATGGCCTTCTTCACATCAAGGTATGTGCCGAACCCCCCTGCAATGTAAACGCGCTGGATGTCCGCGATGGTGAGGCCCATATCGGTAAGGATAAGGCTCATGCCTGCGTAGATGGCCGCCTTTGCGCGAATGATGTTCTCCACGTCCACCTCCGTAAGGCCAACATAGCCCTCGTCGTCCTCATGGAAGATGTACTCGAGGTCGCTCTCTATCTTTCGCAGGTGGGAGCCGGACTTTTCAGGCACGAACTTGCCCTTCTGGTCGAGTATTCCAGCGAGGAACATCTCGCTTATGGCGTCTATCATGCCGCTTCCGCATATGCCGTGGGGCCGCTCACCGCCAATGACACCCACCTCCGGCTCAAGGGTCTCGGGGTCTATGCTCACGGCCTCGATGGCGCCGTCCGTGGCGCGCATGCCGTGTCGTATGCCCGCGCCCTCAAAGCACGGGCCGGCGGAGCAGGCGGCGGCCACGAGCCAGTCCGACCCGCCAAGGGCGATCTCACCGTTTGTGCCTATGTCCATGAATAGCGCTATCTCTTCCTTGCGGTGCATCTTCGAGGCAAGCACTCCGGCTACGATGTCGCCGCCCACATAGCTTGCCACGCATGGAAGTGTGTAGATGGGGGCCTCGTTGTTGGCGTTGATTCCGACAGCCCGAGCCTTCCACAGGGGGAATGAGTTGATCGTTGGTATGTATGGCTCCTCCCTTATGGGCTCTGGGTTCAGGCCCCAGAAAAGGTGCG
>DAOWET010000295.1 GCA_030638335.1 Nitrospirota bacterium
ATTCGGGTCCATGAAGGTCAGCGACAGCGGGTTGCTGGAGGGCCTGTGCCTTGTTGCCATGGGCCGGAAGGATCTTTTAAGAGAAAGAGCGAAAGAGAGAGGGTGGGGATGCCTGTAAGGAAAGCCAGGATATCGGACGTATTGGCCATACAGAAGCTCATAAACTCCTATGCTCGCAAGCATAAGATAATCCCGCGCTCCCTGAACGACCTTTACGAGAAGATACGAGACCTTACGGTCTATGTGAACGCCAAGGGCACGATCCAGGGCGTGTGCGGGCTCCATGTGTCATGGGAGGACCTGGCCGAGATCAGGAGCCTGGCCGTATCCACCAGGAGCCAGTCAAAGGGGATCGGTACCGCACTTGTGGAAAATGCCTTAGATGAGGCAAAGGAGCTTGGGGTCGGGAAGGTCTTTGTTCTGACCTACTATCCCGAGTATTTCAAGCGCTTCGGGTTCGAAGAGGTGGACAAGGCCAAGCTTCCCCATAAGATATGGGCGGACTGCCTCAACTGCCACAAGTTTCCCGAGTGTGACGAGACAGCGGTCCAGCTGAAGCTGAAACACAGATAAGAGCGACCTGAAGGAGATAGCGGCATATGTTGAGGATAGGTGTTCTGGCATCCGGCAGGGGGTCCAATTTTCAGGCAGTGGTGGATTCCATCGAGCAGGGGGAGATCGAAGCAGAGGTGGCCCTGCTCGTGGTGGACAAGGAAGACGCCTATGCCATCGAGCGCGCAAAGAAGCACGATATCCCCTGGATGTATGTGAATCCAAAGGATTTTAGCGGCAGGGACGCTTTTTATGATCACATAGCCTCTGAGCTTGTGAAAAAGGACGTGGGACTTGTACTGCTTGCCGGATTCATGAGGATAGTTGGCAAGCCGCTGCTTGAGAGGTTCCGGATGAAGGTCATGAACATACACCCCGCGCTCCTGCCGTCATTTCCAGGGCTGCACGGGCACAGGGATGCGGTGAATTACGGTGTAAAGGTCTCGGGGTGCACTGTGCATTTTGTTGACGAGGGCATGGATACCGGGCCTGTTATCATCCAGGCGGCCGTTCCCGTGCACCATGGTGACACAGAGGACAGCCTCTCAGAGCGCATACTTCCCTTTGAACACAGGATATACCCGCTTGCGGTGAAGCTCTTTGCAGAGGGGAAGATAGAGGTCAGTGGCAGGAAGGTGGTTATAAAGGGCGGGCAGAGCGCCCTGTTCTTTCCTCAAGGGGAATATGTCTCGGATGCCTAGCATGAACGGGTGTAATAAATACCGGGGACACGGAACTCAGGGTGTCTCGTAAGGAGAGCCTATGATCACGGGAAAGCCGCTATATACGGTGAACCAGATCCAGGACAGGGTCAAGGAGATCGCGGACGCCATATCAGATGATTTCAAGGGTGAGGAACTACTCGTGATCCCCATTTTAAAGGGAGCGTTCATGTTCGCATCCGACCTTGTGAGGAATATCAAGGTGCCCCTTAAAATGGACTTCATCATGGCATCAAGCTATTTAAAGACCGACTCCACCGGCGAGGTGACATTGCATTGTGATGTTCGCGAGAACGTGATGGACAGGAACGTACTGCTTGTGGAGGACATTGTGGATACCGGCGTGACACTGAACTACATCCGTGAGCGCCTCCTGCAGAAGCGCCCCCGCAGCCTGAAGATATGCGGCCTTCTGGACAAGAGGGAACGCAGGGAAGTGGACGTGCCCCTTGATTACATAGGGTTTGAGATACCTGATGTCTTTGTTGTAGGATATGGCCTCGATTATGACAACAAGTATCGTAACCTGCCATATCTGGCTGTGTTCAAAAAAGAGAGCGATGAGAGGTAACAATTGTACGAACTGATGGTAGAGGAGAGGTTCTCCGCAGCCCACCAGCTAAGGGGTTATAAGGGCAAGTGCGAGAACATGCATGGGCATAATTTCAAGGTGCAGGTATTTGTCTCCGCGGACATGCTCAACGAGATCGACCTTGCCATAGACTTCCATGACCTGAAGGCCATTCTCAAGGATACCCTCTCAGGCCTTGACCACGCGTTTCTAAACGACGTGTTCCCGTTTACGGAGATCAACCCGTCTTCCGAGAATATTTGCAAGTGGGTATACGACAACGTCAAGAAAAAGGTGAACGAAGATCACATTGCCGTGTCTGCCGTGACGGTCTGGGAATCAGATACCGCATCGGCAACCTATTATGAAGACTGACCATGAGCTTGCTTCCAGGCTGATGGACTCTGCCCTGTCCAGGGGCGCATATCTGGCCGAGGTATACCAGCGCGCATCCTCCTCATTATCCACTGATGTGAAGAACGGCGAGGTTGAGGCTGCATCAAGATCAAGAACATTCGGCTACGGCCTTCGCATAATCAAGGACGGCAGGCCGGGATTTTCCTTTTCCAATGACCCCGGGGACGCTGAGGTGGTTGTCCAGCGCGCACTTGATGTAAGCGCGTATGCCTCTTCGGACGACTCCCTGGGCCTGCCTGAAGAGCTGGATTCCCCAGAGGTCGACGCCTTTGACATGGAGGTGGATGCAATAAGCGAGGCCAGGGCCAGGGAGCTTGCCGTGCAGGTAGAGGAGGGTGCCAGGGAGAGCGACCCCAGAATCAAAAAGGTCAGAAAGGCCTCCTCGTCCTTCAGTTCAAGCCAGGTGCTTATCATGAACTCCAGAGGGCTCAGTAAAGGGTTTTCCACTACCTCATGCGCGGCAAGCATCATGTGCGTAGCAGAGGAGGGCGATGACAGCCAGACCGGATGGGGCTTTGAAAGCGGCCGCTATCTGGGTGAGGTGGATTTCAGGGGCGCGGGAACGGACTCCGCAAGGAGGGCCACGCAGATGCTTGGCGCAAGGAGGGTGCAGGGCGGGAGGTTCCATCTGCTTCTGGACCCTTCGGTCTCTGCTGAGTTCCTCGCTGTGTTCTCGTCCATGCTATCAGCCGAGAGCGTCCAGAAGGGCAGGAGCCTTCTCAAGGGCAGGGTTGGGGAGAAGGTGATCCATGGAGCCCTTACGATCATTGACAACGGCCTTCTGCCTGATGGTCCCGGAAGAAGGCCTGTGGATGATGAGGGGACCCCGGCCATGGAGAATGTGCTGGTGAAGGACGGGATTCTCATGGGATATATGCATAATACCCATTCTGCTAACAAGGACGGGACAGTATCAACCGGAAACGCTGTCAGGGGAGGACCATCCGGCATCCCATCCGTGGGGAAGCTCAACATGTACTTTCATACGGATGGTGCGACCTCTTCCCAGGATGATATGCTCTCCAGTATGGGGGGTGGCCTCTATGTAACTGACGCGATGGGGGTGCACACGATAAACCCGGTATCAGGGGATTTCTCCATCGGTGTTTCCGGCCTCTGGTATAAGGGCGGGCATCCTGTTCATGCTGTAAAAGAGGCTGTAATTGCAGGGAATTTGATCGATCTCTTCGGTTTGGTAGATGCGATCGGTGATGATCTGACCTTTCTGGGGTCTGTGGGCTCACCAAGCCTGCTTCTTGGCCCCGTAGACCTTAGCGCGTAATCTCGCCATGCGGTCCGTTGAGACATCAATAAGACGAAACCCATTAATAAAAAAGATATTTTCCTCTAAAGGGGAGGTCTATCTCGTTGGAGGTTTTATCAGGGACAGGCTCCTTGGGATAAGCTCAGGCGATATTGACATAGCTGTCAGGGGGATAAGTGCCAGGAGGTTTGCCAGGGATCTCCAGAAAGTCACAGGTGGCACTGTCTTTGATCTGAGGGGGGAGCATATTGTCCGTATTGCGATCAAAGGGGGGAAAACCATCGATGTCTCAGGTTTTACAGGGACGATAGAGATGAACCTGAAGCAACGGGATTTCACTGTGAACTCCATTGCATGGACGCCTGAACGAGGAATTATTGACCCATATGGGGGGATCAAGGATCTGAATCTGAAAACTCTCAGGGCGAACTTGAAGAAGAACATGATAGATGACCCCCTAAGATGCTTAAGAATATACAGAATGATGAGTTGCTTTAATCTTGTTCCAACCAATCGGACAAGGAGATGGGCCAGGGATTTGTCCAATAGTATAAAAAAGGTAGCAACTGAAAGAAATACATTAGAGTTATTCAGGCTACTTGATGGCAAGTGGTGGGAAACAGCCCTGAAACGGGCTTTTGAGGATGGGGTGCTTGGATGCATAATAAGCTTAAAAAACAGTCAGTTAGCGTCTAATCTGAATCTTCTTTCAAAGGTATTTATAATACCTGATAAAACACTTCTAAGAAGGAACTTGAAGTCTTCACTGCATGGTCTGACTGCTGAGGGCCTGATCAGGCTTGAGGGGCTTGTGCTTGGCGCTGAAATTGCCGGACTGAGGCTTTCCTTGAGCTCTCAAATTTCAAGGCGTCTTGAGGTGATCAATTCCAGCTATTTGGCCGCAAGCAGGCTCAGGCAGAATTCCAGCCGGTCTAAACTGTATGATTTATTTGAAAAAGTTGATGATGTTGCGCCTGATCTGCTTATGCTTGCTCGGAAGGGTTGGGCCCTTGGGGAGTTCAAGAAGCATAAGAGGATCTCAGAGCGTCCTTTATTAATGAGTGCTAATGAGATAATGGAAGAGGTGGGGATTGGCGAGGGTCCTGAGGTTGGAGCTATCCTGAGTGAGATAAGGAGAAGGAGATTTCTGGGGGAGATCAGGAGCGCAAGAGACGCCAGGAGATATCTGGCTTCAATTTAAACAGGGTTTGGGTGATTGGATGAGGCGCTGTAATCAGGCCTTTTATTATTTAACATAATATATCTTATCGGGCGCATAATGATGACACAGGATGTTTGGACCGTCTCAATTATGTTTTGGCAATAATGTATATTATCCCAATTAATCAGCATGTTAAGTAGTATTCTCTAAATCCCCCAATAGATGACCATTGGCAACTTCGCGTATCCTCACTTTACACAGGTGTCCTTCAAGATTATCCCGGCCTCTTGCCTTGACCCTTATGTAGTTACCGCTTGTCCCGGCCCACAGCCCGTCATATTCCTTCTTCTCAAATAACACCTCTAGGGTTCTGTCCTTGTTAGCCTTCAGGTAGTCCTGCTTCTTCCAGCCGGCCAGTTCTCTGAGCATGGAAGCCCTCTGCTTTCTTCGGCCATGCCCTGCAATATCCGTAAGCCCGCAGGCCACCGTTCCGGGCCGCGATGAGTACGGAAAGACATGCATATACGTAAATGGCAGTTCTGAGGCAAGTGAGAGTGTGTTCTCATACGCCTCCTCAGTCTCGGTGGGGAATCCAGCGATAATGTCTGTGCCCAGGGCTATATCGCCTGTTCTGGACACGATCTCCAGCACCCTCTCCCTGAAAAGGTCCCTGTCATACGCGCGGTTCATCTCGCTCAGCACCCCGGAGTCCCCGCTCTGAAGAGGTATATGCAAGTGTGGGCAGACTCGTGAGTCCATAAAAACATCTAATAATCGCGGTGTTATCTCATTAATCTCAAGCGAGCTGAGCCTGAGCCTCCTTATATCTGTGCTGGATAAAAGCTCCTCCACCAGATCAGCAAGTGTGAGTCCGGAATTGATGTCCTGCCCATAAAGACCGAGGTGCACCCCGGTGAGCACGATCTCGTTGTATCCCTGTTCTGAGGCCCTTCTTGCCATATCGACGGCCTTGTCCATTGCTATGCTCCTGCTCATACCGCGGGCCTTCCAGACCATGCAATAGGTGCATGAATGGTCGCATCCATCCTGGACCTTCAGGAAATATCTTGTGCGCGATCCACGAGTTAATACATTATCTCTCACTTTAACATTATTGTCTATATAGCTGATAATACTATCTTTATTGGCATTATTGACCACGTGTTCCACAAGGTCCATCTTGCTCACGCTTACAGGGTTCATATCCGAGTAGCATCCGGTGACGATCACCCTGGCCCCGCTTCTTGCGGACTTCCTGATGAGCTGTCTGGACTGGTAATCACTCTTTGCCGTGACAGTGCAGGTGTTTACTACGCAGACATCAGGGTTGCCTGAGAGGTCCACCAGCTCGTGGCCGTTGCTTCTGAGTGAATGCTCCAGGTCCGCGATCTCCGCCTGGTTCACCTTGCATCCTAAACATTGAAGGCTTATTCGCACAGATCCCCCGTAAGGGAGTGTTTATGTGCCTGTTTTATAAGTATATTTACTATTGAGCCAGGCTCAAGACGCTCCTCACAATGGAAGTTCACTATTTTATTAGAACGGGTCCTGCCTGATAACATGTCAGGGTCTCCGGCACTCTCCCCCTCCACCAGGACCTGCTGCACAGTATTCGTAAGTCCTTGATTTATATTAAGAGTTATCCCTTCCTGTAGGTTCAGTATCTCCTGAAGCCGGCTAAGTCGCACATCTTCCGGCAACCCACCTTTCATCTCTACGGCCTTTGTGCCTGGACGTTCGGAGTATCTGAAGGCAAAAATGCCGTCATACCTGATCTCAGATAGTGCTTTCAGGGTCTGCTGATGGTCCTCCACGGTCTCTCCGGGGAACCCTGCAATGATATCCGTGGTGATCGCGATGCCCGGGACGGCCACTTTCAGCCTGTCAACTTTATCCTTATATTTCGCATAAGTATATCCGCGATTCATGGTTTTTAACACCTCTGATGACCCCGATTGCAGGGGCAGGTGCAGGTGCTCGCATACTGAATCAAGTCCTGCGATGGCCTCTATGAGCCTGTCCGCCA
>DAOWET010000125.1 GCA_030638335.1 Nitrospirota bacterium
AATTACTGGCTTGGTCAATTCCGATGACCTCTATATAATTGACTCTCGCACGTACCATGCTGATTACGAACGTCTTGTGGAGATGTATGACGACCTGAGAAAAAGAACCGGATGCATGACGAACCTGGATCTTCACAGGGTGGCAACTCCCACTGGGGCTTCAAGACTTTCCGGGGCAGGGGTTGTTGATCCTCTAAAGCAGGCACGCTGGATACTTGAGGGCCGTCCTGCCAAGCGTATCATAGTAGAGAAGCTTGAGGACATTGCGCCATTTAAGGCTGTCACGGATGTTCCGGTTATATTTGTCTCGGAGTTGGGTTGATGTCTGAGAGTTCCACAGATAAATACGCGGGCAGGAATTTTGACGTAATCATCATCGGCGGGAGTTTCTCTGGCGCTGCAGCGGCCAAGAGGCTGGTTGATGCTGGTTTCCAGACCCTGGTGATCGAGAAGAAGAAGCTGCCGCGCCACAAGCCCTGCAGCGGTATACTCTCCCCGCGTGGGCACAGGTTCCTGCTCGAGAACTTCGGGCCCATCCCAAAGGAGGCCCTGCACGACCCGGCTTCCTGCAAGGGCGTGACCTTCCACTTCCCGAGCATGCTCTCCATGCCCATGGACTTCCACCACGGCTCCACCCCGCACCTGAACCGGCAGTACTCGGACCACTGGGCGCTTATGCAAAGCGGGGCCGAGGTTCATGACCTCACAAGGATGACGGGCCTTGAGGACAGGGGCACGCATGTGGAGGTCACTGCACGCAGGGACAAGGAGGAGGTCAAGTACAAGGCGCGCTTTGTCATAGGCGCGGACGGCCCTAACTCCCATGTCGTGCGTTCCCTTTATCCCGGCTATAGGAAGTCCATCCCATGGTTTGCCGTAAAGCAGTTCTTTCACGAGATCATTGATTGTCCGCTGGACAGGGAGTACTTTCATTTCTGGTTTAACCCGCTGCTCGGGTTCTATACGTGGAGCCATGAGAGAAACGGCGGCCAGATAGTGGGGGTGGGTTATGACGCAAGCGACAACCTGAATGTCCGGCATGATAAGGTTATTAGCTACATGGAGGACAAGCATGGTGTAAAGCTCAAGCCCACCGAGGACAGGGAGGGCAGCTTGAACAACTTCGGGCTCTCGCTCATCAACCGCTATGTGTTTGGCAGGGGAAACGTGCTTGTGACCGGTCAGGCAGCCGGTTTTCTGAACATGATAGCCGAGGGAATGAGTTGCGCGCTTCACTCCGGGGCCATTGCGGGCGAGGCGGTTGTGGATGCTTTCCGTTTTAACAAAGACGCCCAGGTGATCTACCGCAGCATGGTGGCATCAGAGGTCAGGCGTTGCTCAGACCAGTGGAATCCTTTGAAGGTAATATTCTCAAACCCACATGAGGCAGACTTCATGGCAGCCCTGAACCAACACACCCCGGATGAGAGGAAGCAGATAAAAAAGGACCTCTGGGCCTTCCTGAAGCCCTGGGCCAGGTACAAATGGGGCAGGCAGATAGTCTCACAGGCGATCCTTCGCCAGTTCCTCGGCAAGTATACTCCATCAAGATGGATGTAGTTTAGCTTTCTGATTCAGCGCATCTACGGCAGAATAAGCCACTCGAAGTACGAAGAAGTACTCCTTCGCGTCTTCTTCTTTGTATCTACACTAAATCAGAAACCGTGGCCCGCTTATACTTTCTTCCTACCTTCCACGGCAAATCAGAGCCAGATCTACAAGAAATGTATCGTGATGAAGAATTCGATATAAGACAAAGCAAAAGATTTCAATTAATAATAATTCTATTTTATATTTTTCCTTATTTGTTTTTTTGATTTTAAGAGGATTGTTTACGCGCCTGACCGAGGAATTCGGGTGCGGGATGCCTTAGATGCAAGGCGCGTGGCATGGAGCTGTATCCCTATACGCGAATGCCGCGCAACAAAGCAGATGAGGTATAGCCGTGCCCGAAGGCCGTCAATTTATTATGGATGACATGTTGTCCCTGATGGTGTGTTCGCTGAACCCTTTGGCAAGGCGCTTCTGCACTATGCCGGTACTGTTGATGAATATGACCCCCGCGCCGTAGCTGATGCCGTAGGAAGATGCCACCTTGTTTCCCCTGTCAAAGCCCACGGCCTCCATGTTGTGCTTTGCGGCAAAGACCTTCAGGCGCTCGGCCCTGTCCTGGAACCCGATCCAGATGATCTTGAGCCTGGCCTTGCTGTGTTCGCCCTCCATCCTCTTCACGAGAGGAATCTCCTCGTCGCAGCGCTTTCACCAGCTTGCAAAGAAATAGAGGATCACAGGCCTGCCAGAGTAGTCGGAAAGCGAGACCTCCTCCGGACCCATGATGTTCTCAAGCGAGAAGTCCGGGGCAGGGAAGACCTCGGGCACGCTCTCGCCCCCTGTGAAGAGGACGAGCATCAGTATGACGTAGAAGGCCCCTATGGTAAGCACTGCCGGCTTCTTGTACCAGGGTGTTTTGCCCCTGAGCACTTTTTCCGCCTTGTCCCTGTATGCCGGGCCATTATCCATCGTATAAGTATGGCACAGTTGTGTTGGAGAAAACAGATGGCAACCCATCTTTGGAACAGGCCTCATAACGCCACTATTGTGTTGTACAATAAAAATATGATACGTGTTGATATCCCTGGCCGGGGACTTCTTGAGATCGGGCATTTTGTAACGGATTTCTCAGGCACGCTTTCCGAGGACGGGGTGCTTGTGCCGGGCATGCGTGAGGCCCTTAACGAGATCGCCGGGCTGATCCCGGTGCATGTGCTTACCTCCGACACCTTTGGCGCCGCCCGCCGCGAGCTCGAAGGAGTGCGCTGTGAACTTAATATCCTCAAGGATGGAGACCACGTGCGCCAGAAGGAGGAGTACGTGCGGAAGCTTGGGGCCCGGCAGGTGGCGGCCCTTGGAAATGGCGCAAACGATGTGCTCATGCTCGGCGCTGCGGCTCTCTCGATCGCTGTCTGCCTCAAGGAGGGATGTGCTGCCAGGGCCATGGAGGCGGCTGACATATTAGTTACCTCGCCTCTGGACGCGGTGGGCCTTCTGCTTAATCCCAAGCGGCTTGTTGCTTCGCTGAGGGTATAACGGACGTGCAACGCATACCATTACCCCCGCCCTTCATGAAATATGCGGGTTAGCAGGCAGGGCCTGTTTTCTAAGGAAAATCAGCCAGTTGAAGGGCTCTGTGCCATCCTTTTGGCTTGACTTATTCCTCCAGAGGTAGTAACTTAATTTTGCATCCTGTCTAATCCTGGCAAGGTGCTGCCTTACGTGTTTATTCTGCTTTTACAAGGAGTTTTGCATGGCCAAGGACATGAGCGAACTGACCGACATTGTCCCTGAAAAACTGGGGAAGTTCGAGATCGTCCGCGAGCTTGGCCGGGGGAGCATGGCTGTTGTTTACCTTGGCTACGACCCCTTCATGGACAGAAACGTGGCCGTGAAGGTTGCCCTGCCGAAATTCCTCAAGGACCCCGAGACCGGGCCCCAGTTCAAGAAGATGTTCTTCAACGAGGCCCGCATCACCGGGATGCTGGACAACAAGTTCATCCTCCCGGTCTATGATGCCGGTATAGAGGGCCACCTCTTATACATGGTGATGGAGTACATCAGCGGCGGGGCCACGCTGAAGCATTACGCAAGGCCAGACAACCTGCTGGACACACCCAAGGTGCTGGAGCTCATATTCAAGTGCTGCCGCGCCCTGGACTATGCCCATTCCAGAGATGTTATACACAGGGACATCAAGAGCACGAACCTGCTTCTGACCCAGGATATAGACGTGAGGATAGCGGACTTCGGCATAGCCCAGGTCATGAGGGCCGAGGACACCCAGGTGCTGGGAGTGATGGGCTCGCCAAGGTACATGTCCCCTGAACAGATAAGCGAGAAGCAGCTTACGAACCAGACGGACCTTTTCTCGCTTGGGGTGGTGATGTACGAGCTTTTGACCGGTCACCTGCCGTTTACTGCCAACACGCTGCCCGGGCTTGCCAACCAGATAACAAACGAAGAGCCGCCCCTTATGAGGGAACACAATCCTGATATTCCGGATTCACTTGAGATGATAATCAAGCGCGCCCTTGCCAAGAACCCCGTGGCCCGTTATCCACGGGGCATGGATTTTGCCGCAGACCTGAACCTGGCCTTCAAGCACGAGAGCCATGTGATGAAGCGAAGTGACAGCACCAAGCAGGAAAAATTCAAGCGCCTCAAGACAAACCCCTTCTTCAAGGACTTCTTTGACTCCGAGGTGTGGGAGGTCATTGACCACAGCGAGTGGGCGGAATACTCCCCTGAAGAGGTGATCGTCACTGAGGGCGATATGGACGACTCCTTCTTCATCCTCGTAAAGGGCAAGGTGGAGGTCAGGAAGGGCGAGGCTGTGCTCTCGACCCTTCTGGAGGGCCAGTGCTTTGGGGAGATGGGCTATTTCACGAAATCCAAACGCACGGCAAGTATCATATCCACGGACGAAGTGATGCTTATCAAGGTCACAAGCGTGGAGATGGAGAAGGCCTCCACGAAC
>DAOWET010000025.1 GCA_030638335.1 Nitrospirota bacterium
AATCTTGGCAAGGGCGACATGCTGAACTTCCTGCCCATAGCCTTCCTTTCGGGCCTCACCATTTTCACCTATATGGCGATAGTGCCGGGCCTTTGGAGGAAGAAGGACATGGCCTACGTGGTGATCTGCATCGTGGAGATCATAGTCCTCACGGTGGCAGCGTCCGGCATCCTGGGCTCAGGCGGCCACTAGGAATTTCTTAGACTTATCTACCAGCTGTTACTGGCGGCTCCCCTTCCCGGGGAGCCGCTTTTTTATTGCCTTCCTGCACCCCCATGATCCCACCTGAAGCGGCCTGGACAAATAGAGATTGCATTGTTTTTTGTGGTTGATATAATGGAGTTAAGAGGAGGGGATATCATGGCCGGTTACTCTAAAGTGCTAGTAGCAGTTGACGGTTCCGAGTCATCGGATAACGCGCTGAGGCAGGCCCTGAGGATCTTCAATGCAAGGGAGGGGTGTGAACTGAAGGTGCTCTCTGTCGTTCACCTCCCGGAGGACGAGATCGAACTGATGGGGGCGGGAATAGATGAACCGGCGAAAGAAGCGCTCGAAGGTGCGGTCAAGATCGCGCGGGAGCAGGACATCGATATCCAGACAGAGGTTGTCAGGGGGTTTCCCTGTAACGCCATAGTGGAGGCCTCCCAGGCGTGGAAAGCAGACCTTGTGGTAATGGGCAGGAGAGGGAGGAGACGTCTTGAGAGGGCGCTTCTTGGCGGTGTGGCCGAGAGGGTTATCGGGAGCGCTGGAAGTGATGTGCTCGTGGTCCCCAGGAACACGGAGATATCATTTCAGAAGGTTTGTGCGGCTACCGACGGCTCGGAATTCGGCGATGAGACCCTTGGGAGGGCCTTGGACTTCTGCGAGGCCTACGGCGGCTCACTTTTGGCCGTCACTGTAGTGGACACGGGGTTTGAGCTTATGGCTCTCGCGCCCGACCTCATGGAGAAGATGGAGCTGAGGGCAAAGGGCGTCATGGACGAGGCGGAAAAACGGGCCACGGCCCATGGTGTGAAGATGGAAGGCCGAGTGCTCGAAGGCGATGCCTTCAGGGAGATCGTGGACTTCGCGGCTGAAGGCAAATCAGGCGTTATCTTCGTAGGCACTCACGGCAGAAGAGGCATCAGGCGGGTGCTTATGGGGAGCGTTGCACAGAGGGTGATAGGCCACGCGCCTTGCCCCGTGATCGTCTCGACTTTGTAGCAGGCCGGGTTTTTTTAAAGGGGCTTCAGGTCCGAGCCTGAGGGCTCCTGGTATACCTTGAGGTCGAATTCGCCTGCCGCGGCCAGCATGTGGTCGAAGATGTCAGCTTGAAGGTCCTCGTATTTTGCCCATGCCTGTATCCTGCTGAACACGTATATCTCTATGGGAAGCCCCAATGAAGTGGGCGCAAGCTGGCGCACCAGGAAGGTCATGTCCTTGTGTATGTCCGGGTGGTTCTTCAGGTAAGCGACAATATATGCCCGGAAGGTGCCGACGTTGGTGAGCCTGCGCACGTTTATGAGGCTTGCCTCGTCAACGTGCTTTTCCCTGTTCCACTCAGAGAGTTCCTGCTTCTTGCTCTCGATGTAGTCCGATATGTACTGGATGCGCCTGAAGCGCTCAAGCATCTCCTCGTCGCAGAACTTTACTGTGCCAAGGTCAATGTTTATGGAGCGCTTGATGCGGCGGCCACCGCTCTCGCTCATGCCCCTCCAGTTCTTGAAGCTCTTTGATATCAGGTCGTATGCGGGTATGGAGGTTATGGTCTTGTCCCAGTTCTGGACCTTCACCGTGGTCAGGGAGACGTCGATCACGTTGCCGTCCGCCCCGAACTGGGGCATCTCTATCCAGTCGCCCTCGCGAACCATCTGGTTGGCTGAAAGCTGGATGCCCGCCACAAATCCAAGGATAGCGTCCTTGAATATGAGCATCAGTACTGCTGTGAGCGCCCCAAGGCCGCTTAGGAAGAATATCGGCGTCTTGCTCGTGATGGCGGAAAGCACGAAGAGCCCGCCAAGCAGGTAGAGGACAAGTTTCAGGGCCTGGACAATTCCCTTTATAGGGAAGTTCTTCGCCAGTTCGGTGGTCTTGTAGATGTCGTGCATCGCGTTTAAGAATGAGTCCGCTATCATCACTCCGATGACTATCATGTAAATGACTGCCATGTCCTGGAGAAGGGTGTTTATGAGGGGCAGGCCGGAAAAGGCCAGGGGGCTCAGAAGGTAGATGACCGAGGCCGGCGCAATATGGGCAAGGCGGTTGAATACCTTCTTCTTAAGGAGCACGTCGTCCCATTTGAACCTGGACTTCTCGATTATCAGCGCAAGCGCTCCAAGCAGGTATTTCTTTGCTATAAGGTCTGCGATGACACTTAGAAGTATTATGGCGCTTGCAACGCCCACGGAGAAAACAATGGGTGCGAAGGGCTCTGCAACGCCTGAGTTGATTATGAGTTCCAGTGCCTTTTCTTTCATTCTGTAATTTAACATAAATTAATAAAATGAATGCCGCCCCTACATCAGGCGGACTTGTTTGTCCAATTGAATAACATCATTTTATCTTAAGCGGGGTGGTTCCCACCCCTCGGATCGAGTCTGGCGACCTGCACCCCAGGGGGGTCACGGACCCCCTTTAAACTGGTGGCTTTCGCCTCAAACGTTATTGCCAAGAGAGGGAAGGGGTCAATATGCTACTAGCCCAGATAAGACCCCTCCGTGAGGGCCGCTTCTACATAAGATCTGTTGCCGGATGCGCGCTCTTATTATGGGAAAACAACAG
>DAOWET010000202.1 GCA_030638335.1 Nitrospirota bacterium
TAAAAAGAAAGACCCTCGTGCTCTCAGAGGTGGCCTCTGTAGTGCTTGACGAGGCCGACGAGATGCTCAACATGGGTTTCATAGAGGACATGCAGACCATACTTTCCGAGACCCCTGCGGGCAAGCAGACCATGCTGTTTTCCGCCACAATGCCCGCGCAGATCGTGCGCATATCAAAGCAGTACATGGTCTCGCCAAAAAAGGTCATGGTGGACAACAAGGAGCTTGTGGTCGCAAAGATCAAGCAGCTCTTCTACGAGGTCAGGGACCACGACAAGGTAAAGGCCCTCACTCGTATTCTGGACGTGCAGGACCCCGCCCTTACCCTAATATTCTGCCACACTAAAAAGGACGTGGACGAACTCTCGTCAAAGCTCCAGCAGATGGGCTATGAGGCAGGCGCCATACACGGCGACTTCACACAGGCCCTGAGGGACGAGATGATGCGCAAGTTCAAGGGCGGCAAGATCGACATACTGGTGGCTACCGACGTGGCCGCGCGCGGGCTGGACATAAACAACGTCACCCACGTCATCAACTACTCCATCCCGCAAAACCCCGACGCATACGTGCACCGTATCGGCAGGACGGGCCGGGCCGGCAAATCAGGCATAGCCATAACCCTGGTCACCCCGCGCGAGTACAACCAGCTCAAGCTCATAGAGCGCTCGGCCAGGACAAAAATAAAAAAGGGCAAGCTCCCAACAAGGGACGAGGTCCGGCAGGCCCGCGAGCGGGAGATCATCGAGGACCTGCAAGCCATTGTGGAGGGAGGAAAGCACAAGGCCTTCTACCCCATGCTCGGGGACCTCTTTGCAGCAATGGAGCCCGAGGACGTGGCTGCCGCGGCCCTGGCCCTTGCCGCGGGCGACCTCGAGGTGGAGCACATCGAGGAAACTTCAGGCCCCCGCTACAAAGGGGGAGGCCAGATGCAGAGGCTCTTCCTCACCATAGGCCGCAAGGACAGGATCAAGGTGGGAGACATCGTCAGGACCATATCCGAGAAATCCCGCATCCCTGGCAGGAACATCGGCAAGATCGCCCTGTTCGACTCATACAGCTTTGTGGAGGTCCCGGCGGATTCAGCCGAGCAGATAATCGCGAGCATTAACGACAACATCATAGGCGGCAAGAAGGTCCGCATCCGGAAGGACAGCAAGAGGTCCGGAGCAAAGGGCAAGCCCGCAGGCAGAAAAAAACAGCAAACATACGGCAGGAAGAAGAAAAAGGGCTGAGGCCGGCCCTCTGTGGTTTGAATATAGCTTCATCGGATGATATAATCCATCCGGTGAGGCTGGTGGGGAGGCAAGAGGCCCCGCCGGACGATCTAATAAAGCGCCAGTAGCTCAGCTGGATAGAGCAACGGCCTTCTAAGCCGTAGGTCAGAGGTTCGAATCCTCTCTGGCGCGCCACCCCCCCCCAGCCACGGGCTGGACTTAATAGGTCGAGTCGACCCGAACAGCATCCTCCTAAAGCAAATATATTTAATACAACTGATCAATCCAATAATTAATACCTCTTTTAAGGTAAAAACTCTTTGGAACCGAACAAGCGTGTAGCCCCCAGTTCAAAGGGGTCCGTGACCCCTTCAATACAAGCGACCCTGCACGGTAAATTAAAAACCATTCCATCAGCTAACTTCGCTTTACAAGGAAACTCGCGTGAAGCCACCAGTTTAAACGGGGTCAGTGACCCCCAGCCACGGGCCGGTCACGGACCGGTTTTTCCAGCTCCCTTCTGGAGCCGCAATGTTTCCTATAAAGGATCAGCAGGAACACATCAAGGAAGAGGTGATACGATTCTTTCCCTGAAAACGTTCGGGGCTGACAGCCACCAGTTTAAACGGGGTCAGTGACCCCTGTCCTCTGGTTTTTCGGCCTGGTTCCGGCAGTTTACAAGCCTGCTGTTTACTGCTATTATTTAAGAGTATGAGCAAGGGCAAGAGCGTTTGAACGCTGCCTGGATTTCTTTAATAACAAAGAGGTTGCACATGTCAGATCTTTTTCTGGAAACCCTCAGGTTCATAATCACGGCCGTCTTTGTCCTCTACCTCTGGCGCGCTGGCATCAAAGGCGGCATACACAGGCAGAGAGGGTGGAGTTACATCCTTCTGGGATTCTCACTGATCCTTTTCGGGATGGCCATAGACATAACCGACAATTTCCCATCTCTGAACAAATATGTAATTGTCGGTGACACAGAAGCCGAGGCCTTTCTGGAGAAGGTGGTGGGGTCCCTTTTCGGATTTATCTTCCTTGGCATAGGTTTTTACATATGGTTCCCCATTGTAGTCAAATTCAAGGAAACCCAGGCCGCTCTCCTGGGAGCCCATGACGAGCTGGAACTCAAAGTAGAAGAACGGACCGGGGAGCTCAGCAGGGAGCTGGATGAACGGAACCGTATCGAACTTGCACTGATGAAGAACGAGAAGTTCCTTAGCGAGGTCCTCAACAGCATCCAGGACGGCATAAGCGTCCTGGACAAGGACCTGAACATATTAAGGGTCAACTCCTTCATGGACAGCCTCTATGCGCACAAGGCGCCCCTGATCGGAAAGAAATGCTACGAGACATACCATGGGCTCGCTGAGCCATGCGACAAGTGTCCGACCCTGCGGACCCTGGAAAGCGGCAAAAAGGAACTGGAGGTAGTCCCATACGTCACTGAGCAGGGGGTAGAGGGCTGGCTCAATCTCTATACCTTCCCCATGGTCGACTCCGGAACGGGACAGGTGGAAGGTGTCATCGAGTTCGTCCAGGACATAACCGACCGCATGAAGACAAAGCAGGATCTTATGGAATCCAAAAAGCGGCTTGCGGAGAAGTCCGCATTCCTCGACAACATACTGTACTCCTCCACTGACATGGCCATAGCCGCAACAGACCAGGACTTCAGGATCACGTATTACAATCCCATGGCCGAAAAGCTATTCGGCTACAGTGCCGAGGAAGTCATCGGGAAGACCGTCATGGAGGTGCATCTAAAGGAGAAAGTAGCGCCTGAACGTTTCGACAACGCCATCGCTACGGTCAAGAAAGAAGGGTCATATAGCTACAAGGTGGAACAGCAAACCGGCAACGGCAGGCGTCTCATAGAGTCCAGGGTGACAGGCATAATCGACAGGGACCGCAGGACTATCGGCTATGTTCTGATGTCGCGCGACGTGACGGAACGCGACCGTGCTGAAAAGGCCCTGAGGAAAAGCGAGGCCCTCCTCAACAAAGCCCAGCACATAGCTAAAATAGGACACTGGGAACTGGACATCAAGGCAAACAAACTGTCCTGGTCCGACGAGACATACCGCATCTTTGAGATATCGCCCGGGGAGTTCGGTGCGTCCTACGACGCCTTTCTGGCTCTCCTGCACCCCGGCGACAGGGAGGCCGTGGACAAGGCATACAATGATTCCATCAAGAACAGGGTCCCCTACGAGATCATTCACAGGATAATCTTCCCGGACAAGAGGACAAAGTTCGTGCATGAGCGCTGCGAGACCACTTACGACGAAGCGGGCGCTCCGGCATTCTCCATCGGCACGGTCCAGGACATAACGGAGATCAGGAAAGCCGAGGAGAAGCTCAGAACCGCACTGAGTGAAAAGGAGGTCCTCCTCCAGGAACTGCACCACCGGGTAAAGAACAACATGCAGATAATCTCATCACTTTGCAAGCTTCAGATGACACATATGAAGAACGAGGAAACCATCGATGCCTTGAAGGAAAACCAGGACCGCATCATGTCCATGGCCCTTGTCCATGAAAAGCTCTACAACTGCAAAAGCCTGGCGGAAATTGATGCTTCGGACTATTTCAATGAACTCGTAACGGCCATATGCAATTCATACAGGATAGGAAACGAGTTAATTGTCTGCAGGGTGAGTGCCAGGGATATCATCTTAAGTATCGATACGTTGATACCCTGCGGGCTCATAGTCAACGAGCTGGTCACTAACTCCCTGAAGCATGCCTTTCCGAAGGATCGAAAGGGCGAGATACTCGTAGACATCACGAAGGCCCCGCCCGACAAGATAACGCTGACCATTTCAGACGACGGAGTAGGCATGCCTGAGGAGATCGACCTGGAGAAAACAGAGACACTTGGGTTTCAGCTGGTAAATATTCTTACGCAACAGCTGGAGGGCAGGATCGAACTTGAAAGGAAGAAGGGGACGACCTTCAGGATAACCGTCTATGAAGGCACTGTTCAAAGCACTCAGGAAAGTCCCTCACCCTAATGGTGGCTGTCGAGTTTCGAATATACTTCGAGCGGGTCGCGACAAAAAAGATGAGGTATATCCATGCACGAGGTCCCACGAGTTCTGATTTATTGTAGATACAAAGAAAAAGTCGCGAAGTCGCAAGACTCGATCCGAGTAGTACACGTCGTACTTCGAGCGGCTTATGATGCAGTAGATGCAATGAACTCAGGACTCGTGGTGGCTGTCGAGTTTCCTTATCTCCGCGAGCCTGACCCGATATGCCTCCTCAAGGGCCTCCTTCATGTGCGGGGCGTCGTCAAGTATGGGCATCAGGAGGTCCCGCTTTAGCTCCAGAAGCGTTGTGGGGGTGAATGCCTGCACTGTGGCAGTGCGCGGCTGGGGCTCCAGAAGGGCTATCTCCCCGAAGAAATTCCCTGCCCCAAGGCTTGCAACCGGAGCGCCGTCGGCCGTGAACACCTGCGCCTTTCCGCGCCCTATCACGAATAGAGAGCTTCCATGCTGTCCGGCGCGCACTATGTTCTCGCCCGGAAGGAAGGACTGCACGCTCACCTGCGAGCATATGAGCTTCAGGTCTTCTTCCGGGAACTCGGCAAAGATTGGTATCATGCTCATGAGCTTGGGCGCGGGTATCAGCAGTTCCTCCACCGGCCTCATGCGCATCTTCCTGATCTCCTCGGCCACGCCCACGGAGAACTCCTTTAACACCTTGTCCGTTATCGCCCCCTCCTCGAACTGATTCTCGTAGGACTTCAGCTCCTGCGTCAGGCAGTACCGCCTGAGTATGCCCGCCTCCACCTTCTCCACGTACTCCGGGAACTCGGCCCTGATTGAAAGCACCCGCTCCTCGGTGATGCGTTGCAGGTGGCGGTAGAAATCAAGGGCCTCGTCCACTGCCGCCTGGTCGTATGTCTTGTCCGTGGCCATGCCCTCAAGGGCGTGCGTTACATGGTTAACCACCATCAGGCGGGCGCGCTTCCTCTCATAGCTCTCGGCTATGCGCGCGGTCTTGTAGCGCCGCAGCATTGGTTTTAAGAAAAACACCTTGCCAAGGGCATTAAGCAGACCGGTCTCCCATCCCCCGAAAAATGCGCTGAAACCCTTTCCGCTGGCTGACACACCATCGGTCTCCTTGAGCCTGTCCAGGGCCAGGTCGATGGTGTGGTGCATCTCCCTCAAGTTGTCCTCGCTGATAAGGCCCCGCTCAAACAGCATGTGGTACTCGGCCTTCTCCAGAAGCAGGGCGTGCCTGATCACGAGCTTCTTTTCTTCCTCAGCTCCCATGGACTCCTCCCCATCCCTCAGGGAATCCACCTCATGGTGGGCCTCTTCCATGCCCTTGTTGTAATGGTCAGCCACCTCATCCATCGAGGAGGCCTCGAACCCGCCCTTCAGGCCGAAGTCCCTGAGGTTGCTAAGCGCGCTCTGCCTGGCCCTGAGCATGGCCTGCGAGCGCTCGAAGCGCTCTGCCATGGAGTATCGGTCCAGGCCCAAGAGCGACATCAGGGGCCGGATGGTAAGCCCGTTCACTATCAGAGTGAACAGCACAACACCCACGGCAAGCACAATAAGAAGCGGTTTTTGCTCAACTGAATCGGGAATGCTCAAGACCATGGCCATGGCAAGCGCGCCCCTCAGGCCGCCCCAGAACATGACCGTCTGAAAACTCCTGCTTACGGCCTCAACACCCTTGAGCCTCCCGGCAAGAGGGGTGAACGTATAGATAACTAAGGCCCTTGCCACGATCACCGCGCCCACGGCCCAGAGGGCGGAGCCAATGCTCTTTACAAAGAGCACCATGTCCACGCTCAGCCCCACAAGCAGGAAGATAAGGGAGTTACAGACATAGGCAAAGTACTCCCAGAAGTGCTCCATATGCTCGAGCACCGGCGGGGATATCTTGTTGCGGCCGAAGCTGCCGAGCGTAAGACCCGCGGCCACCGTTGCCATGACGCCCGAGACGTGCAGGTAGTGCTCGGCCGCTATAAAGGTGCTGTGTGCAAGTAATGTGGTGAGCGTGATCTCTATAAGCGCGTCGTTTTCCACAAGCTCTATGGCCTTTGAAAACACATAGCCGAACATGCCGCCCACCACCAGCCCCCCCACGAACACGATCAGAAAGTCCAGCACCCCGTGGGTTATGGTGGATGTGGTAAAGCTGCCCGCTATGACTATGCCAAGCAGTATCTTAAAAAGCACAAGCGCGGTGCCGTCGTTAAAGAGGCTCTCGCCCTCCACCAGCACGGTAAGCCGCTTTGGCGCGCCCATCTCCCTGAACAGAGAGATGACCGCCACGGGGTCGGTGGCGGATATAAGCGCCCCAAAGAGCAGGGCCACGTCCAGCGGGAGCCCAAGGGCCAGGTGCATTATGCCGCCCACCACTGCGGTGGATACAAGCAGGGCCGGTATGGCAAGGGTGAGTATGGGCGTTAGATTCTTGAAGAGGGTGCGTGCGTTTAAATTAAAGGCGCTCTCGAATATCAGCACAGGCAGGAAGACAAAGACTATTATGTCAGGGGTAAGCTCGAAATGCGTCAGGGGCTTCAGGAATTCAACGGCCCCGGAGAGCCAGCCCACCGCAAGGCCGATAAGCACAAGGAAGATGGTATAGGGGAACTTCAGGCGCTTGGCCGCAACCGCCACAAGCGACGCGGTGAACATCAGGGCCACAACAAGCGTCACTATCTCTAGTGTCGGGTCCTCGTGCATATATTCCCCCCGTTGCGCGCATTATGGTGCATCCACCCCATTGTATCACCGCAGGAGGCGATTTAGAAGAAAAAGTGTGCAATGACCCTGCATATGCCGTTCAGTCGCTCTTTTGCTTTTCCTGCGCCTCCTTGACCTCAATGGAGTAGGCATACAAGTTGCGGCATTTTTTCAGCCTGAATATGTACACCTTCACTTCGGACTCATCGAGGGCCTTCAGCTTCTCAAGAAGGATGTCGGAGTCCTTGACAAGCTGCCGGAGTTCCTCGTCCGAAAGCGTGCCGGACACCTCGGTGTAGTTGCACAGGCGCTCTAACTCCTCCTTCCACTGCCCCTGCTCAGCCTGGGCCGACGCAACTAAAATGGCAAAGACAAACATCATGGCAATCATGGTAAACAGTATTCTGTTCATATTAATCACTCCCTTATCTCCGGATGGCACCTCTTGCAGGGGTCTATGGGGAAGGCCACGTTCAGGTGGCAGGCACCACAGAATTTCCCCTGAAGAATGCTATCCATGCTGAAATGCTTGGTGGTCTTTTTCTTCAGGTTGAATATCTCCGGATGGCAGCTGGAGCAGTCCAGCAACTGCACGTGCTCCCAGTGTGGAAACTTGACCGGGGGTATCCTGCCCAGTTCAGCCCGCAGGTTCAGGGTTTTCATGAACTTGATGGGCTTTTCATGCAGGAAGATGCTGTATCTCGGATTATTTATCCTGATGGCCTTGTTCCAGTCTATCCTGTTGCCGTACTCTGAATGGGGAAGCTTCCTCCATATCCTGTCGAACTTTTTCTTAAGCGCGGACTTGTCGCCGCCGTGGCACTTGCCACAGTGCTCCCTCCTGTGAGCAAAGGCGGTTGTGCCGTCGTGGCACTTGCCGCAGTACAGGCCGTTGCGGTTGTCCTGCTCGGTGATGGGCGTGGTGTTTCGCTTGAACTCGAACTCCAGCTCGAAGTGGCAGACCCTGCAGGTGTACTTCAGCCTGTGCGACCAGTGCGGGAACACCACTGGTTTTTCTCCCTTGGCGGAGGAGTTCCTGTCAATGGTGATGGTGCCGAACTCGTGGGGGGGCACTCGTGGCGGGAGGTTCCAGAACTGCCCGTAACCCTTCCCGGCCAGCACAAAGCCCAGAAGCACGACCACAAGCAAGGGCATAAGAAAAATCAGGCGTATTGCCTTGCCCATCAAACCACCCTTTCAGTATGGCAGCGCTGACAGTCCTTGTTCGGAAAAGCCACTGTGCCGTGGCACAGCCCGCAGTACTTGCCCTCGAAGTTCTCCTGCATGGAAAA
>DAOWET010000266.1 GCA_030638335.1 Nitrospirota bacterium
AAAGGGCTGTTTTTCAAGATAAGCGGAGGTGGCCTCGTTCATCACCTCAAAGGTCCACATGATGGCCTCGGCCGCGCGCTCGTTGAACACGCTTATGTCCGTGATGCCAAGGGCCGCGTGGTCATGGTTTCCGGCAATGGCGAAATCGCAGTTGTTCTTGATGATCTCGGTGCATTCGTTGGGGTTTGCGCCATAGCCCACAGCATCGCCCATAAAGTAAATGTTCTGGACTCTCTGCTTGTTTATGTCCGCGATCACGGCTTCAAGCGCTTCGAGGTTCGCGTGGATGTCTGAGATGTAAGCGTTTCTCATGTGCCCTTTAAATTAAAAACCCTTAGCCTGGCCCCTTTTTCGCCTTTGCTATGCGGTCGAGGATGCCGTTTATAAAAGACGCCGACTCGCTTGAAGAGAACTTCTTGGCTATCTCGATGGCCTCGTTTATGGCCACTGCCCGGGGGATGTCATCCCCGTAGAGAAGCTCATAGGCCCCGGCGCGCAGGATGTTCCTGTCCACAGCTGCCATGCGCTCCAGCACCCAGTGCTCGGCCGAGGCCTTTATGGCCTCGTCGATCTCGTTGAGGTGCTTTGACGTGCCCAGGGCGATCCTGTTTGCGAACTCCCTGACCTCGGGGTCCACGTCCTTTCCTTCCCAGAAGGCTGCCAGCTCCTTTTCGCTCTCGATAAAATCCCTCTGAAAGAGCATCTGGAGCGCATATTCACGTGCAAGACGCCGCTTCATGCAGGCCGGCCTTAAAGTTTCTTCAGGACTTGGACCATCTCAATGGCCGACAGAGCACAGTCCCAGCCCTTGTTGCCTGCCTTGCTGCCGGCGCGCTCCACCGCCTGCTCGATGGTGTCAGTAGTAAGCACGCCAAACGCTATTGGCACACCGGTAACCAGAGAGGCCTGCGCTATGCCCTTTGATACCTCCGAGGCCACGTAGTCAAAGTGCGGGGTAGCGCCCCGTATGACAGCGCCAACGCAGATTATCGCGTCTGCCTTCTTGTCCGAAGCCACGCGGCTTGCCACAAGCGGTATCTCAAAGGCCCCGGGGACCTTTACAAGCGTGATGTCGTCTTCGCGCACACCGTGCCTGACAAGACCGTCCACAGCCCCGTCCACGAGCTTTGCGGTGATGAAATCATTGAACCTGGCCGCGATTATCGTGACCCTGAGGCCCTTGCCGTCAAGCTCTCCCTCTATGTTCTTCATAACTTCTCCTTCCGGTCATCCAGATAATCATTAGTATTGTTTGTTTACAGACCTTGATTGTACGACATTTCCGGGGCCGGGTCAAACCTGTACATTGCTCTGAACGTCCTTGGATGCACCAAGGGGCCATGGGCCCCATTTACACTTGAGGGCAATGGTTTATCTCTATAAGCATTTCGCTTCTGCTCCTGAAAGGAGCAATTCAGCCCTCACGCAGTGAGCCCCTGCGCGCGCGCCTGCGTGCAATTAAGGCAGGTTATTTAAGCAGACCGCGTTTTTTGAGTTCCTCTACCATCTCTGACGAGATGGCATCGCCAAGGCTCGCGACCGGTGGATTTTTCATCTCGCTTGTGTCCACAGGACCCCTTGGCCCCCCACGGCCTCCGCCTGAGCGCTTGCCTCTGCCACCTCTGCTATCTCGACCACCTGGGCCACCGGGACGCTTACCTCCACCCTTGCCGTCTCTGCTGTCAGGTCGGCCCTGGCTTCTGCGCCGTCCGGCTGACTGTTCGCCAGCAGGGTCCTGCACGGTCTGTTTAGAGAGGCTGTGCATACTGGTCTTTGCAGGTGGACTCTTCACGGTTTTAGTATCATCTGTCTTCTTCTTATCCTTCTTGTCTGGGCTCATTACACACTACCTTTCCCTCAAATATACTTTCATTGCCAAAAGCAATAGTTCCATTGTCCGGAGAAACGCTCAATTATTTAGAGCAACAGCTCCACTATGCGGTCAAGCTCCTCAAGCGAGTAATACTCTATCTCCAGCACTCCGCCCTTCTTGCCCTTGTGCTTCAGGCGCACCTTGGTGCCAAGGCTCTTTATGAGCTTCTGCTCAAGCGCACGCACATTGGGGTCCTTGCTTATTGCGGCTGATGTATCTTTCTTGTCCTTTAATGGGGCACTGGTGCCCTTGGCGAGCTTTTCGGCCTCTCGGACACTAAGTCCCCCTGCCACTATCTTACGCGCGGCCTTCACCTGCGCTCGCTCGCCCACAATGGCAAGCACGGCCCGGGCATGCCCCATGGAGAGCTCCCCGGAGTTCACGAGCTCTATCACTGCCTTTGGGAGCGAGAGGAGCCTGAGGTAGTTGGCCACAGTGGCCCGCTCCTTGCCCACCTTTTTGGACAGTTCCTCCTGCGAGAGGCCGAACCTGTCAATGAGCTGCTTGAAGCCGCGCGCGGTCTCCATGGGGTTCAGGTCCTCGCGCTGGATGTTCTCGATGAGGGCGACCTCCAGGACATCCTCCTCATCCCCCTTGCGCACGATCGCGGGCATGGTCTTCAGGCCCACCATGTGCGCTGCCCTCATCCTGCGCTCCCCGGCTATGAGCATGAAGCTCCCGTCAGGCTGCCTCCGCACCAGAACCGGCTGGATGATGCCCTTTTCCCTTATCGAGGCCGCAAGCTCCTTCAAGGTTTCCTCTCTGAATACCTTGCGTGGCTGCTCCGCGTTGGCAGCGATGCGCCGGAGTTCTATCTCGATTACTTCCCCGCCCCCCTCGGGAAGCAGGGCGTCAAGGCCTTTACCCAGCGCCGTTTTCATTCAGCATCTCCTTTGCAAGCTGCAGGTAGCTCTGCGCTCCTCTGCTCCTGGCGTCATATAGTAGCACGGGCTTGCCATGGCTCGGGGCCTCGGCAAGCGTTACGTTCCTCGGTATCACGGTATCGTAGACCTTATCGCCAAAGTGCCGGCGTATCTCGTGGGCCACCTGCCTTGAGAGCGTGTTCCTGGCATCGTACATCGTAAGCAGTATGCCCTCTATCTCCAGGAGGGGGTTAAAGGCGCCTCGCACGAGTTTCAGGGTGCGCGTCAGGCTCCCAAGGCCCTCAAGCGCGAAGTACTCGCACTGCATCGGCACAAGCACGCTCCCTGCGGCAACCATGGCGTTTAAGGTAAGAAGCCCAAGCGAGGGCGGGCAGTCGATGAATATATAGCGGTACTTGTCCCCAATGCCGTCAAGCGCTTTATCTAAAAGCCCCTCCCTGCCGTCCATGCCCACAAGTTCTATCTCCACCGCAAGCAGGTCCACAGAGGCCGGCACGATGGAGAGCTTGTCAACACAGGTGGGCTGGACCACGTCCGCAAGCTCCCTGCGCCCGGCATACACGTCATAGAGCGAGCCCTGCTCACCCCCGCCCGAGGCAAGCCCAAGGCCGCTTGTGGAGTTGCACTGGGGGTCAGTGTCTATAAGAAGTACGTCCGTGCCCGCAAGGGCCAGCGAGGAGGCGAGGTTTATGCTCGTGGTGGTCTTTCCCACCCCGCCTTTTTGATTTGCTACGACAACAGTCTTACCCATCAGATACCAATCCCCTGCATGTATGTTGTTCCTGATTGAAATGGAGATTCATTATACACGCTTCAGCCCCAAGGTGTTCTTTGTCCTCTTCACTTTTTTTGAAAAACCCTTTGCCACTTAACGAAGTCAGTAATTCGGACTTAGATATCTATGTTCTGGGCCTCGAGCGCGTGCTTGACGATGAATTCTTTTCTTGGCGCCACCTGGTCGCCCATGAGCACCGTGAATACCTCGTCAGAGCCTATGGAGTCCGCAACCGTGACCTGCCTGAGCATGCGCTTGTCCGGGCTCATGGTCGTGTCCCAGAGCTGGTCCGGGTTCATCTCCCCAAGGCCCTTATAACGCTGGATGTTGAGCCCCTTCTTGGCCACCGCGAGCACCTGGTCCATGAAGTCCGTGGAGTCCTTGGCCTGGCCCTCCTCGTCCTTGACCGTGAACTTATAAGGAGGCCGTCCGAGCTCCTTTACGGCCGCATGGAGCTTTACGAGGTTTCTGTACTCAGGGCTTGCGAGAAACGCCATGTCAAGCGTTATGTGCTTGTGGCCCTGGCGCCCCACGTCAACCGCGTGGGCCTCGTGCTCCTCGTCCTTCTTGATCTTGCCAAAGCGCACTGCCGGGAGCTCACCCTTCACCTTGTCCATGAACTCCTTGAGCGCGTCCTTGTCCTTGAGGGTATTTTTTGTAAGCCCGTTTCCAAGCAGGTATCTTAAGAACGCCGGGTCCCTCTTTCTGGCCCTGAACCACCCCAGCATGACCTCGAAATCGCTTATGCGCCTCAAGTGCTCGGCAAGGGCCTTGCCCTTCAACGGTTTCTTTTTTACTGCAAGCACGATCTCGTCCGAGGCAAGCTCAAAGAGCATGTC